>JBNJGI010000005.1:0-54020 GCA_051819685.1 Nanobdellota archaeon | reverse complement strand
CTTTAGATAGAAACCTTAATCAGGATTATTCTTACTATGTAAATATGCAACCCGTGGTTGAAGATTCGTTGGATGGTTTTATACATTATATAAAAAGTAGTGACGAAGATATTGAGAAAATTGATTATGTTATGTCTTTTGTACAATCTATAAATGGGGAAAATGAGTCTGATAATTATCCTAAATTTCCTCTTGAGATGTTATATGATGCAAAAGGTGATTGTGAAGATAGTGCAATACTTGCTTCGAGAATATTTAATTCTTTAGGATATCAAACTGTTTTTATTGAATTTGATAGCCATATTGGAATTGGTGTTAAAACTAAAGGTGAAGGGGCTTATTTTTATTATATGGGTGAAAAATATTATTATTATGAGCCAACAGGCAGTGGTTTTTCATTAGGTGAGGTTCCTGTTGATTTTAAAGATGAAAAAGCGAATGTTTATTCATCTAATCCTGATACCTTAATAAAACCTTCTTTTGATTTTGTTAAAGTCACTCCTAAATATTCTGAACCATATTATCTTGTGAATATGACTCTCAGAAATCTTGGTTCTGAAGCAGAATTTATTATAATAGCTAATCTTGAAACTAAAAACAGTCCTGAGTATTCTAAAAGGGTTGAAAGGATATTTGTTGGTAAAAACAAAACTAAATATCTTAATTTTTCTTTAAAAACGCCTTTTCAAAACACACACAGGATTATTTTCAGCATAGATTCTCACTTAAGTAATCCTGTTTATATGAAAACAAAGTGGATATCTAGCTCAAATTAACTTTTACTCTTTTTACAAGCTCATCAGGATCAAAAGGTTTTACCATGTAATCATCAGCTCCTACATTTATTGATTTAAATTTATCAACAAGCTGGCTTTTTGCTGACAATATCATTATAGGGGTTTCTGTAGTGCTTTTATCTTTTCTGATTTCTTCACAAACTTGGTATCCATCAACATTTGGCATCATTAAATCTAATATTATTAAACTTGGCTTGATTTGCTTAGCTAATTTAATAGCTTCTAGACCCGAATATGCGCTATAAACCTCGTATTTATCTCCTGAAAGAGTTAATCGAATCAGATTCACTATGTGTGGTTCGTCATCAACAACCAAAACTTTATTTTTTCTTGATTTCATTTTACAAACACCTCACAACTGATTAACAGTTATGTTAATACATTTGGAATAACTAGTATATAAATGTTATGATTTTTAAAAAAAAGATGGAATATATCTAATGTATATTTATTTTGTTTTACTGAAAGGGGCATGATTAAATTTATAAAGGGTGTCTTTTTTCCGATTAATATGAAGATACCTAAAAGAATAAACAGGTTTTGCCCAAAGTGTGGTAAGCATACTGAAAATAAAGTTGAACAAGCGAAAGCAAAAACTAGAAGTAGTGCTAAACCATTGTCAAGATATTCGGGACAAAGGACCAAAAAAAGAGGTCTTACTGCAGGAATGGGTAACTTAGGAAAATATTCAATGCCTCCTATTAAAAAAAGAAAGCTTATGAACAAGAAACTTTCAAGAAAAATTGATCTAAGGTATGAATGTCAAGAATGTAAAAAGAAATCCCAGAAATCTTCAGGTTTCAGGGCTAAAAAATTCGAGTTAGTATAAAATGGCAAGTTTTGTTAAGATAAGATGTGAAAATTGTAAAAAAGAGCAAGTCATTTACATGAATGCTTCAACTCCTGTTAAATGCCTTATATGTGGCGAAGAAGTAGCTAAACCTACTGGTGGAAAGGCAAAAATTTTAGCTAAAATAATCAAAGAAGATTGATTATTCTTATAATTTAAAATGTTCTTTAAGAAAGAGGGTTTCCCTCAGGAATCAGAAATAGTGGTTTGTACTGTAACAAAAATCCACTATCATAGTGTATTTGTTACATTAAATGAGTATCCTGGTCTTAGTGCTATGCTTCACATTTCAGAAGTTTCTCCGGGAAGGATAAGGAACATTAATGATTATGTAAAAGTAAATAAGGTTATAGTGTGTAAAGTTTTGAGGGTAGACTCAGTAAAAAAACACATAGATGTTTCTTTAAGAAGGGTTAATGAAAATCAAAGAAGAGAAAAACTTGATACTATAAAACAAGAGCAGAAAGCTGAAAAAATTATTGAACTTGTAGCCAAAGAAGCAAAGATGGATGCAAAAAAATTATATGACAAATTATTTGCAATATCATCTAAGTATTATGAATATTTATATGAATCTTTTGTAAATTATATAGCAGGCAACTTTGACTTAAAAAAATTTGGGCTAGAAAAAAAATTACATGATTCTTTAGAAGAATCCATTAAGCAAAGATTCAAACCACCTGAAGTTAGTATTAAATCTAAAATAAGTATAGAATGTTATGAACCTGATGGTGTAGAGATAATAAAAAATTTATTATCTGAGGTAGAAAATCTAAATAAAGATATAATTTCTGTGTCTTATCTTGGTGGCGGAACTTTTTCTTTATTCTTAGTTGGTAAGAAGTACGAAGAACTTGAAGAATATTATTCAAAGATTGAGAATATGTTCAAGGAGAAAGAAAAAATCCTTGAGTATGATTTGAAAAGAGTATAAATGAAATCTAGAATATTTAAAAGAAAAGATGGAAGTTATACTATGAATGAGTTTGAAGATTCTGAACAAAACATCTCTGTTATTCCTCCTAAATTTTCTGAAAAAGATGATTCCTTTGAAGAGAGATTAAAAGAAAGGATTAAGTGAGGAGAAGTTTTATAAATTAAAGAATTTGAAACTAACTATGAATTACAAAGAATTTTGTTATGATATTGCAAAACAAGCAGGGAAATTAATAAAAGATAATTTTCAATTAATAACTGCTGAATATAAGGAAGATACTTCTCCAGTAACAGAAGTTGATATTGCTGTTAACAAATTACTTCTTAAAAAAGTTGAAGAAACATATCCTTTACATAATGTAATTGGGGAAGAGGAATCTTCAGATAATCAAGATAGTGATTATAAATGGGTATGTGATCCTGTTGATGGTACAATTCCTTACTCAGCTAGCCTTCCTATATCGTGTTTTTCATTAGCTTTAGTATATAAAGGAAAACCTATTGTTGGTGTTGTTTATGATCCATTTATAGATAGACTTTTTTATGCAGAAGATGAAAAAGGTGCTTTCTTAAATGATAAACCTCTAAAAGTTAATCAAAAAACTGATAAATCTAAGATTTTAATATCATTAGATATTTTTTTGAGGTCAAAATATGATTTAATTGAAGTACATTCAAAATTAACGGAAGAAAATGTTAAAGTTTTAGAACTATCTTCAATAATTTTACCAAGTGTTATGGTCGCATCAGGAAATATAACTGGTACAATATTTCCTAATAATACAGTTCATGATATGGCTGCTGTAAAAGTTATAGTTGAAGAAGCAGGAGGAAAGGTAACTGATTTTTCAGGTAATAATCAAAGATATGATCAACCAATAAATGGTGCGATTGTATCTAATGGTTTAATGCATAACTATTTATTAGATTTAGTTAAAAATTATTCTAAAGAAAGAAACTGAATTAAATTCATCTTCGGAATTATAAATTCCTTGAGTTCAACCAAGCTTGAACAACTTCGTTCGAATCCGTAAAAAAATAAGAAAAAAGAGCGCCACGACCCGGATTCGAACCGGGAATGGGGTAACCCACTGGCTCTCAAGGCCAGCGCAATACCAGGTTATGCGATCGTGGCATAAGTTCAATTTATTTTGAATGTAATTTCTTTTTTCTTTAAATTATTTTGGGAATCGAATGCCTTTTCAAAGGGATTCGGCGTCGATACAGTTATGCTATCGTGGCATAAGTTCAATCTATTAAAACACAAAAAATAATGGATTTATAAATATAACTCTCAAAACACCTTACCTTTTAAAAGATCAACTTTAACATCATCTTTAGAAGTAATCATTTTCTTACTATCAAAATAGATTCTTCCATCCTTAATCTTAAGATTTATTTTCTTAAAATCTTCATAAGTGATCTGTTTACTCTCATTAGCAAGTCCTTCAAAATTAATAGAATCTCCTGATTCACCAACTGGTTCAAGAAGTTTCACTGAATCTTCTTCAACACCTGCCATAAGCATTCCTTGACTTTCAATACCTCTTAATTTAGCTGGTTTAAGATTAGCTATAATCGCTATTTTCTTGTCTTTTAAATCTTCTTTTGAATAGTAATTCTTAAGACCTGCTACAAGCTGTCTCTCTTCATTCCCAATATTTATCTTAAGAACGAGAAGTTTATCTGCTTTAGGATGATCCTGGACTTCTTTTATTTTAGCTATTTTCATGTCAAGTGAAAATTTTTCTTCTTTACTACCATATTTTTGTTGCATTTTTTCAACAAATTCGTCTTCCATTTTTGAAAATAAAGTTTCTGGTTCTCCAATTAAATGATTCTCAGGTAATGGGACATTAAGTTTATCCCAACTTAACCAGGAATCATCAAGATTCATTTGTGTGAAAATATTTTTACTTATGTCTGGCATGTAAGGATAAATCAATATTGCTAAATCTTTAACTCTTCTTGCTAATTTTGCTAAATCTTTTTGAGCTTCTTTTTTATTTTCTTTTACTTTAACCCATGGCCGGGATTCCTGGAAAAATACATTGCCTTCTGAAGATAAAGTAAATATTTTTTTTAAAGCAGATTTGAGTTTTATATCTAAAAGCATATTTTTTATTTCTTCAAAATTTTTATTATTAGTATATACATCTAGACTTTCAGAATCACAAACTTTCCCATCTGAAAATCGTTTTATAAATGTTAAAGTACGATTTACCAAATTACCAAAATTACCTATCAGTTCTTTATTCACTTTTACTTGAAAATCATTCCATTCAAAATCAGTATCTTCTTTTTCTGGACGCATTGTCATCAAATAGTATCTATATACATCAGCAGGTATGCCACTATTTTTAGCATCATCTCCGAAAACTCCTACGCCTCGTGATTTAGAAAATTTTCCTCCTTCATAATTAATATATTCATTCACAGAAATTTCATTCATTAATGTATAATTATCTTTAGCACCTATACAAAAAGATGGGAAGAGAATTGTATGGAATGGGATGTTATCTTTACCCATGAACTGAACCAATGTTGTCTTTTCAGGATTTTTCCACCAATCTTTCCAATCATCTTTAGCTTCTGCAGTAATGGAAATATACCCTATTGGAGCATCGAACCAGCTATAAAAAACTTTATTTTTATATTCTTCAGCAAGTCCAAGATCTTCAGCAGGTATTGGGATACCCCATTTCAAATCTCTGGATATACATCTGGGTCTTAATCCTTCTTTAAGCCAAGCATTAGTTGTAGATATTGCATTTGAACTCCATTTTTGCTTGTTTTTTTCTATCCATTCTGTTAAATTAGGATTTAATTCATCAGAATTTTCAATTTTTCCCAAGTCTATAAATAAATGTTTGCTCTTTTTCTGAATTGGTGTAGTTTCTGTTATTGAGCTTTTTGGGTTAATAAGTTCAATAGCATCAAGAAGTTTTCCACAATTGTCACATTGATCACCTCTTGCTTTCTCAAATTTACAATGAGGGCATGTTCCTTCTATAAATCTGTCTGAAAGGAACCTTTTTGCTTTTTCATCCCACATCTGTATAATTTCCTTTTCTATGATAAACCCATTATTATATAGTTTTATAAAAATATCCTTAGATATTTCTTTATTTTTTTCAGAAGACGTTCTTCCTAAACCTTCAAATTCAAAGTTGAACCAGTCATATATATTTTTATGTAAATTAAAGTATTTATCAGTTAATTCTTTAGGTGTTATTCCCTCTTCAATTGCTTTAATCTCAGCAGTCGTACCATGATCATCAGTACCACATATAAATATGCATTCATCTCCCAATATTTTTCTAAATCTTGCATATACATCTCCTGATATTATCGGCATAAGATTTCCTAAATGAGGTACATTGTTTACATAAGGTAATGCTGAAGTAACTAAAATCTTTTTCATATTCCTGCCGATATTGTTTTCATTTATATTTGTTTTTATTGTAAGGCACAGAATAAGATGATTTATAATATTACTTTGAAAAGATATTTGAATTTGCTAATGGAGTGGAACGAGTTACAAAAGAGCAAATTTAATCAAATTCGCCCGAACAAAATATTTTTGCCTTTACAAATTGACTTGTTCGAAGGTTTTTTATACCCCTCTACTTCCCTTAAACTTGTTTAAGGCTAGAAACAAATTGACTATACAGTATTAAAAGTTTCGACTTGTTGAAACCACTGAGAAGTTTCCTCGACTGCGTGTCGAAACATTTTTATGAATAATGATTCGCAATATCACTTATTAATGTAAGTGTGTCTGTTGTAACTTTTATTCTGTTCTGAAAAATAACCAATTTCTTTTCTTTTGTTTTTCATTATTTCCATAATTAATTTTCAATAAAATGTACTTTCCATTAAGTTTATTACCATAAAGAAAAATAACTATTTTATTTTCTTCCATGTTTTCTAATTTATAATTCCCTTTATCCCATATTTTTACAGTCCCTTTTCCATAACCTTCTTCAATATTTCCTTCGAAATCAGCGTAATCTAAATCATGATCGGGGACTTGTATCGCTAAACGCTTCAGATTTTTCTCTTTTGGCGGTTTTTTAGGAATTGCCCATGATTTCAGCACACCATTAATTTCCAATCTAAAATCCCAATGCAAATGTGATGCATTATGTTCTTGTATAACAAATATAGGCATATCAGGGTATAGATTTAATTTTTTATATATTTAACTTATAAATAGCACATGCAAAAAAATGAGTAATGATGTTGCCTTGAAGTAAAGCTTGAAATTATGGTAAGGAATAAAACGACTTACAGGAGCGCAAATTCAATCAAATTCGCCCGGATAAAATATATTTGCCTTTACAAATTGACTTTTTCAGGGGTTTTATGCCCTCCTACTTTTCTTAAAACCGTGTTTAAATAAAAAATAATTATGATGTATAATTGTCATTTCAAAGAAATATTAGAGACAGACTTGCTTCGTTCGTAGTTTAAAATAAATTTTAAGCTTCCTTACTAACTATTACGAAATTTGACAGAATTAGTCTAGCCAAATTTCTGGGTTTTCTGCAAAGCAATATAAAAATATAACGATCTTATGTCGCCTATTACTATATAAAAAAAATATTAACTGAACATTGTCTGATAATTCTTTTCAGAAGAATCCACTTTACTTACTTTTTCGATAGCTTTCACAATATCTGATTTTTTTATTGAAGTTCTATTATTTCTTATCGCGAAATAACCTGCTTCTGTACAAACTGATTTTATCTCAGAACCTGAAAAACCTTCCATTTTCTTGAATAAGCTTTTCTTTGAGTTCTTCAGAGAACTATCAAGCTTCATCTTTTTGGAATGAATCTTAAATATCTGTTCAATACCTTCAGCATCAGGTTTTTCCACTTCAATTAATCTATCAAGCCTACCAGGCCTTACAATGGCTGGATCTAGAATATCAATTCTGTTAGTGCATCCTATTATTTTTACATTACTCAATGGTTCGAAACCATCAATTTCAGCAAGCAACTGCATAAAAGTTCTCTGTACTTCTCTTTCTCCTGAAGTACCCACTTCTATTCTTTTAGCTGCTATTGCATCAAGCTCGTCTATAAATATAATTGTAGGTTGTTTTTTTCTTGCCATGTCGAACAGTTCTTTTATCATCTTTGAACCTTCACCAATGAATTTTTGGACAAGTTCAGATCCTACTATCTCAAGAAAAGTTGAATTTGTAGCATTAGCAACTGCTTTTGCAAGTAATGTTTTACCTGTACCCGGAGGCCCGTGTAAAAGAATACCTTTCGGGGGTTCAATTCCTACATCTGTAAAGAGTTTAGGTTTTGTCAAAGGCATTTCCACCACTTCATGTACTTCTTGAACTGATTTTTTAAGGCCTCCTATGTCTTTCCACTTAACATTAGGTTTTTCTTCGATAATGTATTTTTCAACATCAAATTTTTTAGCAGCTCCTGATTTTTTTACTATTGTGAGATTTTTCTGCTCACAAAGTACTGATTCTCCTGGTTTAAGATTCTTCACATTCGAAGAAATATTTACAAAAAACTGATTTCCATTAGGAACTCTGATAACTGCATTTTCTCCTCTTACTTCAGAAACTTCACAAACCATTAAAGCAGGCTCCTGGTACTTTTCGACCTCTTCTTGAAGTTGACCTACAGTTTCTCTTAGAATCTTATTTTCCATTTCCAAATGGGAATTATTTGTATTGTATCCATAATTATAATCATTATCTTGCGCTTCTATATTCTTATCTACCATAAAAAACAGGTATTTTACCATTTTATAAATTTTGTTGAAAGTTGGCAAATAAAAATAAAAAAAGTGATTATGTTGTCTTAAAGTAGTTTTTTACCTTGAGATAAGGAGTAAAACGACATACAGGAGCGTAAATTCAATCAATTTTGCCCGGAGGTCGAATAATTGTTCGCAATGTCACTCACTTTTGTGATTGTGCTAAAACACCACAACATTTATATATAAGTATACAAATTAGTATATTAAATAGCTATACAAAGCTTAAATGGGAAAAGAGGTGAAAGACATGGATGGTGATTTTAAAAGGATGCTGAATCAACTGGCAGATATGGCAGTTGAACATCCATGTCGTTCTATAAATACCATATATTTCAAATATGAAGAAAATAAGAAGCAAGTATATGTCAAAGAGAAAGGAAAAGATTTACAAGGAATGACTTTTGAAAAATAATTATTTGGTAATACTTTCTATTATAGATTTTCTTTCATTATCGTTAAATTTTTCATTTCCGCTGAAATATATTAAATTAACACCGTATTTTTTAGCAAGCATGTAATTTTGTTTAATTCGAGGAATAATTTTGAGATTATCTTTATTTATAGCACTTTTTATATCAGATATACAGAATCCATAAGAAATATTTTTTTCAGCCATCATTTTCATCATGACATGATCAATTCCTGAGTTTGATTGATGACCAAAATCTTTTATTTTATGAAATTCACAACCATATATTATATCTGGAACAGATTTTTCTATAAATTTTCTTGGATTATTCTGTGAAGAATCCATTAATATCTTTCCTTTGTGCTTATCTCGAATCTTAATTAAAGATTTAATATCTTTGTTATCTTTAAGTTTTATTATAAAATATTCGTCATTTTCCTTGCTTTTAAAATAAATATCATTTTCCATTTTTTTTATCTCTTTGATTTTGGATTTTCTTAAGCTTATCTTTCACTGACAGGTATTTGTAATATACTTTAAATATTTCTATAATAATAAGAGATATTATAAAAAACAATATAGTCATTTTCAGAAAAAAAGTTTCTGGATAAGCTTTAATAAGCATTGAATCTGAAGGAAGTATCCAATAATTATTATTGAAAATTATCTTATGGAAAAGGATAAAGGATTGCTTAAAGAACATTATAATTATAATTATGATTGAAATAAAAATCCACTTTATATTTTTTAAATGTTTAAATGATTTTATGAAAATGCTCTTTGATGTTTCAATCTTTTTATTAAGCATAATCAGACTAATGATAGTTTGAGTTGCCAGAATGAAAAAAATAATCATCAAAACAACTATAAGGGCTTTTACATCATACATATGTATTATTTCTCTTTCAGTAAAACCTTTTAATGCATTATTGTTACCTGCTAAAAAACTTATTACTTTACTATGTATATTTTTATCTGAAACGAAAAAACCAGAAATGCTGAAGCTTATAAAAAAAGAAATTAGAAGAGAAAGAATTATTGTACTGGATGAAATAAAGTAAGAAGAGATTTTATGCATTCTTTTTTGCATCTTTTTAAGATCAATTTTAATTTTCATTTTTAATAATTTCAATTAGTAAATCATAGAAGATTTTATAAATGTTCTAAAAAATTAACCTTATATGGCAGATGAAGATAGTCTTTTGACAACATTAATGGATGAGAATGATATAACATGGCAGTCTATGATTCATGAACTTGTAAGAAATGAAGAGATGGATCCATGGGATGTTAATCTTGGTAC
Organism: Nanobdellota archaeon; assembly: GCA_051819685.1. Taxonomy (GTDB): domain Archaea; phylum Nanobdellota; class Nanobdellia; order Woesearchaeales; family DATGWN01; genus JBNJGI01. The sequence goes on along the minus strand of JBNJGI010000005.1, from coordinate 43,929 downwards.
TTTGGCTGAAAAGTTCATAAAAATGATTCACGAGATTAAAGAGACTAACTTAAAAGTAGGCGGAAAAGTCATATTGGCTTCAGCCATTCTGTTAAGACTGAAATCAGGTAAGTTTATCGATACAGACCTTGCTGAACTTGAAAAATTGATGACTGAAGATTCAGATATTGAAGAATTTGAAGAATTTGAAGAAAATGAATTACAGCAAGTTTTAGAAGAGAAAAAGAAAAAAGACTATAAAATATATCCTAGAACTCCTTTACCGAGACAAAGAAAAGTTTCTGTATATGATCTGATAGGTGCATTAGAAAATATTCTTGAGACTAAAAGTGTCAATAAATCAAGGAAACCACAAAAAAATAATAAAAAAACTGAAGTAAAACTTGATGAAGAAGATATACAATTTGCTATTCAAACAGTATTTAAAGAAGTATCCACTAAATGCAGGAGTGATAAAGATAACAAAGTTAAGTTTTCTAAAATATTACCTTCAGACAGGAAAGAAGATATTATATCTACATTTGTACCTTTATTGCATTTAACCAACCAGAGAGTTACTGATCTTCATCAGGAAGAAGCATTTTCGGATTTTGACATCGAACTGCTAAAAAGGAGCTTATGAATGGATATAGCCATTGTAATATCAAAAAAAGACATAGCAGGAATCAATATTTACAATAAATTAAAATATTTTTTTAATATTTATAGCAAAAAGTTCTATGACAATGACATTCTTTTATACAATAAAGGAAAAAATAATTTATACTTGTTTATTACAGAAAAAGACAGCGTTTATTGTGAAAAAATAGATGATGATATAAAAGAAAAAACTAATCTCTCTCCTGATATTATCATATTTGCTACAAAACATGAATCAAAATCTAACATACATTCACTAAGCTGTCACACGCAAGGCAACTGGAATAATGCTGATTATGGAGGTAATGAAAGAGAAATATCTGTTTGTCCGACAAAATTCATATATGATTCATTCAGGATGATGAAAAGATTTAATGAAAGTGAAGAAGCAGGTTATGAAGTAATTCTTGAATGTACGCATCATGGCCCTTTCACAAAAACACCTTCTGCTTTTATAGAGATAGGATCAAATGAAGAAAGCTGGAATAATGATAAGGCAGGAAATATAATAGCAAAAACTTTGATAGAAACGCTTAAGAATTTTACTTTTGAGCTGGAAAAAGAACTTCCTGTTGCTGTCGGTTTAGGAGGATTGCATCATTGTCCTCAATTTTCTAAAAGAATTGAAAGGGATGAAGCTTATATTTCCCATGTATGTCCTAAGTATGCTTTAGATTATATAGACGAAGAAATGTTAAAAAAAGCAGTAGAAAAAAGCATTCCTAAAGCCTCAATGATTCTTCTCGACTGGAAAGGCATTAAGGAAAACAAAGATAAAATAAAAGAACTTTGCAATAAATTTTCTGAAGAATATGGGATAATAATAAAAAAAACAAAAGAATTTAAATCCCAATCAAACCAGGATTGAAAAGTAAAATAATACCTAGAAGCAGCATTATCGCTCCTCCGATGAATTTTATCAATGACATAGTTTCTTTCTTTATCGCTTTACCTTTAAAAGTATAACCCAGTACTGTAATAATAACAAGTAAGGGTATTACATATACGAAATTATAAAGTATAAGGTATAAATAATAAAGCAAACCTCCATCAGGAACAGCTCCTGTCAAAATACCAGTATAAATTATAGGGAAACCAGCAGTACATGGCAACTCTACCAATGAAGCAAATATAGCAAGAACAACAGAAGCTCCAATCAAAGACATTACTGAACTTTTCTTCATCATGTCAGCAACATGTTTTATTTTTTTCTTAACCGGTGCAACATAACGATCCTGGATCATTAAAGTAATACCTTTTCTGTAAAAAAAATATTCTTTACAATTGATAACACCTGCAATAATTGCCAGTAAAGCGATACCTATTCTTAGAGGGTCGATAAAACCTATATAATTAAATATATTTAGCCATGCAGCCATAAAAAGATAATAAAATAAAAAAATAACTGCTATAAAGCTGAATCCAACTGCATAAATCTTTTTTCTTGAGTGAGATTCTGATAATATAAGACTTAAAAGCAATGTAAGCACAAAAAGATTACATGGATTAAAACCATCAACAAATGCAATCAGAAAAGTAAATAAAGGTAAAGGTATAGAAAGGCCCAATTCTTTCAATGTGTCTGGTGATATGTTATTAGTTATAACATAAAAAGCAGCTAAAAAAACCAAAGTTATACCTAATACTATAAATTTCTTATATTTATCTTTCATTTTTCCTCTTTGAATTTATTTATAAGTTCAGTATACTCTTCTTTTGTCTTTCCTCCAACATAATAATCGCATCCAAATATAAAGGTAGGAGTATAAGCTACATTGATACTATAATTATTTAACTTTTTCATCTGTTCTTTTTCGCTTATATCAATAATTATAGGTTTAATATTTTCTTCTTGGCAAGCTTTTAAGAAAACAGGAAGCGTTTCTTCGCAATGAGAGCAATACTTTGATTCGATCATTATAATCTTATCATTCAGGCCTCTTGCTCGGCATTCTTTCTCAGAAAAAGAACCTTCTTGTCTGATTGTGATTGTTTCTATTTCATCCTGGTCATTATTATAAGATTGTTCACAACCGAAAAAAAACAAGACAAACAATAATAAAATTACAATCATCCATAAATTATTTTTTTTAAACATCTTATGTGTATCAATATATGAAACAACTCTTAAAAATTTGTATCAATAAATGATATATCTATTAATTATTCAATCAATTAGTACCTTATTTAAATTGTTTTCTATAATCACAGAATTTGTCATTCCTTCTCTTGATTTTAATATAGCACCTTTTCGGCATAATTTATTTATTCCTCTTGATACTTTTACTCTTGACAAACCCGTTTTTTTTACAATTCTTGATTGTGTAGTTTTTCCTTTATCTTCAATAATGCATCTCATTATATATTTTTCTTCTCCTTCAAGAAATTTAAGTGTTAAATTTAAGTCTTTATGTAACCTTGTAATTTTTTTCTCATATTTTTCAGATATAAAATAATAAGTCAGACTTCCGATAAACATACCAAAAAGTGATAATAAAATGAGTATTAATGATATTTCATTCTTAACTCTACATCCTACATTGCATAATATTTTCTGGTTCAGATATGTTAAAGAGAAAAAAATAACTGCTGCGAATCCTGTTATAAGTCCTATAATCAGCCAAAGTGTTACAAAATTATTATTTTTGATGAATTTTAACTTATCTTTCATATATGATCTCACCTATTTTATCTCTTAGAGATTTAAAAATAGGTTTATATTTTTTACTAAATTCAATAACTGGTATCATAGAATTCATAGCTTTTACAAAAACCTTATCATAAGGAAATTCACCGATTATTTTTATATTATTATCATAAGCATAATTTTTGATGTCAGAAACTATTTTTTTGTTAATATCACTTTTATTGATAATAATCGCTTTTTCCATCTTAAAATGATCTACTACTTCAATAGCTTTCTTCATATCCGAAAAACCAGAAAGAGAAGGTTCTGTAACAATCAATGCAAAATCATTACCTGATACCGAGGAAATAACAGGACAACCTATACCTGCTGCAGAATCAGTAATCATTAATTCAATATATTCCTCAAGATTCATTGCTTTTTTCTTTACTTCAGATACAACTTTTCCTGAACCTGAATTTCCCGGCAATAATTGTGCGCTTGAAATATTGAAACCATAATTAGTTTTAGCAGAACCTATAAAAGCATTATTAATTTTGTTTAGTCTTATTGCTTTCACAGGACAAATAAGCTCGCATGCGCCACATCCCTCGCAAGATTCTTCAAAGACTTTAAAATTACCTTTATATTTATATATAGACCCAAAATAGCAAGTATCTATACATTTTCCGCATTTTATGCATTTTTCTTGATTTATTTTTGCAACATAATTTGTTGATAAAGGAATCCATTCATCATAATCCGTTTCTTTCAATGAAAACAACAATGATAAGTTTGAAGCATCAACATCACAATCAGCACATGCAATTTTTTTATCTTCTGAAAAAGAAACTGCTAAAGAAGCAGTTATGCTACTTTTTCCTACTCCGCCTTTACCTGATAACACCACAATTTTTTTCATTTTACAACATCACAAATACCTTTAATATCTATTATATTTCCATTAGAATATTCTTCTGCAATTTTTTTGCTATATGGAATTTCAAGAACAATATCACTTTTATATTTCAAAGCCAGGACATCAATGAGACTTTTTTCTCCTATATCTGATCTGTTCACTATTATTTTTCCTTCTCTTTCAATTTTTTTCAGTACTTGAAGTATTATATCAAGGTCATGGGCTCCAAGTTCTGTTGGCTCTGTGACAGCAAATATTTTATCTGCCATTTCTAAAACTGCCAAGACAGGGCAATGAGTTCCTGCAGCAGTATCTATTATTATAATGTCATATTCATTCTTTATTTCTTTAATTATATTATTAAGTCCATTTACAATAAATTCTGAAATAAATTCTCCGGTCTTTAATTCACCTGATAAAAAATCTAAATTTTCTTTCTTGTTATAATAAATATATCCTATATCCTTATAATTCCAGCTTATAGCACCATAAGGACATGTTATCTTACATGAACCGCAACCATTACATTGCTCGGGAATAAAAATCGGAATTTTATTTTTAATAGAAACAATAGCTTTAGTCTTACATACTTTCCCACATTCTCCACATTTTCTGCATTTTTCAAGATCGAATTTAGGAACTCTCTGTTTAACACTTTTAATAAATCTTCTTTCATAATTAATCAACAGATGATCATTAGGACAATCTACATCAGCATCTACAAGAAGAACTTTTTTTTCTGAAGACAAGCTTTTGGCAAGTGATGTAGCGACAGTAGATTTCCCTGTTCCACCTTTCCCTCCTGTAATAGCTATTATTTTACTCATTTTATTGAACTGCCATCAGGAAGAATATTTTCATGTTCAATACCTTTATCTTCCATTTTAAATCTCTCGCATTCTTCCCATTTATCTTCAGAAAGACAATATTTCTCTTTCCACTTAAAAGAGATTATTTTTTCTTTTTCAAGTCGCCTTAAACCACACACATTTATCCATTTACAAACCATAATCAACTCGTACAGCTATTATTAAGATCTTTCAGATTATTCTGATTATTTATTACTTCACCTATTGTTTCATCATTACTTGTTTTCAATAATATTCCTTTTTGCTTTATAATATCAATAGCTCTTTTACCTATACTTTTCGCATAAATTATGTCTGGATTAATCTTATCTTCAATTTGATCTATAGGAGATTTACTAGGATCAGTATGATCAAGATCATTTTCCACAACTTTAATTTCATTCTTATCTTTATCATAAATTCCGAAATAAGGTGCATGACCGAAGTGTTCACTAATTCTTGATTCCTTACCCTTATTGTCGAGAAGAGGAAAAAACATTTTGTTTTTGATGCTATTCTCTTTATGTATTTTTTCTTTTACTGGATCAGAAACCTCATTAATTGCTTTAAGTTTATCATTAATAAAATCATCTATAGCTCTTTTCACATTACCACTTGAATGATATGATTTTATATTAAGCTGTTCAAGCACTTTTGTAGCATTAGGCCCAAGTGCACCTGTTATAATAACATTTACACAATTTTCACCTATCTGTTCTGCTGCTTTTATACCGGCTCCATGACCTTGTTTCTTACCTTCATTTTCTAAAAAACTTGATTCTTTAATTTTTCCATCTTCAATATCAGCTATAAGAAAATACTGGCATCTTCCGAATCTTTGATCGATTTCTGCATCAAAATTATTATCATTACATGTTATTGCTATTTTCATTTTTCATCCTCATAAATCAATAAAAAAATTAATCCATCTCATTAAGTCTTTTCTTAAGAGATTCTTTATCTTCTTTCAGGAATTTTTCATCCTCTTCTACTTGTTTCAATTCTTCCTGAAGCATTTCTTTTTCCTGTTCTTTTGTTGGAACGGGTTGATTAAATCTTGGTCTTACAAATCCTCTTGGATTCATATAACTATTTCTACCAAAACCTCGACCTAATCCTCTTCTAAAACCTGGGTTAGCAAATCCTGGTGTATTATAACCGTTGCAATAACCCATACCTCTGCCTGTTCTTGATCCCATTCCTCCAGGACCAGTTCCATCTCCTCTTGGCATCTTATTTACCTCCTGACAAGTTTAATCAGATATAATTGATTATACCTGATTTATTCGCCCCTTGTCATAGGGCCTCCACATTTAGGACATTTTTTTTTGGCGCAAGGATGACCTCTAACGTGTTTTTCTTTATAACTACAACTAGTGCAAACACAATATCCTCCAGGACCAGCGCCTTTTGCATCTGTAATTTGATTCTCGAACCTTCCTTTTTTCTGCCATCCGAAACTTTTCCCTAATCCATATCTCGGACGATAATAACTGCTTGACAATTCATGACTTTTAATTTGTATAGCTACATATTTTAACGAGGAAATATTTTCCATTAATTTTTGTTTTAAGCTATTCGATAATTTTTCTGCTTTTTTTACATCCATGTCATTAGGGATTTTTATTTCTAAATTCGCTGTAATTTCTGAGCCAATCTTTTGAGTCTTTAAATCTGAAAGTTCTATATTTTGTTTTTTCACAACAGAGCTTATCTGATTTTCTGTATACTCATCTGCACTCACTCCTATCAATGAATCTGTTGTCTCTTTTCCCAGCTCAAGGCTTTCTTTTATAATATAACCTCCTACTAAAATTGCCAGTATTGAATCCACACCATTATAAAAATTAATAAAAAAAAGACCTGCAAAAATAGTTATTGAAACCAATAAATCAATCCTCGAATGCACACCATCTGATATCAAACTCACTGAATCATGTTTCTTACCATAATGGATTTTTAACTGCGACATTGTTCCATTAATCAAAGCCGATAAACCCATTACACTGAACCCTAAAAATCCTAATGAAATCGCTTCTTTTGAAAAAAAGTTAATTATAGCATCATAAATGATATATATTCCTGAAATTAAAATTATTAATGTTATAACAAAACCTGAAATCACTTCAGCTTTTCCGTGCCCATAAGGGTGTTTCTTATCTGGAGGCTTTTCTGATGCTTTAATCCCTATAAAACTTATAAGCGAAGCTATAACATCTGTTCCTGAATTAATACCGTCTGCCAGGATTGCAGTTGATTTTGTTATACTACCAGTAATAATCTTGCCTGTTGCAAGTATCAAATTAGCAATAATAGCTAAAATTCCTACAATATTTTTGGCATTACGACCTTTATTTTTTTCTTCACTCATTTTTAATTGATTATTAAAATTCTGATAATATCATTTCAAGGGAAAAACTTTATTATTCTCTTGTCATCAAACTACCACATTCAGTACATTTTTTTCTGTTACAAGGCATACCTCTAACATGTTTTTCTTTATGACCACAATTAGGACATACACAATTACCTTCGGGCCCTGCTGCATAAGGCCCTCCCATTCTTCCCCGTCCACCAGGGATTGTATTTTGTTTTGGCATTTTATAATTACCTCCTTCGATTTTCATCGCTTTTCCGTTAACCAATGCATCAACAATTTTCTCTCTGCCTTTATTGAGTGTTCTCTGAAATGTTGACTGGTGAACATTCATTTTTTCTGCACCATTTTTTTGATTAAATTTCTCGATATCTGCAAGTCTCATCGCTTCAAGCTCATCGAATGTGATTTCTACTTCTTTCAATAAATTCAATGGGATTGATCTTGGTTTGAAATAAGTAACTTCTGGTATAAAATTTATATTCCGTGATTTTTTTGGTCTGACCATAATGCATTATAATGCATAATTATTTATAAATTTTATGAAAGATATTTTTAAATGCTTTTAATTTAATATAATCCAAATAAAAGAATAACCCTCAAGTGTGATAGAGCTTGTTTTTTTCAATTTCTTTTTATTTATTATATCATATAGATTCTTATTTTTTGTCAGTGTTTCAATGTTAATGCTTTCAGCATTATCTGAAAAATTATGAAAACATAATACATTCTCCCTTTTTATTAAAAGAATATTCCTGAAACATTTAATTTCTTGTTTTCCTTGAATATATTTTTTCCTTGCTTCAATCATTTCTAATATTTTTCTTGTTTCAGAATTCATTATATTTTTAATCGCTTTTTTGAAAGTATAATTGCTTCTATTGACATCCCTTCTGATTCCAGTCCTTCTAAATTTATTATAATTATTTTTTGAAGCAAATAAAGTACCTAGATATAATGCAGGAACCCCTTTTAAAGCTAATATAACCCCAACGGCATTTAGAAATGCTTTCCCCAATAAGCTTTTAGAAGTAGAATTTATTTCATAAGCTTTCTTTTTTCCTTGTTTTTTCATATATCCCAATAAGAAATCTTTATTTTTAATTTTCTTAATGAATTTATTGTTTTCTTTTTCTGAGATGTAATCTTTCAAAGAAGAAACGCCAATCCCATCATGTGAATCAAGGTAATTTAAGACTGGTTTTTTGTTATTGGTAAAATCTTTTATCATTAAACTTAATTTTTTACAATCATTCATGTAAAATGAATATATTAACATTGAAGGTAAAGAAAAATTGTAAACTAAATCTGCTTCTTCAAGAAATTTTAAGTTTCTTTTTTTATCTGAATTGACTTCTGCTATTACTTTTACTGAAGAATCAATTTTTTTCGAGAATTTAGTTATTATTTCTGTAATGTTATGGGATTTTTTAATGCAAAAAGAATTTGTTTTAAAGTCTTTCCATACAAAACCTATTGCATCAAGTCTTATTATTTTTATTCCTTGTTCTATGTATTTTGTTATTATTTTTAGAATTTCTAATAATACTTCAGGATTTTTATAGTTTAAATCAGCTTGATCTTTTGAGAATGTTGTTAATATATATCTTTTTTCATCATTTATTTTAAATTCATTAAATAAAGGACTTTCTCTTGGTCTGAATATTTTTTTTGTATTTGGTTTTTTTTCATATGAAATGTAATAGTTGTTTTTTCCTTTTAGGAAATCTTTAAACCATTTATGTTGTGTTGAAGTGTGATTAAGAACTAAATCAGCCATTAATTTTTTGTTTTTTGAAATATTATTAATATCTTTCCAATCTCCGAGGTTATTTTTAATTAAATCATAATCTTTAACTGAAAAACCTTTATCTGATGTGTAAGGATGAAAAGGAAGAATATGGACTGAAGTGAATAGGGTTTTTTTTAAGAATTCATTTAAAGTTTTTAGATGTTTTTGATTATTTTTTTTAATTTGATCCGGATATGTTATTAAAAGAATATCTTTTTCATTTAATGGGTTTTTTGATTTATTTTTTTTTATTAGTTTGTTTATTTTTTTATAAGTTTCTTTTGCTTTTTTTCCGTATAATTTTTCAAGTAATTTTAACATGTTTGTTCTTTATTTTTTATTTTTATAAATATTACTTAGAATTAGTAAGTGACATAAGATTGTTATATTTTTATATTACCTTGCAGAAAACCCTGAAATTTGGCTAGACTAATTCTGTCAAATATTAACAATTATAATAAAATGAGTGATGATATTGCCTTGAAGTAATTTTTGAATTTGCGGTAAGGAGTGAAACGACTTACAGGAGCACAAATTCAATCAAGTTCATCCGGAAACACGAACATTCATTTATAATATCATTAATTTTTATGAAAGTGCTATAATTTCACACTTTTATCAAAAAACAAATGAAGGAAGTATATTGCGAAACCAAATATAAAAAATTCAATATTAATTAAAATCAATGGCAAAGAAAATAACACGCCTCCTCTTATAGTATGCATGAATTTCCTGTGTCTTAAAATCAATACCATGAAAAGGATTATAGCAACTACAATAGCATGAACTAAAAAATTAAAATAAAGATTAAGTAATATAAGAATGAGAAGTAATAATGACAAGCCAGTCCTTACAAATCTCCCTAATTTAGATTTACCTTCATCAAGATCAGGAAGCAATGAATAAGTAATAGTTATCGCAAGAAGAGCTAAAATAATTTTTAAAGAGGGTAATTCTATCATTATCAAAGAAAGTAATAATATTCCTCCAACCAAAAGATGAGTTTTATAACCAGGCATTTATGCACCTTCTATTCCCTTATCCACTATTCTGAAAGATACGTCTTTTTCTTCAGGAAGGCTTCTGTGTTTTTTCAGCTTAGCACATCTCATATTATTTTTAGCATTTTTTAATTCAATCAGACATTTACTGCTATACTTAAGAAGATCCCCTCCAACCATTTTTATCGCATCACTTTCGAAATCAGAATAAACCTGATTCATAATAACAACAGGAATTCCTCTTTTTCTCGATAATTCAGTAAGCATTCCTAATTGTCTTCCTAGTTCCCTGTTCACATTATATACATCCTTGCTTTTCCCTATTTCTAATCTGTAAAGCATCGCTATTGAATCAATTACAATTACGCTAAAAGGTTCTTTCTTTACATTAATAGAACTATGTAATATTTCGAATGCTTCTTTTTGTTCCTGGAAATTTGTAGGTTTAAGGAAAAGAAGTTTCTGAGAACTTTCTCTGAAATCAGGATATATCTGAAGCATCCTTTCAACAGAAAAGCTTCCTTCTGTGTCAATAAAAATCGCTTTTTTTCCTTTCTTAAGAATATCTGCAATAATATTAAGACCTATATTTGATTTTCCGCTTCCTGCAGGTCCGTAAATAGTGGTTATAATATTTTTTTCGATTCCACCTCCAAGAAAATCATCAAGTACATTCGATCCTGTACTTATTTTGCCTGTTTTTTTTGTTAGTTCATCTATGCTTTCCTGCAGATCATTCTGAATCATAATTCTAGGAATGTTTATTCATTTAAAATGTTTACGAGGAAAATATGTAATATTTTTTATTTAATCAATTTAATATATAGAACTTCTTATTTTTGTAATTTTCAAGTACTTTTTTACTTGGGAAAAATATTGGTTCCGGTAAATTATCTAAACTAAACCATTTCCATTCAGTTATTTCATCAGGTTCCATAACTTTTGGTTCTCCTTCAAATTTATCAGAAAAAAGTCCGATTGTAATAAAGTGAGCATTTTCAACCACATCATTATTTATACAAATTACATCGACATTGTTTAATTTTATTCCCGTTTCTTCCATTGTTTCTCTTTTAGCTCCTTCTTCAAAAGATTCTCCGAATTTTAATTTACCTCCGGGCATTGTCCATGTTCCTGCGCCATTCAATAAACTTGATGCTTTTTCTGGATCTTCGTGACGTTTTCCAAGTAGGATTTTATTATCTTTAAGAATAATTACGCCGAATCCAACACCGACCTTTTTCTTTTTTTCTTCCATATTTGTTTATTTTTTTTCACATTTATATTTTTTTTGAAAGAATTAAAAGACTCTTCTTTTTCTAATTATGACACATGCAACAAAACGAGTAATAATATTGCCTTGAAGTAAAGCTTGAATTTGAGGCTCACTATGAGATTTTGATATTGTGCCCTAATTATGAAAGATTTAAATAAAAGTTTATTATAATTAACTTTTATGGAAAAAAAGAAAATAATTCCTGCAACGGAAGAAATAATTGGATTGTTAGGACAACATTATCCTAAAAATATTTCTGTTGCTTTTAATACTGCTTTGCAATTATTTCACAAAAAAAATAGAGAAGAGCTAATATATTTGGTAAGGAAAATAGAATTCAATATAAAAGATCAAAAAAAATTACTGGATGATTTAAAAATAATCCAAAACAATCTAATAGATAATTATAGAATGAAAAAATTAGATAATAATAATTCTGTAAATGATTCATTAAAAAATTTACATAAATTTACAATTTTTCTTGGAAATTTCATAGGATATTCTGACGATTTTATTCAAAAGCTTAAAATATATCAAAATAAAATTAATTCAGAAAATATAGATAAAAAAATCCTTGAAGAAGGTATCGATATATGTAATGAACAAATAAAACAAGGTGAAGTAATTAAAAAAAATATTGATAATCTAAAAAAACAAATCTAATTAAGAAATGAGCTTTCAGGTATTATTTCATTGATTTCTCCGGAAACATTCTCCAAAAGAGTTTCTTTCACTTCCTCTTTATTGAAATTTCCTAAAGTCCAGCATAATTTCATATAAGCAGTCTCGGGAAGCATATCTTCAGCAAAAATACAACCTAATTTAATTGAAAGCTTTCTAAGATTTGTATAAACATATGAGTGTGTCCTTCCGTACAATGTTTGGGAAGCAATTACTACAAATATTCCTTTTGAAATTGCTTTTTCAATACCTGGAAGAATATTAGATTTCCCTGCAGTTGGAACATGTCCTAAAGCTGTTGCTGAAAGAACAATTCCTTCATAACCTTTCTCTATATAATATTCAATTATATCATTATTTATTCCGGGATGAACATGAATTAAAGCAACTTTTTCTGATAATTTAGACAAAGTTTTTCCATATTCACCTCTTTTTTTATGATTTGTATTTATTTCTTCTATATTTAAAGAAGGATAATTGATTCTTGCTAAAGGCATTTCATTAATTGGTCTGAATGCATCTCTTCTGGATGTGTGCATTTTCCTTACTTTATTACCTCTTATTAAAATACAATAATCATCGTTTGATGATTCGTGCATGCATACTGCTAATTCAGATCCATTCCAATTAGCTGCTGTTTTAACTGCACATGAAAGGTTCATAAATGCATCAGAACTTCCTCTATCGATACTCCTTTGCGATGCAGTAAATATTATAGGTATTTTTGGATTAAGCATAAAAGAAAGTGCAGAAGTGATATAATGTAAACAATCTGTGCCAAGAGTGACAACAATTCCTTTGAGGTTATCTTCTATTAGCCATTTATCAAGCTCTTCAGCTATTTTTTCTATTTTTTCAAGATCTATATCTTCAGTCATAATGGACATAATTTTTTTGGCCTGAATATTAGCTATATTTTTAATTTCAGGGCACATGTCTACAAAATCTTCAGCAGTATAATCTGCAATAACTCCTCCTGTCTTATAATCAATCTTTGAAGAAATTGTGCCTCCTAAGGAAAGAATCGCAACATTTGGTAAATTATTATCTTTTTTTAATGAAACTGCTTTTTTTTTCTTCAAATCATATTTTTTAATTAATTTTTTTTCTTTTATCCTTGAATTCTCTATGCCTATGTTATAACCATTGTCAAGCTTTAAAACAGTAATATTATCATCAAGCATACCTGGTCTTTCTATTAACATTCCTTTATAAGTTTCCTCGTCAGTTTTTATAAATACATTATCTCCATTTTTTATTTCATTAGACATACTATTAATTAAAAAAAGGTCATTTAAATAATTTAGTTTTTATTGGCACATAAAATAAAATAAGTGATGATATTGCCTTGAAGTAATTTTTGAATTTGTGGTAGTGAGTGAAACTACTTACTTTATCTAGTAAATCTCAGAGTTTTCTGTAAAACAATATAAAAATATCAAAAACTTATATCTTCGTTTAAAAATCAATAATATTTATAAAGGGATGCTTTTTTCCATTAACCATGATTTCACAAAAAAGAAGCAGAAGAAAGCCTACAGGTGGAAGGTATAAAAATGCATTTAGTAAGAAAAAATGCTATAATGGAAACATACCTTCTTTAACTAGAATAGGAGAACCTAAATTAAGAAGTATCCGTGTTCTTGGAGGCAATAAAAAAGAAAGACTGCTTTTGGCTAAAGAAGTAAATGTATCTAATCCTAAAACAAATAAAGTTTCTAAAGATGAAATAATATCAGTTGATGAAAATTCTGCAAATAGGAACTACATCAGACGAAATATCATTACAAAAGGTGCTGTTGTTAAGCTTAAGTCGGGAAAAAATGCGAAGATTACTTCTAGGCCTGGTCAGGAAAAAGTTCTTAATGCAGTTCTTATATAATAAAAATTATTATTTTATTTATTAAAAGAAAATCTATGATTTAAGATAGAAATCATTATAAAAAAAAGAATAGAGGTACTTATAAAATGACAATATATAAATCATATGATATCAGAGGAAAGTATCCAGAAAAACTTAATGAAGAAAAAATCTATAAAATAGGACAAGCATATGCTTCAATATTAAAAGAAGAATTACAAAAAGATCCGATAACAATAGCTGTTGCAAAAGACATGAGATTATCTTCTCCAAGCTTAAGCAAAAAAATAATTGAAGGCATTATTTCTCAAGGAGTCGATGTTATAGACTTAGGTATGATAAGCACTCCTACATTTTATTTTGGAGTATCAAAAAATAATTTTGATGGCGGAATGATGGTTTCAGCCTCTCACAATCCTAAAGAGTATAATGGGGTTAAAATAGTTAAAACAAAAGCATATCCTGTAAGTTATGATACAGGTATAGATAAAATAAAAGAATTAGTCGAAAGAAATAGGTTTGAAGAGTTTGAAAAAGGAAAAATTGAAACAAAAGAAGGAACTATTGAAGAACAGGTTGATTTTGCATTAAAGTTTAAGGATTTTTCTAATATTAAACCACTAAAAGTTGTTATAGATACAGCAAACTCAATGGGAGCTCAATATTTTAATGAATTATTAAAAAATATTCCTTGTGAATTAATTAAATTAAATTTTGAACTTGATGGTACATTTCCAGCTCATGAAGCAGATCCATTGAAAAAAGAAAATCTTGAACAATTGAAAAAATCAGTCCTGCAGAATAAAGCAGATTTGGGAATAGCAAGTGATGGAGATGGAGACAGAGTATTTTTTATTGATGATAAAGGCAAATCAGTAGAACAATCCATAATCAGAGGTCTTATATCTAAAGAAGTGTTAAAAGATAATCCTGGAGCAAAAATCTGTTATGATATAAGGCCTGGTAAGGTAACAAAAGATATGATAGAAGAATCAGGAGGCATTCCTGTATTGACTAAAGTTGGACATTCTTTAATTAAAAAGAAAGCTATTGAAGAAGGTTCACCCTTCGCTGGAGAGTCATCAGGTCATTTCTTTGTAAAAACAGATTATGGTTTTTTTGAAACTCCTTGTATAATAACTTTGATACTTCTCAAAGAGATAAGTGAAAATAACGAACCATTTTCAGAAATGATAAAACCTTATAAAAAATATTTTCATTCGGGAGAGATTAATTCTTCAGTAGATGATAAACAAGCAACTATGGAAAAAATAAAAGAAAAGTATCATGATGCAGAAATAAATCTTCTTGATGGTGTTACTATTGAATATCCGGATTATTGGTTTAATGTAAGACCAAGCAATACAGAATCTAAGTTAAGATTGAATCTGGAAGCAAAGAGCAAAGAGCTTATGGAAGAAAAAAGGGATGAAGTCTTGAAAACTATCAGGAATGATTAAAAGATATTTTTGAGTTTTCCGAAATCATATATTTCCATATTTTCAATAAGATATATTTTTGCTTTTTGAAGAACCTTATCTTTAAGAAAGGGTGAAAGTAGTTTTTCATTAACTAAATCAGTACCTATCGAAAGCTGGTTTACTGAAGGAAGAGTTATAAGCCTTTTATTTTTGAAATAACTAAATAAAAAACATTTATATTTTTCATGTCTTACTTCATCAGAAAGTTTTATAGCAGGATGCTCATGTCCAATAATTATGTTTTTTTTCTTGGTTTCAAGAATTTTATCCCCGTGTAAGAATGCATAATTTCCAAGTGAATATCTTCTTTTGACATATTCTTTATTAATTATTTTATCCAAAAATAAATCGTGGTTTCCTTTAATAACAACAATCTTTTCAAATTTTTTTTCAAACCAGGAAAAGAATTTTTTTATTTCTCTGACTTCTCTGTAAGAAGGAAACTTAAAACTTACTTCTATATCTCCTAAAAGAACTAATCTTTTCATTTCAATATCATTATCTTCCATAAAATCAAAAACTTTGTTGAAAGTATCTTTTATTTCGTTTAAACCAAGAACAGGTGAAAATGCTCCGCTTGCAGCAAGAGATTCGTCAGAACCTATATGAAGGTCTCCTGCAACAAGAGTTCTCTCATCATTAAGATAAAGACAAGGTCCGATTATTATTTCGTTTGAATTTATTTTCTTCATAAGATTTTATATTATTAATGTATTAAATTGTTTATGGAAAAATAGAACTCAATCTACAGTAAATAAAACATTATCACCGTCAACATCAAAAATGCCAATTCTTGCACCTGCATCAAGCCATGCATGAGCATAATTCAAAGCCCCGTAAGCAAGGACAATCTTTCCTTCATTGGCAAAATGTTTTGCATCATTGAAATAAGTTTCTGCCATTTGATAAAAATCCTTAGCGATTGAAACTGAATCTAAATTAACTTTTTCAGGAACAATTTTTGCTTTCTTTAAAGCTCTTCCAGTAATGTCGAAGTATTTATCCAGTCTTTCTTTAGTAATTTCTGATGTTTTGTTATCCATAAATCAAAAATAATTATGTTACTTTTTAATTTTTACTAAGGATGTTGATACTAAAATAAAAACATTTATAAATTACTTTTATAAGACCTATGTAAGGTAGAAACATAGGAATAAATAAATTCCAGTTATCGCTTGAAACTTATATAGGAGGTTAAATATGAAATTTTTTTCGTCAATAAAAGAAAAGATGGGTTATGTTCCTGATGAAGATCTTTCTGATGTGGAGGAAGAATATGTTGAACTTGATTCAGAACCGCAAGCTTCTGAAGATTCGAAGGTTATAGTTAGGCCTTTTAATCTGGAAGATTTTGAGGATGTTAAACCAATTTTGGATTCATTAAGAGAAGGTTCTACAATTGCTCTCGTGAATATAAAAACTCTTAAAGATAAAGATATGATAGAGCTAAAAAGGGCTGTTAGCAAGATTAAAAAAACAGCGGACGCTGTTAAAGGTGATGTTGCAGGATTTGGGGAAGATTACATAATAGTAGTTCCTAATTTTGCAGAGATATACAGAGAATCATCCGAGCAGAAAAAGGAAACAGGAGAAATACAATAAAATCTTTTTATTTTTTTTAATAATAATCTCAGAAATTATATAAATGATTCTTTCATCCCTTATTTAAAATGATATCAATAACTTTCCCGGATGGAAATAAAAAGGAATATGAAGAAGGTAAAACCCCTATAGAGATAATATCAGAAGATATAGGTGAAGGTTTAGCAAAAGCTGCATTAGCAGCTGAGTTTAATTCAGAGATTATAGATCTTACAACTCCTTTAGAAACAAGTGGAAATCTTAGGATAATAACATATAAAGATGATGAAGGGAAAGATATATTTAAGCATTCTGGAGCACACATACTTGCAATGGCTGTAAAAAGGATATTTCCTGAAGCTAAATTAACAATTGGCCCTTCAGTAGAAGATGGTTTTTATTACGATATTGATTACAAAAGACCATTTGCTCAAGAGGATATCAACAAA
The DNA here is from genome assembly GCA_051819685.1 of Nanobdellota archaeon. Taxonomy (GTDB): domain Archaea; phylum Nanobdellota; class Nanobdellia; order Woesearchaeales; family DATGWN01; genus JBNJGI01. The sequence goes on along the minus strand of JBNJGI010000005.1, from coordinate 26,398 downwards.
CTTGAAGAGGAAATAAAAAAAATAATTAATGAAAATATTCCTTTTAAAAGAAAAAATGTTAGTAAAGAAGAAGCCCTGAAAATTTTTTCTAAAAACGAGTTCAAGAAAGAAATGATTTCTGACTTAGGGGATAATCAGATGACAATTTATGAGAATGGTGATTTTAAAGATCTTTGTAAAGGACCTCATGTACCTTCTACAGGTAAAGTTAAATGTATCAAACTTATGAAGATAAGCGGAGCTTTCTGGAGAGGGGATGCAAAAAATAAACAATTGCAGAGAATATATGGGGTTGCTTTTCCTGATAAGAAAGAGCTGAAACAATATCTTGAATTTCTTAAAGAAGCTGAAAAAAGGGACCACAGAAAGATAGGCAGAGACATGGATCTTTTCTGTTTTTCTGATCTTGTAGGACCAGGATTGCCTTTGTTTACGCCTAAAGGAACTATCATGAAAGATACTCTACAAAAAGAAGTCGAAAACATCTGTTATAAATATGGTTTTGAGAAAGTTATAACTCCGCATCTTTCTAATATAGAGCTTTATAATATATCAGGTCATGCGACAAAGTTTTCTGAAGAATTATTCCATGTTACTTCGCAGAAAGGTCATAAAATGGTTATGAAACCAGTGCAGTGTCCTCATCAAACTCAGATATACGCATCGAGAAGTAGATCCTATAGGGATCTTCCAATACGTTATATGGAATCTGAAAAACAATACAGAGCTGAAATGAGCGGTGCAGTTAGTGGGCTTAGTCGTGTTTATGCAATCACTTGTGAAGATGGACATTCATTCTGCCGTGTAGATCAGGTAAAACAAGAAATAAAAAATATGGTACAGATAATAAAGGATTTTTATTCAGCACTTGGTTTATGGGGAAACCATTGGGTATCCTTATCATTAAGGGATTATGAGTCTCCTGAAAAATATATAGGTGAAACTGAAGATTGGGATAAATGTGAGAAGATGCTTCAGGAAGTTTCTGATGAGATGGGTCTTGACGCAAAAAGATGTGAGGGTGAGGCTGCACTTTATGGACCAAAACTTGATTTCATGTTCAAAGATGCTATGGGAAAAGAAATTCAGATACCTACAGTACAGGTAGATTTTGCGACACCCAAAAGGTTTAATCTTACTTACATTTCCCAGGATAATACTGAAAAACATCCTGTGATGGTTCATAGGGCTATTCTTGGATCTTATGAAAGGTTTTTCGTATTATTGATTGAACACTTTGCAGGAAAATTCCCTCTTTGGCTTGCGCCAGTACAGGTTAAGTTGCTTCCTATCGCTGACAGGCATATGGAACATTGTTTAGAATTAAAAAAACAAATGGAAGAGTCTGGTTTGAGAGTTGAGATAAATAGCAAAGCAGAAACGATGAATAAGAAAGTAAGAGAAGCTCAGCTAGAAAATGTTCCTCTTATGATAACTATAGGTGATAAAGAACAAGAATCTTCAACACTTGCTATAAGAACCTTATCAGGTAAAGTTAAATATGGTGTTACTGTAAATGATTTTTTAGAGAATACTAAAAAACTTATCACTAATAGATCTCTTGAATCTTACGAGTAGAGAATAATTTTTATTTTTTATAAATAATTATTTTAATACATTTAGTTAACGACATAATATTGTTATATTTTTATATTGCCTTGCAGAAAACACAGGAATTTAACTAAATTAATTCTGTCAAATATTGACACTTTAAAATATATTTTATTTATGTTGTCTACTAATTAAAAATATACTATTTAAAAGGAAACATTATATCAATTTATTTTAGAAGATAAAGTAAATAAAAAAATAAGTTTATTTTTTCTGAAATTAATTTAATTTATGATTGTTCTATATTTCCGACTTCAATCCCGTTAATTTCTATAATTCCAGATTCTTCAACTTGTATTATATCATAACTATCAGCTTCTATATCTATAGTTACATGATTCGAAGGTATATCAACTCTTGTTTTATTATCCATTCTGTTATAGATAGCCAGATTAGTTTTATCATCAATCTTAATATCTGAAGGATAAATCTTTCCATTGAAAATTTCAACAGTTATCTCTTCTAAAGAGTCGTTTATTTCTTCGTGTTCTTCATAACTTACTTTCTCAGTCACTTCCTGTTCACTTTTATTTATCATGACTTCTTGTGTACTACATCCTGTTAACAGCATAACTGTTAAAATTAAAAATAAATAATTTAGTTTCATTTTATTACCTCATTCGAATGCTTCCTCATTAAATTCAGGAGCTCTATTGCTATCTTTTATTACGATTGCGATATCTTTTGAAACTTCTTCCTTACCATCACTCACAGTGACTGTTGTAAGATATTCACCTGCATCATCATAATCCGTTTCATAAGTTGATGATTTCATGAAACCAGTGTATGACACAGTCAAAGAATCTCCATCTTTATCGCTTATCTTAGGGTCAATGTTTATAGTTTCACCTTCATTAACTTCAATTTTTTCTGTAACATTCAAAACGGGTGCGTGATTTAATGCATTAACTTTTACAGTAAAACTCTTTTCAGTTTTTTTGTCTCCGTCTGAAACAATGATATCTACATCATAATTTCCTGCATCTCCTACGCTCGTTTTCCACATTCCGCTTTCATTGAAAGGCTTGCTATAATTAAGACTTGTTGCATCACCATCGGGATCGGAAACTTCAACATCGGCTTCTGCTACATCACCTTCAGTCACTTCGATATTCTCTATATTTTCAATTTGAGGTGGTCTGTTGAAATTAACTATCTTTATATCTATAGTCTTTTCAGTAGTTTGTTTTCCGTCAGTAGCTGAAAGTGTTACATCATAATTTCCTGCATCATCATAATTAGTTTCATATATGTTGGAATTCATAAAACCTTCATAGCTAATAGAAACATTATCTCCATCAGGATCTTCAACTTTTGGATTTAATTGTATTACCTCTCCTTCCATAACTTCTATATCTTTGAAATTTGATATAACTGGCTTTTTATTAACAGATTCTACTACAAGCATTATTTCCTGTGAACTTTCAAGCTTACCGTCGCTCACAGTAACAGTTGTAAGATATTCACCTGCATCTCCGAGATCTGTTTCCCAAACTCCGTTTTTATTCAAAGGTTCTTCAAATTCATATTCCAAAGAATCTCCATCAGGATCGTATGCAAGATTATCTCCAAGTTTTATAGTTTCACCTTCTTTTACTGTTATGACAGGGTATTCTGTTTCAGATAATTCTTCATCCATTTCCTTTTTTTCATTAACACTTTCATCTCCTGTCAGATTTTCTTCAGTTTTATTACTTTTTATAATAGATTCATTAGTAGAAAAATTAATGTTGTTTGCTTCAGTATAATCTTTATCGGAACCGAAAAGACTATTTGCTATTTCTTCAGTACACCCTGTAAATAGTGCTACTGATGATATTATAGTTATTAAAATCAATAAGTTTATCTTTTTCATTTAAACCCCTTATGTAGTTTTAATTTTTAAATAGTAACATCTTTTAAATAGTTTTCGGTTGTATGGCACAATCACAAAAGTGGGTGATGTTATTCAAAAACTATTTGGCTTCTGGGTGAACTTGATTAAATTTACGCTCCTGTATGTCGTTTTACTCCTTATCGCAAATTCAAAACTACTTTAAGGCAATATCATCACTAATTTTATTTTATATGCCTTTGGATTGTAATTTTATATTGTCTTGCAGAAAACCAACAACTTTAACTAGACTAATTCTATCAAATATTGACAAATAAAATTAAATAATGCTGAAGAAAAAATTCTTACTGATATCTTATTACTTCACGACTGCGACACATTTCTTAGGCAGTTTAAAGTTAGCTTTTTGCAAAGATTTTTTTGCTTTATCGATATTCTTTTGGCTTGCTTTTACTTCCATTATTTCTTGTCCTTTTCTTACTCTTGCTGCAAGACCTATAACTTTCCCGAATGATTTTTTCATACCTGTACTCATCCTGTCTGCTCCTGCTCCTGAAGCAAGAGGATTTTCTCTAAGATGGTGGTGAGGATAAATCTTAATTCTAAATGAATATTCATCTTTATTAAGAACTTTATCAAGAGACCTTTGTACTGTCATTCTTGCAGATTCAAGACAATTATGTCTAAATTGACCTTCTTCTTTGGTTTTAAGAACAACTTTTTTTTGGAAGTTTTGAGATTTAGCTCCTGAATCAAATCTCGTGATTTTACATACAGGTGTAGATCTTACGAAAGACAAACTCCTATACTTTGATTTTCTTGTGTAAGGTCTTTCTACTTTCCTATAAGCCGAACCTTTTCTTAACTTTGCCATAAATTTCCTGAAAAATATCCTATTTATAAAGCTTTTCTTATCAATTGTTTAATTTAAACAAAACATTTATAAATAGATTATGTCATAAATGAAATTAAGTCATTAAAAAGAGGTTCATTAAATGTTTTCGAATAAAAGAAAAAGAGGTTCGATAAGTCTTTCTATCAACATGATTGTTGTAGTTGTACTTGCTTTTGTCATGCTTGGACTTATGCTTGGACTTGGAAGAAGTATTGTAAATAGCGCAAGCGAGACTGCTAATCAAGTAAGTGAACAGACAAAACAGGATATTACTAATAAAATTACACAGAGTGATAAGCCCTTATATTTTCTCCAAAGGGAATTTGATGTAGGTTTCGGTAAAAAGAAAACCCTTGCATTCGGTGTCAAGAATGTAGATGCTTCTTCAACAAGCTTGAAAATAGAAATAGAAGCAGTTACTCAAGACGGGCAAACTATATTATTAGATCCTAAAAAACGAGTACAAGATGGTGATGAGTATGGAGCTTTCTTTTGGCCAAATATTGCACAACAATTCGGAGCTGGAGAATCAAAAATATTCGACGTTCAATACAGACCTCCTAAAGGAGCTAAGGACGAGACATTTATGTATAAATTCAGTCTTATGAATCCAGAAAAAGAAGATCCTGTAGCTGAACAGATAATCATGATTAACATTGTTTAAAATGGCATCAAAACATAAAATGAAAAAGAGGTTAACTCAATCAGAAGAATTTGAGATTATGAAACTTGTATTAGATAAGTTTCTTTGGCTCGGTTTTGCAATAATGGCTTTGGGTTTTTACAATGTAGCAGTTCATGGCTTTGAAATGTTCATCCAAGGTTTTGGTTTCCTTGTATCGGGATGTCTTATATTAGGTCTTGCAGTTATCCTTCTTGTTAAAGAATATGAAGTACTTGAATGATGATATCTAAAAAAGCCCAGGGACTTTCTGTCAATTTTTTAGTTAAATTTATTCTTGCTGTTACAATATTCGGTATGGGTGTTGCTCTAATGTGGGCTATTTATGATAATAGTACATCAACCATGAAGATAACACAAAGTGAATTCGACAATAGATTATTCGATCTTAATTGTCGCTCCACTGAAACTCTTTGTATAGCTTCTGCAAAAGATAATATAAATAGTGGTGATAATATCCTTATAGGTGCAAAAATATATAATAATATTGACAGGACAATCACAGGTTATATAAAAGCAGATATATATGATAAAAATAGTGAAGTAAATAGTCCAGAAGTAAAAATTATGCCTGAAGATCAAGAAGTTAATATTGAACCTAAAGGATCCAAAGAATTCACATTTGCAGTAGTGACTACTAAAAATGCTCCTAAAGGGAAGTATATTGTGAATTTTGAACTTGTAAGAGATAATCTTGGAAATATTCCTGGTAGATATTATTTTGATGTTAAATAAAATATTGTTTTTTGACAAATGTAAAAAAAATTAAATAATGTTACAAACTTTATTTATATCGTCTACTATTATTTAATAATATTTAAAAGAAAGTTATTTATCTATTAAATAAAATGAATACAGAAAAATTGTTAGAAGAGCATAAAAAATATGCAGAGGAAAATGGATTTAAGCTTAATCCAAATGCTAAATTAGTGGAAGCTGTCCTGAAAGGTCTTGCAAGAAATGAAGATAAGTTCGGTTATCAGTACTGTCCTTGCAGAAGAGTTACAGGTAATGAAGAAGAAGATAAGAAAATAATATGCCCTTGTGATTATCATAAAGAAGAGATAAATGAAAAAGGTCATTGTCATTGTATGTTGTTTATGAAAAAATAGGCACACTTTGAACAAATCAGTTTCTAAAAGCAAAAAATTTTGTCAGAGCTAAAAAATTGAATTTAAACTCTTGTAGATATTTTTTTTTTCTTACTACAAATCAAAAATTAATCCCTAAACACCATCACTCATTTTATAATATATTTAAAAAAATAAAAAAATTTAATGTCCTTATATTTCTTCTATGATTTTAGGTTTGGCTAAATTCAATTTATCACACATTTCTTTCAAAATTTTTTCAGGATCTTCAGCTTTAGTTATTCCTGATGCTAAAAGTACACCTGAAGTTCCCAATTCAATAGCTTTTGCTATATCGTCTCCGGATTTGACTCCTGCTCCACAGAAAACTTTAATTTCAGAATCTATTTTTTTAACAACTTCTACACATTCAGTCACAATATCAGGATTCGCAGTAGTTACTGAAATGTCACCTCCTATTAGTCCAGGAGGTTCGATAGCTATTGCATCAGGTTTCATTGAAGCTATCTTTTTTACTTCTTCGCAATCCTTGGCACATGCAAGCGTATATATTCCGTTTTCTTTACATTTATCAATCGCTTTCTGAAGTTCTTCAAATGAATATCTATCTTCTGAATGATTCAACAAAGTTCCATCAACTCCTATTCTCTTAAGTTCAGAAGGTATTATCTTTCCTGTACTACTCCCATAATCATACCCATCAGTATGTTGACTGAATAAAGGTATCGAAGTTTCTGAATTTACTTCTTTCAAATCAATATTATTTATACAGATTATTATTTCAGTTCCTGTGTCTTTTTGAACTTTTTCACAAGTCTTCGCTAATTCTATAGCTTTATTTCCAATTGATTGTTCGTATGTCTTAAAATTAACGACAATTGCAGGTATATCTATTTTTGCCATATATTTCCTTTAAAAAATCTTCCTTTTATATAATTTTATATAGTTAAGTAAATAACTTTTAATACTGATTTTAGAACATCAAAATCTTTAAAAAAACAAGAAAGATTTCATTTGTTTATGGGAAAAGATATTGAAAAAAAAGGAGAACCAGTAACAATGGAAGGACAGAATTGTCCTGCATGTGGGAAGAAAACATTGACTTTGATGGAACAGGAGATGGAAGTTCCTTATTACGGAAAACTCTTCCTTTTTTCTATGGATTGCAGTAATGAAGAATGTCTTTATCATCAGGCAGATGTTGAAGCTGAAAAAGGACAAGGTCCTGTTAAAATAGAATATGAAATAGATTCTGAAGAAGATATGAATGTAAGGGTTATAAAAAGTTCTTCAGCAACAATCAAGCTTCCGAGGATAATGACTATCGAACCAGGGCCTGTTTCAAATGGATACATTACTAACATTGAAGGTATACTTAATCGTGTCAAAACGATGCTTGAAAATTCAAGGGATTCATCGGAAGACAAATCTGAATCAAAAAAATGCAAAAATATGATAAAGAAGATTCAGAACATAATGTGGGGTCATGATAATATTAAGATGACTATAGAGGATCCTAACGGTAATTCTTCTATTATTTCTGAAAAAGCAAAAATTACAAAGAAAAAGAAATAATTATTCCTGTTGAGGTGTTATCTTATAATCAGTAACTTTTTTCTTCTGCTCTTCAATCTCATCCTCATCTATCCTTAAATTGATATCCTGGAGGACATTCATAAAAGATATGAATGAATCATAAGGGCTATCGTAAGGGTTAAAATACTTATGTACATCTCCATCATTAAACCATTTTGTACACATATAATAAAAATGATCTGAGGTTGTAAGTTTTTTCCAGTCATCGATAAGCTTTTTATCTTTTGTTCCTTTTATTTTATTTTCTATCTCAAAAAGCTCATAAATAGCTGAATTCTGTATTTTATTACCTAACCAGGCAGAAAGATCTCTTTCTACATCAGCCCATGAAGTAAGATTATGCATATCGATATCATCTTTCACGCTAAATCTATCAGCAGCTTCTGAACAAGTTATAAATTCAGAATCACTATGTTTAAAGAACTCTTCAGGCAAATTTTCCATAAAAGAAAAAATACCAGTATCTTCCCATTGATGTTCTCCAAATGTCTCATAATCCATAAAAAGGTTTATGATTTCTCCACCACCATTAACAGAATTAATCCAAGAACAATATTTTTCAACACTCAAGGGCCACTCTTTCCAACCTTTATTTGAAAACCTGAAAGCAATATCATCACTCAATTTATAGTTTTTCAGTAAAAGTTTTATTTTATTACAACTTACTGGTCTATATACAAAATTAGGGGATCTCCATCCTAATACATTATCTACTCCTTCTGCTATGACTGCTTTATATCCCATATCTTCTACAAATTTACCGATCTCATTATTAAAAATAATTTCTGTATTCCTAAAAACCTTAGGTTCCTGTCCAAAATGCTCTTTTATCATATCTTTATGCATATCTACTTGTTCCTTGAATTCTTTTTTAGAAAAAAGATAACTCAGGCTATGATGATAAGTTTCTGATAAGAATTCAACACATCCTGTTTTTGCAAGATCTTTGAAACTCTGCAAAACTTCAGGTGCATATTCCTTAAACTGTTCCATCGCAGTTCCTGTAATGCTGAAACTGACTTTAAATTCTCTTTCACTATCTTTATACCTGTTGATAAGCTTAAGAAGAAGGGCGTTCATCGGAAGATAACATTTTCTGGCTACCTTTTGCATAACTTCTCTATTCTTGTTGTCGTCAAAGTAATTACTATTATTACCGATATCAAAAACATTGTAATGTCTCAACCTTATAGGTTGATGAACCTGAAAATAAAAACAAATCGCTACCATCTATTTCATCTTAAACGAATGGAAAATATTGTTGCACCTCGATGCTGCAACATCCCATGTAAGATTTTTCACCTCTTCTTCTCCATACTCACTCAATTGATTTCCTAATGAAGGATATCTTAATGAAGAAATTATTGTATTCGCTAACTGATTAATATCCCAAAAATCTACTTTTAAAGTATTCTTTAAGATTTCAGAAACCCCTGATTGTTTTGATATGATTGTAGGAGTCTTTTGCATTATAGCTTCTAAAGGAACAAGGCCAAAAGGTTCTGACACAGAAGGCATAACAAAAACATCAGCCATATTCATCAATTGCTGACCTTGTTCTTTCTTATATCTACCTGTAAAAACACATTTGCTGGCAATTCCCATTTCAGCAGCCATCTCAATTGAATCATACATCTTATCACCATTACCAGCAACTACGAATTTCACATTATCTTCTTTTTCACATACCTTTTTAGCTGCTTTTATAAAATAATCCGGACCTTTTTGCAAAGTAACTCTTCCTGCAAACAATACCATTTTATCTCTTTTTTTTGTTTTATAATTCCTTGAAAAATTATTATTAAGTTTTAAATAAGAATAATTGTCCGTGTCAATTCCATTGTGAACTACTTCAATCTTTTTTTTATCTATAAAATAACTATTAACAAGCCTGTTTTTTACAAGTTCGCTTATAGCTATTATTTTATCTGCTTTTTCGAAACCTTCTTTCTCAATTTGGTATTCAGCAGGGTTAGGGTTTCCTCCACTCCTGTCGAAAGCTGTATTATGTATATGTATTACAAAAGGCTTGCCTGAAGCCTCTTTTGCTCTCACTCCTGCCTGGAAAGTCATCCAATCGTGACCATGTATTACATCAAAATCTTCATTTTTAGCGATAATACCTACTCTTATAGCATATCTGTAAACTTCTTCAAAAAGATCTTTTCCATACTGATCATCCAATGAATCAAAATTCTCTTCTTCAGACATAAATCTGTTCACATTTTTACTATTTTTTATTTTCTCAATATTTTCATCATACTCTTCAGAAGTCATGTAAGGCTTTATCAAAGAATTAACCTTTTTTATCCTTATTTTTTCAGAATTAGATATCTCATCTTCGGAACTATAATTTGATGCATTCATTAATTTAAGAAAATCGCATTTAGCATCTTTTGGAGCTTTTGGCATGACAAATGTAACATTCATACCATTCTTGATAAAACTTTTAGCCAGCCCTTCACAGGCCACACCAAGTCCTCCTGAATTATAAGGAGGAAATTCCCATCCGAGCATTAGTACGTTCATTATTTTCCTTTCTCATTACATCTGTAATTATAAAATTTTATATAGATGTTTTTTTTAAACAACTTTAAAAATTTAACTATTGTAAAAGCAATATAATTTATATATTAAGTAATATATATTTCATTATTTGATTTTTCATCTGTGGTTGTTCTTTAATATCTCTTATCAAAGACGCTAATTTCTTATCCTTTACAGCTCCTGATATCCATGTGGAAAAATCATTTTTTTCTTTATTTACATGGTGCTGAAATGTCTCATACTCCATATTTTCCAATGAAAGAGCTAAATTTTTAACTGAATCAATCATTTCTCCATTATAACAAATAAACGGATCTACCTTTTTCACTAACTTTTTTTTCATTTTTTACCTCTTTTTTTATTTTAAAAACTATAACTTGTGATTTTTAAATAATATATATTACTATTATTATAAAAATTTTTCGTAACCAAACGGTATTCAAATATAATCATTAAAAGATATTAAAATATATTTTTATATTGCGCAGGATAATTAAACACTAATGGTTTAACTATTACGAAATTTGACAGAATTAGTCTAGCCAAATTTCTGGGTTTTCTGCAAGGCAATATAAAATTACAATCGGCACATGCAACAAAATGAGTGATAATATTGCCTTAAAGTAGTTTTTGAATTTGCGATAAGGAGTAAAACGACTTATAGAAGCTTAAATTAAATCAAGTTCACCCAGGGGTATGAAAATTGATTCATAATATCATTTATTTTTATGAATGTGCCAGTCTAAAATAAACTTTATAAATACCATTATCTATTAAAGGATAAAATGGCAAACGAACAGAATAATGTTTCAAAAGAAGAACAGATAGGTTTTCATAAAGGTTGTTTATCGACACTAGCAAAAGAAAGAGAAGAACTTTCAAAAATGATTAACAATGTCGAACAGATACTCAATGCACATATTGAAGCTCTAAAAGAACTGGGTGTGGATATTCAACAACAGTCGCAACAGCAATCTCAAGAGCAAAACCAATCACAAGAAAGTTCAAAACCCAAAAAAGATATAGAGGATATTATCTGATATGGAACAAGATAAGCAATTCAGGACTACTTTTATAGGAGTTCTTTCAGCGAAAGGGGGTGTAGGCAAAACAACAACTGCTGTAAATCTGTCATCAGCCCTTCAACAGTTCGGAAGAGAGACAATTGTTGTCGATGGAAACTATACAAAACCAAATGTAGGTCTTATGTTAGGTATAACGAAAGTTGGTGCTACATTACACAATTCTCTTAAAGGTTCTCATGGTATAGAAGATGCTATATATGTTCATCCCTCCGGGATTAATGTAATACCGGGTTCTATATTATATGATGAATTAAATGAAAAACATTCCAGAAAACTGAAAGATATTATTGAAAGCCTAAGAGGAAAGACTGAAGCTGTCATCATAGATTCAGGACCGGGTGTAAATCAGGAATTATTAGATATAATCGATACTCTTGATAAAGCGGTAATTGTTACAACACCTGAAGTTTCTTCTATAACTGATGCTCTTAAAACAAAAAGGATATGCAAAGAACGAGGAGTTGAAATAATAGGTATCTTAATAACACATGTAAGAAAAAAAGATTATGAGTGCAATACAGATGGGCTTGAAAGTTTTATGGAAGAAAATATTATAGGAGAAATACCATATGATGAAAATATAAAAATTTCCCAATACAAAAAATATCCTGTAGTTTATGCTGATTTTACTACACCTGCAACTATAGCTTATAAAAAATTTGCAGCGAACATTATTGGAGAAAAATATGAACCTGAATATGATGAAAGTATTTTCACTTCAATACTCAGAAGAATCGGCCTTAAATAATAAATAAATTTCATCTCCATTTCACATCAATATCATCAGTTCTTTCATAAGGATCAATCCCTATTTTTTTTGCATTGTGTCTTACACCGGAATTATGCATCAAAATTCCTGTCCATGCTATCATAGCTGCATTATCTATATTATATTGGTTTTCCAGAGTATAACATTCTGCACCTCTTTCTTTACACATTTTTTCAGCCATTTCTTTAAGTCTTGGAGAGCAAGCAACACCTCCTCCTAAAAGAAGTTCTTTTTTATTACAATGAGCTAATGCTCTTTCACTCACTTCACATAAAATAGCATATACGGTCTCTTCTACCGAATAACACAACTGCTCTTTAGAATAATTACCTGAATCAAATTTTTGCTTTACATTAGTCAATATACCTCCAAATCCCATATCCATCCCTTTTACAGTATATGGGAGTTCTACATATTTAGGTTTCTTATTTTCTCTGTATTTACAAGCAAGTTCTCCTATTTTAGGGCCTCCTGGGAATCCGAGATTTAAATTCCTTGCAAACTGATCAAGAAAATTCCCTATACCAATATCTAAAGTCTCTCCAAAAATTCTATATTTACCAGATTCATAACCGATAATTTGCGTATTGGCACCCGATGCATAAAGCAGAACTGGGTTTTTTGCTTTAGTAAGAAATCTACCAATCTCAAGATGTGCAACACAATGGTTCACGCCTATTATAGGTATATTATACAATAATGATAAAGATCTTGCAGCCATAGCCCCTATTCTTAACATAGGCCCAAGACCTGGTGACCTAGAAAAAGCTATTAAATTTATATCATCTATTTTTATACCTGCTTTATCAAGAGCTTTTTTAATAATCTTATCACAACAGTTCATATGGTGATCAGCAACCTCATACGGGACCATCCCTCCTTTTTCTGTAGTGAAGCCATTAATTTCATTACTTAAAACCGTTCCATCTTTAATAACAGAAGCACCGAATGTATGTGCAGTGCTCTCAATACCTAAACAACAATATTTTTTCATTTTTTCATCTATTATCATCAATTATATTGATTTAATAGTAATATTTAAATATTAGTAATTCGATAACCATAATTATGGAAGAGGTGACAAGTTTTTTATTCGTGGCTCCGGCAGTAATAGGTATACTTGTGAGTCTTGTAGAAATATTCTTTGTAATGGGTGACGAAGGTGGAATGCATCCTTTAAGTCATGGCTTGCACGCAGTCCCTACATGTATAATATTTACTTATATATCTATGAATGCAATTGTCGCTGGTAATTATCTGGCTCAATATGTTGGTTTTTTCAACAATCCTTTAGTCTCTAAAGTTTCAATACCTATATTAATTGGTCTTATAGCTACATTAAAAGTTAAATCAGCTGCTTCAATAGTTAGTGGAGGTCATAGCAATGTTGGTGAAAAACTTCCTCATGCATTAATTGTTGGTGCTATAATAGCAGCTGCTCCTTTCATTTATCCATTTATAGCTCCGATGTTACCTTCCTTTTTGACAATGTAAATTCTAAAAAGGGATGAAATATATCAGTATTGGTAATAGGAGACAACCCATAAGATGGTTTTTAGCAACATTAGATTTAATTGATATTATACCCAAACTCGTTGATGTTATATACAAAAGAAATCCGCTAACATTAGAAAAAAATAATATAGCTGAACTTATGATAATTAATACTATTATTATTGTAAATTGATAATTAATTTTTTGTATAAATATCCCGAATATTTTTGAAATTTTCAGGCAAACAAATACAGAAACGCTTCCTGCAAATAAAGCTGTTGACATAAAAACAATAACAACAAAAAAATCAAATTCAGGTATAATTTCTGAAACAGCAATTATGCTCCCGTTCCTTGCTTTCTGCATAGAAAAATATGTAATAATAGAAAGAACAAAATTAGTCGTGTTTATTCCTCCAATTATTATAAGAAATCCTTTTTCAGATATTCTTCTTAAAGCCCCTTGAGAAATTGCTGCCCCTTGGCTGGAACCTAAGCCAGGCATAAAACTTGTCAACATTCCTGCAAGAAATCCTCCTATCAATGATATAAATTTCTCATTAGACTTGTCAAAATCATATTTTTGCACAGGTATGTTGATTTTATCCATCAGACTGTTTATAAGAATGCTTGTACCGAAAAGTCCTGAAAGCATAGGGAATAAAGGATCTTTAATGGGGCTGTAATTTAATGCAATCATACCTAAAGCTCCCGATAAAACAAAAAATGAAAGATTCAATAATACTTTCTTATCCTTTATTATCATAAAAATTATCGCAGATAATAATATCCAGAAAAGATAATTCTCTATTATATGATATAATTTTATCAGAAATATATACATAATAGGGGAAAATAAAACTGCAAAAATAAGACATCCTAAACTTCCAATTACTGTAAGTCTTATAGCTTCATAAGCTTTTCCTTTTAGCAACATCTTATGTGCTGGCAATGCCATCAACACTTTACTAGGGTCAGGTGCACCTAAAAAAGTAGAAGGTATTACATCCATGAATGAATGAGTTGTTGACATAGATATGATAAAACAAGCTAATGACAAAGGCTGCAAATGTTGGAGAAGTGCTGGTGATACAGATACGAGGAAAGTTGATAAAAGATTGATATGTATACCTGGTATAAGACCTGTGAAAATACCTGCAAAAATTCCTATAGCTAATGAAAACATAATTTCAAAAAACATAAATGCTAGAATATTTGTTTTTTTATATGATGATTCAAGAAAAAATCGGATAATTTTCGGCATATATGCAAAATTTAATCTATTATTGGAAAATATGTTATTTACCTCTTAAAAACTATTCCTTTACATAAAAATAATTAGTGATAATTTTGTTTTAAAGCAATTTTCAGGATTTGCGGTAAAGAGTGGAAAGATTTACAAAAGAGCAATTCCAATCTATTCTCTTAGAAGACTGAACACTGATTCGGAACATCATTCACTTTTGTGAGTGTGTCACTACACCGCAAAGTATAAAAAGGGGGTTATTTTGCGTTAAATAATGAGCGTTAATAACGATGAAGAAAGGCATTTTAAGGATAATTCTGAAAAGGAAGGAATAGATAATTTTCAAGGTAATATAGTCAAGAACAATGTAGAGGATGAGATGAAAAAATCATATCTTGATTATGCAATGAGTGTTATAGTTTCAAGAGCTCTTCCTGATGTTAAAGATGGTCTTAAACCGGTTCACAGAAGAATATTATATGGTATGCATGGATTAGGATTAACAAAAAATAAACCATATAAGAAATGTGCTCGTATCGTCGGTGAAGTTTTAGGTAAGTATCATCCTCATGGTGATTCTGCTGTATATGATTCTTTAGTAAGAATGGCTCAAAGTTTCTCAATGCGTTACACTTTGGTTGATGGGCAAGGTAATTTCGGAAGTATTGATGGTGACGGACCTGCTGCTATGAGGTATACAGAAGCTAGGATGACCAAAATAACCGAAGATATACTTGCAGATATAGATAAAAATACTGTGAATATGGTGGATAATTTTGATGGTTCTGAAAAAGAACCAATAGTTCTTCCTTCCAAAATACCACTTTTACTATCAAATGGGACAACAGGTATTGCAGTCGGGATGGCCACGAACATTCCTCCACATAATCTTTCAGAAATACTTGATGCATTTATAAGTCTGGTTGAGAATCCTGAAATTGAAGATTCAGAAATAATGGAAAAGGTTAAAGGACCTGATTTTCCGACCGGTGGGTTGATTCTTGGAAGCAAAGGGATAGATCTCGCTCAAAAGACAGGTAAAGGAAAGTTCAAAGTAAGAGCTAAAACACACATAGAAAATAAAGCTAATAAAATAAGTATTATTGTAGATGAGATACCTTATATGACAGGAAAAGCAGATATAATAGTAGAAATTGCCGATTGTGTCAAGAATAAAGTAATAGAAGGGATATCTGATGTGAGAGATGAATCTGATAGGGAAGGTATGAGGATATCTATAGAACTTAAGAAAGATGCGAGTGAAGATATAATATTAAATCAATTATTCAAGCATACAAGATTACAAACAACAATTGGTATGAATATGCTATGTCTTGTAGATAACATTCCTAAAACACTCACTTTAAGAGAAATACTTAATCATTTTCTTAAACATAGATTGGATGTAATTACAAAAAGGACTCAGTTTGAGCTTGATAAAGCCGAAAAACAAGCCCATATATTATTAGGTCTTAAAGTAGCTATAGAAAACATAGATAAAACTGTAAAAATCGTTAAAGAATCCAATTCAACAAGACTCGCAAAAGAATCACTTAAATCAAATTTTGAAATTGATGAAATTCAGGCACAAGCAATTCTTGACATGAAACTTCAAAGACTCACATCAATGGAAAGAGATAAGATAATTAAAGATTATGATAATCTCGTTGAAACTATTAAAGATCTTAAAGAAATCCTTTCTTCTGAAAAAAGAAAAAGAGATATCATTGTAAAAGAATCTAAAGAAATCATAGAAAAATATTCTAATGATAGAAGAACACAGATAATTGAAGGTATTGAAGAAGATATAAACATGGAAGACCTTATAGAAAAAGAGGAAAATGTAGTTACTGTAACTCATTCAGGTTATATAAAAAGGATGCCTCTTAATACTTATCGTTCTCAAGGAAGAGGTGGTAAAGGAGTCATAGGCACTGGAATGAAAGATGAAGATTTCGTAGAAAACATGTTTGTAGCAAGTACTCATGATTATTTACTTTGTTTTACTAATTTTGGAAAAGTGCATTGGATAAAAGTTTACAACATACCTGAAGGTTCAAGACAATCCAAAGGAAAAGCAATAATTAATCTTTTACCTTTAGAAACATCTAAAGGTGAACAAGTAGCTACAATTATTCCTGTCAGTGAATTTAAAGAAGGGAAAAATCTTGTTCTTGTAACAAGAAAAGGTATTATTAAAAAATCATTACTAAAAGATTATTCAAGACCAAGGCAAGGTGGAGTTAAGGGAGTTATTTTAGATGAGGATGATGAACTTATCAAAGCTATGATGACCGATGGAAATAAAGAAATCGTCATAGCTACAAGCAATGGCTTAGCTAGCAGGTTTGATGAAAATGATGTAAGGGTTTCAGGAAGAGTTACAAGGGGCGTAAGAGGTATAAGTTTAAAAAATGATAAAGTTATAGGAGCAATTGTTGTCCAAACTGGAAAAGACATATTGACAATAACTGAAAACGGATTCGGAAAAAGAACACCCTCTTCTGATTATAGACTAATAAAAAGAGGAGGTAAAGGGGTTATAAATATAAAAACTTCTTCAAGAAATGGTAAAGTTTCAGGTATCTTAAATGTTGATGAAGATGATGAAGTTATGCTTATATCTAAAGAAGGGATAGTAATAAGGACAAGAGCAAGTGAGGTGTCCAAAGTAGGAAGAAATACACAAGGTGTAAGAATTATGAAAGTTTCTAATCAGGATAAAGTTGTTTCATGTACTAAAATAGCTCAGGACGAAGTTAAAGAAGAAAAAGAATAAAAAATATATATACTATCTTAACTGAACCAGCTCATTACATTCATTATAATTTTTGAGAATCCAGTCTTTACATTCTTCATAATATTCTTTCCCTTAATTTTAATATCTTTTCCCAAATTTTTATTTAGCTCTTTTAAACGGTTATCTGAGTCAATAATTTCTTCTACAACATTCTCATCTTTTATATAAACATTGTAAGTAGGATTATTAGTTAAAGAACATCCAAAAGATTTTACCTTATGCTTTTCAGTAACAATATGCCCTAAAGCCTCTTTATCAGGACCATAAACATTCATCACTTCATTACCGTAAGGAATAAATTTAGGAACCTTATATCCTTCTTTAATACCACTTTCAGAAATCACTTCCTGGCATAACCCTGCATGAGCCAAAGGCATGAGTAAAACCATCAAAATCAAAATAATTACATATCTCATTTTAAATAAACATATTTTTTACTTGCTTTTTAAAGATTTCGGCAAAATGGCACATACAAAAAAATAAGTGATTATATTGCCTTTTGATTTATTAGTTTATAGTTATAAATCTTAAGGTCAAAACATAAATAAAGAGTATTGTATATTGCGCAGATAATTAAACACTTATTATTATAATCATTCAGATTTACTGTTTTTATACATAGCCTGAAGTGATTTTTTAAGCTGTTCATCATCTTTTATTATCATAGAATGTGCTTTTATATTGATAATCCACTTAAATCCTGTCTGTAAATCAATAAAAACAACCTTGCCATTTTTTTTAAGGAACAAATTCCAATTATTGTTTAATATGTCTATATTTTTTTTCTTATTTTGTGTTACATACCAAAAATCTTCTTTATCTTTAATCAAACCAACATCTATTTCTTTTGATGCGAAACAGGAAAAATCATTACTATCTTTTTTTTTGACTATAAATTCATTATCACCATTATCTTCTATTTCAGAAATTTCTTTTTTAAGTACATCTCTTTGTTTGATGTATAATTTAGCCCACCTCAATATTTCATTGTCCATAAAATAAAAGTGATCTACTTATTTTTAAGTATTTTTGTTTTCTCATTATCTCCAATTAATAATCTTTATTTATTGAAAATTATCAAAAACGGGCTACAATTCTTTTTTTTCTGGATAAATTAAATTGAATTTAGCAGATAATGAGCTTCACTTTGTTCGTTTATTTTAAATTCAACTAAAAATTCTATAATTCCCTAAACGGGCACATGCAACAAAATAAGTGATAATATTGCCTTGAAGTAATTTTTGAATTTACGATAAGGAGTAACACGACTTACAGGAGCGTAAATTCAAACAAGTTCGCTCGGAGGAACGAACATTTATTCGCAATATCACTCACTTTTTTGATTGTGCCTCTAAATGATAAAAAATATAAACACTTTAAAAAAATAATATATAAAATGACAATAATGCAAAAAATAATAGAAAAATCAAAATACAATCCTAAAAAAATAATATTCCCTGAAACACAAGACGAAAGGATTATAAAAGCAGTCAAGGAAATTTCAGAAAAAGGTATTGCCTATCCTGTATTATTAAAAAATGATGATACTTTAATAAACGAAATACCTCAAGGAGTAGAAATATTAGATAAAGACAGACTTGAAGAATATGCAAAACAATATTATGAATTAAGAAAACATAAAGGTATAACATTAGAGCAAGCCAAAGAAAAATTACAAAAAGATAATTATTATGCTGTAATGATGCTTTATAATGGTGAAGTTGATGGTATGATTGCAGGGGCTGTATGTCCTACTTCCGATACTCTTAAACCAGCTTTGGAGATTATAAAAACCAAAGAAGGCATAAAAACAGCATCAAGCTATTTTTTAATGGAACTTGATGAAAAACTAGACCCTCAAGACAATAACGAAAGAAAAGCATATTTTTTTGCAGATTGTGCATTTGTAATAGATCCTGATGAAAATCAATTGAGCGAGATAGCCATTTCTACTGCAGACTCAGCAAAACAATTTGGTATAGACCCTAAAATAGCTATGCTGTCATTTTCAACAAAAGGAAGCGCTCAGCATGAAAAGCTTGAAAAAATAAAAAATTCAGTATCTATCGTGAAAGAAAAAAGGAAAGATCTTATAATAGATGGTGAACTTCAGCTGGATGCAGCTATCATTCCGGAGATAAACCATAAAAAATGTCCTGATTCCCCTATAAAAGGTGATGCTAATGTTCTTATATTTCCTGATCTGAATTCAGGTAATATAGGCTACAAACTTGTAAACAGGATGGCGAAAGCAAAAGCAATAGGACCTATAGTACAAGGTTTAAATAAACCAGTCAATGATCTGAGCAGAGGTTGTTCTGTTCAGGATATAGTTGATGTAACTGCAATAACTGTTATAGAAACACAAAAAGGTGAAAGAAAATGAAAGTATTGGTCATAAACTCGGGAAGTTCATCAGTAAAATTTCAAATAATAGATAACGATGAAGAAAAAGCAATAATAAAAGGACATATAGATGGAATCGGTCTTGATAATTGTAAAGCAAAAATAGAAGAAGATGAAGAAAAAGTAAAAATGAACAATCATTCAGAAGCACTTCAATATATATTCTCTAAAATAAACACTGAAATAATAGACGCAGTAGGACATCGTGTAGTACATGGAGGAAGCACTTATTCAGATTCAGTTTTGATTGATGAAAATGTAAAAAAAGAGATTGAAAGTAAGTCCTCTCTTGCGCCTTTACACAATCCTCCTAACCTTAAAGGTATAGAAGCAGTAATGAAAAATCTTAATGTTCCACAAGTAGCGGTATTTGATACAGCATTTCACCAAACAATTCCTTCTGAAAATTATAAATACGCCATAAATAAAGAATATACAAATAGATTTGGTATAAGGAAATATGGTTTCCATGGTACAAGTTATAAATATATTAATGAAAAACTGAAAAAAAAATATGGTAGTCAAGTAAATGCAATAATATGTCATCTAGGTAATGGAGCAAGTATATGCTCAATAAAAGAAGGTGTATCTTACAATACATCGATGGGATTAACACCTTTACCAGGTCTTGTTATGGGAACTCGTTCGGGAGATGTTGATCCTGAAATAATATCTTTATTAAACAAGATGGATGGCGGGGATCCTTTTGATATAATATTGGCTTTAAATAAAGAAAGCGGTCTTAAAGGATTAACAGGACTATCTGATATGAGAGATGTATATTCTAAATCATCAGAAGATGAAAAATGCAGGGAAGCAATAGATATATACTCAGAAAGATTAATACAATACATAGGATCATATTATGCCCAAATGGGTAAACTCGATGTCTTAGTATTTACAGCAGGAGTAGGTCAAGGAGCATTTTATCTAAGAGAAAAAGTATGTTCAAGACTTTATCATTTTAACATAAAAATAAACAAAGAAACAAATAAAAAATCCTGGATAGGTGAAGATAAAATTATTTCATCAGAAGATTCTGGAGTTGATATATATGTCATGCCAACTAATGAAGAGCTTATGATAGCAAAAGAAACAGAAAAAATTATCAAAAAATGAGTGATTGTATTGGCTTGAAGTAAAGCTTGAATTTGTGGTAAGGAGTAAAACGACTTACAGGAGCATAAATTCAATTAATTTTGCCCGAAGGTCGAATTGTTATTCGCAATATCACTCACTTTTGTGATTGTGTCTTATATTCGAAACATATTTAAAAATAAAAAGAGATTAAATATTATGCATGCTTTAGAATTAAAAGAGGTAAGTAAAAGTTTCGGATCTAAGAAAGTGCTTGATAAAATATCTATGAATATCAAGACAGGAAAAATCACAGGTATCGTCGGAAAATCAGGTTCAGGAAAAACCACACTTCTTAAAATAATAGTTGATTATTATAATTATGATGAAGGTGAAGTTTATGCTACTGTTGAAAATATAAAAAAAAATATAGGATTTGCAACTCAGAACAACTGTTTTTACAAGGAACTTACTGTTAAAGAGAACATGATTTATTTTGGAAGCATGTTTAATATAAAGAAAAAAAAGTTAATTGATAAAACTGAAAATCTTCTTGAATTTGTAGGTCTTGAAAAAGCAAAAAACTTAATAGCAGAAAAATTATCCGGAGGGATGTCAAGAAGACTTGATCTGGCTATAGCTTTAATCAATTCCCCAAAAATATTAATACTTGATGAACTTACAGCAGGACTTGATCCTATTGCAAGAAAAAATATATGTGAAAAAATAAGATCTTTGAATAAAGAAGGAGTTACAATACTCCTTTCAAGTCATATGATGGATGAAATTGAAGAATTATGTGATAATGTTTTACTTCTTGAGGAAGGGAAAATAATAGAAGAAGGTCACCCTGGTAGCTTAAAAAGAAAATTCATGGATGAGACTCAATTAGTTATTAAATCATCTCCTGGTAATTATAGGGAAATTATAAAAATATTATCAGACAAGAACCATTGCATAGACAGGTATAATATAGATCAAAATATGATTCTTATTTCAAAATCTCTTCCTGATTCTATAAAATCTCTTAACAAAGCTCTTGAAGAATGCGGTGAGGAACTTCTTGAAATAGAAGTGGAAAAACCTGATATGAACTACGTTTTCAAGAATGCTTTAGGAGGTAAATCAAAATGATAAGAGAATTATCAGCTATTATAAAGAAAAATTTCTTATCACTTTCAAGGTCTAAAACTTCTACTACGATAGTTTTGCTTTCTCCACTTATACTTATCTTTTTTATGGGGCTTGGAGTTACTGATTCTTATTCCAATGTTGATATCGGTCTTATTGCAGAAGACAATTCATCTGATTTATATAGTGTTCTTTCAGGAACTTCCGGATTGAATTTTTATAAAATGCTCGATGAAAATAGCTGTATTGATAATGTAAAAGAAGGAAAATACGAAATGTGTATAAAATATAATGGAAAAGGTGAAAGCACTGATATGTACATTGACATATCAAAAGCCAACCTTGCATATGCAATATTAGATATGATTTCTGGCAAATTCAGTAGCGCTTCTACAGAAGCAAGCGTTTCAATGATCCAAGATGTATTTACACAACTGATACAAGCATCAAATAATATGGATGATCAATCTTCTTCCATTGAAAACATAAAAAAACAAATCAAGAACATACCTTTGAAGCTGAAAAGCATAAAAGAAGGTATTGGTAATTTTTCTGTTGAAGTAAATTATGATGAAGATTTTTCTGAAGATATTGAAGAAGCAGATGAAGACATAGATGATTATGAAGAAGAACTTGATGAACAATATGAGAAAAACCGGAAAAAACTTATAGAAACCAGAGAAAATATAACTGAAAACAAAAAGGACTTACAGGAAAAGAAAAAAGAAAGGGACAGATATATCCAATCAATCGATGAATCATGGGAATTAAATAATTGTAGTGGTAAAGATTACATATATATGGATTTAGATAATCCCGAAATACCTGAAGGGTATGATGAGACTTGTTCGGCATTATATACTTTAAGGAAAGCTATCATGCAGAATACAAAAGATCTTGATGAAAGCATAAAAACATTGGAAAATGCTGAAAGAATGATCAATAGTTCTCTAGTCGATCTTTACTACTATAAAGATGAAATGGAGCAAGTTCTTGAAAAAGCAGAAGAAATGGTGAATGATGCTGAAAGTGCAAACGATGAAATCGAAGAATTGATAGATGCAATAAATAAAAAATCGGAAAATTTCAAAAATTTCAAAGAAAAATCATTCAATAATATTTCTAATATCCAGAACACAATTGATAAAAATATTCAGGACATCGATATAATCAAAGAAAAGATAAATAAATTTTCATCTAAAGTATCTTCATTAAGTGAAGTAAACACAACAACACTTGCTGATCCCTTTTCAACTAATTTTCATCATATAAATCAATCCAAAAACCAATTAGATTATTTTTTCCCCGGTCTTTTGATAATGGTTATTCTATTTACTTCAATGTTATTGAGCGGACTAATGATTATAAAAGAAAGAAAATCACCTTCTTTTTTCAGAAATATAATCCTTCCTCCTAATAATAATCTTCTTTTGATAGGTATATTGATAACTGTTTTGATAATAAGTTCGCTACAAAGTATAATAATAACATTAATCGCAAAAATGTTCTTTAATGTAAGTGGTATAGAAAAATTTTCTTTCCTAATCTTAATATTCTTAATGGCCTCTGTACTTTTTTCATTATTAGGCCTTCTACTCGCTAATATATTACATTCGCAGGACAGTTTTGTTGTAACAGGAATTATATTGTGTATCTTATTATTCATGCTTTCAGGAACAGTAATACCTCTTGAACTCATGGCTCAGGGAATATATACATTTGCAAAAATGAATCCTTTTGTTTTAATAGAATCAATGATAAAGAATGTCATGATATACAACATAAATCCTTTTACTGTAATTAATATTTATTTATATATTATAGAGGTTTTTTCATTAGGTTTAATGATTATGATAATATTTTTTTTCAAGACTAAGAATTCAAACATCTAATTACCTTTTTACTCAATGAAATTATATTTTTATCAGGCACATATCTTAAAGCTATCAAAACCTTTAAAAAGGGATGAATTTGCCCTGTTAAATATGGTTGAAAAAAAATGTATATCCACAAAAAGAAGCATTTCTAATGACGAAGGAAGTGTAGTATTCCCTTGTCCTAAATGTGGGAATGAAATAGTAAGATCTCGTGAAGCAAGACAAAAATTCGCATCTTATGAATGCCCTAACTGTGGTTTTACAGGACCTTGATTTAAAATGGCTAACGCAGTTGTAACATTCAAAATAATGCCGGATAGTCCGGAGATAGATCTTGAAAAGATTAAAGAAAAAGCACTTGAAATGGTAAAAGAAAAAGGTGCTAAAGGTCAGATACAGGCAAAAATTGAACCTGTAGCTTTCGGTCTCAAACAACTTCTGATAATGGCAATGTATGAAGTTTCAGATGATAACGACTTTGATGCAATTGCAGAAGAGATGGGAAAAATTGAAGGTGTTCAAAGTTCTGAAGTCCAAAACATGGATTTAGCAATGGGATAAATTTTCAATTTGATTTACGATAGGAGATATATTGAATTTGGAAATAAAAAAACAGAGTTTTTAAAGTACAGCAATTATTCTGAAAAAATTCTCTGTTTGAAGGGTCTGAAAGGAAATAAATTGTCCTTTAAAGATATACTGAAACTTGGATTATTATTTATAACAGCAACATTTTTCTATATTATCCAGTCATCTAAAAAATTCTTATATATAGTGTTAAAAACAGAAATTCTGGGAAAAACATTTAAAGAAAAAACATATGTTATAATCTTTACCTTACTTATTATTATGATAATTATAATAAGGTTATTGGCTTTATAAAATGAAAAAAAAATCAAAGATGATAGTACCTCTTTTACCTGTAAAAAGGTTGATGCAGGAAAACACAAATCTGAGGATTAGTAATGATGCTACTGATGAACTAACAAGAGCGATAATATCTAAAGGAATAAAAATAAGTGAAAAATCTTTGCTTATAGCTAAAAATTGTGGTAGAATTACTATAAAAGGTGAAGATATAAGAATGTCTAAAGATGAATTCTTTAATCGATAAATGGTTTTTGAAAAAATTAAAGAAGGAAAAGCAGAAATAGTAGCTGATGTAGAAGATAAAGTGTCTAAAAAACTGGAATTTTTCTATAATCCTAAGATGAAATATAATCGTGACACTAGTGTTGATATACTTAAATATTATTTTAATGATAAAAAACCTCGTATAGCTCTTCCTTTAGCAGGAAGTGGTATAAGAGGGATTAGGTTTCTTTTAAACCATCCTTGTGATGTATATTTCAACGATTTCAGCCAGAAAGCTATAGATATAATAAATGAAAATATGTCGATAAATGAAAAAAAAATTAAAGAAAAACAAGGAAAATTTTGCAAAAACATATCAAAGAAAGAAGCGAATCATTTTATACTTTCTGAAGGTAAATTCGATTACATAGATATTGATCCTTTCGGATCAAGTGTGAAATTCGTAGATTGTGCTTGCAAAGCTTTAAGGCATGAAGGTATTTTAGCTATTACAAATACAGACACTGCTGCTCTTTGTGGAACATATCCTAAAGTAACTTCAAGAAGATATAATTCAAAATCTTTTAACTATGCAGCAAGACACGAAATTGGCTTAAGAATATTGGCAAAAAAAATACAGCAGATGGCTATGATATACAGTAAAGCTTTGATACCTGTGATGAGTTTCGCAAAAGATCATTACATGCGAATATACTTCAAATGTTATCATAGTAATGAAAAATGCAATAAAATAGCTAAAATGCATACTCATATGAAAGCAGACCGATATCATATGTTCAGCGATTCATCAAACGCTGAAGCTATAGGGCCTTTATGGAAAGGAAACTTACAAGACAAAAAACTTTTAGAAATTTTTGATGATAAATTTTCAGAAAGAATAAAAAATGATGCAATCCTTGATTCTTTAGAATACTTTGCAGATCCACATGAGTTATGCGCTCTTGTTAAAAGACCTGTATTTTCTTATAAAAAGTTGATTGAAAAAATAAATTCAAAAGGTTTTGATGTAAAAAGGACAAGTTATTGTGAAACTGCTTTGAAGACTGATATTTCACATGCTGAATTAATTGAAATAATTAAAAAAATTTAATTTAAGTTTTTATAGTATGTTTATTTGATTATTTCAAACCCTTCGTTAACTTTATAAATCTAGAAGCATATAA
>JBNJGI010000004.1:0-54639 GCA_051819685.1 Nanobdellota archaeon | reverse complement strand
AAATATATATTATAAGTATAAATATTAATTAAAAATCTACTTAAAATGACTTTGTTACATGAAAATCAAATAAATTTTATAGGATTTGGTCATCTACTGGCTATCAAAGGAAAAATTTATTAATAACTATTTTATCATACATATAAATATGAAACAAAAACTAGTCTTTATTTTAATGTTGATGTTTGCACTTTTGGTTTTTCCCACAGCAATTGCAGATACGATTTTTCCAACTGTAACAAATGTTTATTTTGAAAAAAATGGGCAAGCATACAATGAAAATATAGAATTTACTGTTAAAGGTTATGGATATAGCTATCCCATCGGACCTCCTGTTGAAAAAGAACAAGGAACTTATACTCCTGAAGTAGTATACTCTTTTTCAGCAAATTACAACAATTATGGAGATAAAATTTATGAAAATTATTATAGGAATTATGTACATATAGATTATTATAAATTAGAGGGAAAAACTTCTGATGGAAAGAATTTTATTATAACAAATATTTCAGAAATACCTACTAAGTGTAATTGGTTAGATGAAATCAATGATTCAAGAACCAATGAAAAAGGTCGTCCTATAGAAAAAGTCTGTGAATTGAGATTCAATTTAGACAATGCTGAATGGAAAAAGGAAGATATTCCGGATCCAACCCCTGAAACTCGAGGATTTTGGAGTAAAATAGGATGTTTTTTTAAGACATTATTTAATGGAAGCTGTGAATAAAAATGTTGTATCAAACAAAATTTTTAATTTCATTACTAGTAACATTAATTATCGAAATTCCGGTTCTATTTTTTATAATAAGATTTATTTACAGAAACAAAAAAATTTCTGTTAAAAAAATAATCTTTGTTGGTTTTTTTGCTTCTGCTTCAACTCTACCTTATCTTTGGTTTGTTTTATCTCCTTATATATTGTCTAATTATTATATCTATTTTGGAGAAATATTTATTTTTTTATTTGAAGCATTAATCTATAACCAAATCTTACAATTAAATTTTAAAAAATCAATATTTATATCCTTTGTTTGTAACCTTTTTTCTTTTTTTATAGGATTAATAATATTCTGAGCTTTGCAATTTATTCCGAACAAAATATATTTAACTTTAAAATCAATCACATTAAACATTTTTATTTTCTAAAAAAATGATTCATCATTAGGAACCAAATAAGAATATCAGAAACATTTATCCTGACTTATCACTTAAATATAATTAAACTATATAAAAAATAATAAACACGACCACTGGACAAACGCCGGAAATATATTTATAAAAAGAAAATAGCAATAGAAAATTATGGAAAAAGTCATTGCTCATGTTGATATGGATTGCTTTTTTGCAGCATGTGAAGAAAAAAAAGATCCTTCACTCAAAGGAAAACCACTTATAATAGGAGCATTACCTGAAGATTGCAGAGGTGTAGTAAGCACTGCTAATTATGAAGCAAGAAAATATGGTGTTCACAGTGCAATGCCAATAAGCAAAGCTCATCAACTATGTCCTTCTGCAAAATACAAAAGACCTGATTCAATATACTATAAAAATATGTCTGAAAAAGCAATGAATGCACTAAGTATTTTTGCTTTAGCATTTGAACAAGTATCCATTGATGAAGCATATCTTGATATAACTGAATTTTCAAAAGAATGTCTTACATTACAGGAAGCAGCCAGAAAAATAAAAAAAGAAGTCTTAAAAGAAACAGGACTTACTTGTTCGATAGGAATATCATGTTCAAGATATATCTCAAAAATAGCTTCAGATTACAGAAAACCAGCAGGAACTACGATAGTCAGAGATGTAAAATCTTTTCTTGCTCCTTTAAAGATATCCAAAATACCTGGAATAGGTAAAAAATCTTCCAGAAAACTAATAAGCTATGGTATTAAAAAAATAGGGGATCTTGCAGAATCTGATACATTCTTTTTGATTGAAAATTTTGGAAAATCTATACTTAAACTAAAAGAAATAGCCAAAGGTAATAATAACGATGGAGTTAATCATCAAGAAAGGAAAAGGAAGTCTGCAAGCAGGGAAATCACATTCAAAGAAGACATAGAGCTGGAATCATGTAGAAACTACTTATCTCAACTATCTTATAAAGTGGTAGAAGATATAAAAAAAGGGACTTTCAAGACAATATCTATAAAAATGCGTTTTGAAGATTTTTCTACTATTACAAGAGATTTCTCATTAAATTATCGCTCATCAAGGCAGAAAGATATAATAGACCATTCGTTGCAACTTCTTGAAAAAATAAAAATAGATAAAAAAGTACGCCTATTAGGCGTTAAAGTAAGTAATCTTGATTTTCCTAAATCAAGACAGATGGAACTGGATTCATATTGTTGAATAAAAATTCATCTATAAACCCACTCAGGATCTTTCCTGAATTTTCTTCTATATTCAGGTATTGTAATCATAGGAGGTCTTTGTTTATCAGTTATTTTAAGTTCCTTAATCTTATAATCTCCTTCTTCCTTGACAATAATTCTTAACTTATGTTTAAGACTTCTTACAAGAATTAACTTCCCTAATGTATTTGCTCTTTTAGAAAAAACACCTAAAATACCAAAAGCCATTTTGCTTAATGAATCAATTGTTTGATTTCTATGTATTCTTTTTTTCAAATCAACTTGCGCACAGGTTCTTAACCCGAACTTTTTCTGTATATCTATTAAAGAAGCTGTTTCAACTCCATAACCTGTAAAAAATGGTATCTTTTCAGCAATTTCTCTTTTCATAGCAAACTCTCCTGATAAAGGTTGTATAAAACCACTCAATCTTGGAAAGAAAGTATTAAATAAAGGCCTTATCAACAATTCAGTAACTCTTCCTCCACCCAAAGGTCTATACTGATTTCCTATTTTTATAGGTCTCTGATAGAAAGCTTTGGTAAAACCAAGTCTTTTATGCGTAAGTAAAGGGCCTATAAGACCATATACGAAACGAGGATGGATATTAGTAATATCGGCATCAACCCAACAAACAATATCGCCTTTCGCATAATGAATCGATTTCCATAAGTTCTCTCCTTTTCCTTTAATTTCACCATGTTTTTTCAGCACATCTTTAGAATAAGCGAATTTAGCGCCAGCACTTTCAGCAACTTCCTTTGTATCATCAGTGCTACCTGAATCTATTACAATAACCTCGTCCACAAGCTTTTTATCATCCATAAGCGGTTCTTTTATTTGTTTAATAACATTACCTAAAGTAGCACCTTCATTAAGAGTAGGTATTACAACAGAAATTTTGATGTTCTGTTCATTTTTAAGGTTAACAAGACGATTTATATCTCTGAAACTATCACATTTAAACTTATTTTTTTCAAACCATTCTTCAACATTCATAATTAACACCCCAACAAGGATTCCTAAAATATAATAAAAAAGATTTATAAATTCTTCTATTATTTAAACAACATGGAAAATTACCAAGAAACTGCTTATTTCACTATATTTAATCACGCAAAAAGTTCAGGAGTTAAGTTTGTAATAGAAAATATCCATAAGACAATAAAAAGGCACCTTGATTACGATTTAAACTTCATATACTCTTCTAATAAAGGCAAATATGAAGAAAAAGGTGTAAAAATATATGATTTGCCTGACATTGACTACAATGAAAAAATATTTGATTCCAGAAAAGAACTTGATGCATATGCTGAGAAAGTCGCTGAAAAATTAATAAATATATTCATTAAAAAGAAACATAAAAACATAATATTGCATTGTCATAACATAAATCTTACAAAAAATACATATCTTGGAAGAGCTATAAAATTAATATCACTTGCTTTTCAAGGTCATGATGATTTCCTTAAAAAAAGATTAAAAGAAAAAATAAAAACAAAAAAAATAAGCATAATACTCCAAATACATGACTTTGCAGAAGAAGGAAGACCTGGACAACAATACCTGATGAATAATTGTACCGGAAAATACAATCCTGATTTTGCAAAAGAAATAGCATATCCAGTAGGAAAAAACATAACATATTGCACTATAAATCTAAGGGATAAGAAAATACTCGAAAAAGCAGGAATAAAAGAAGTATTTTATTTCCCTAATTGTATCGATTGTGAATATCTTACCCAAAAACCTTTCAATAAGGGACTAAAATCTAAAATAAAGGAATATGCAGAAAAAAATGATTATATATTTGAAAAAAAAAGAAAAATACTTCTTTCCCCCTTGAAAATAATAAAAAGAAAAAATATAATCGAAACAATATTAATATTAGAATTGCTTAACAGAGAAGAAGATAAATGGCAACTTTTAATAACACTTGACGCTCATTCAGATGAAGACAAGGAATATTCAAATCTCATCAAAGACTATATAAGAGAAAACAAAACGCCAGCAGTAATAGGTTTCGGATACAGCATAATATCTCCCTCATCAGAAAGAAGTAAAAAACACCTTTACAACCTTCGAGATCTCTTTTCTATAACAAACTGCATAATAACTACTTCAGTTAAAGAAGGTTTCGGTATGAGTTATATAGAAGGGTGGGTTTCAGAAATACCAGTTGTTGCAAGAAGGATAGATTATATATTTAATGATTTCGAAAAAATGGGAATCAACCTTAATCATTGCTATAATAAAATCAATATAAGTAATAAAGACTTCAAAGACATTGATTTCAAAGAACAGATAAATCATCTCAAATTTTTAAAAAATAAAGAAAATAATTATGAAAAATTCTTACAAAAAAATAATCAACTAAAAGATTTTTTAGATTTCATAAAAAATCCTGATAAAAAAATAATAAATAACAACAAAAATAAAGTTATAAAAAATTATTCCCTTGAAAAATGTTCTGGGATTATTCTTAAAATGGCAGAAAAAGGACTTAAAGAAAAATCTTTAGCATGGGAAATTAATCATAAAAAAATAATAGAAGCATTCGGGAAAAATAAAAAATGATAAAAGCTATATTATTCGATATATATGGAACAATTATAAAATCTGATGCTGGAGATCTTGATGACAGTCTTTGCAAACAAAACAACATAATAAAATCCCTAAATAAATTAAAAGAAAAATATCAAGTTAATTTTGAAAGCGAAACAATAATGAAATCTTATTTTGACGAAATAAAATCAGACCATAAAGAAAAAGAAAAACAAGGAATCGAATATCCTGAAGTTCAGATAGAAAAGATATGGGAGAAAGTATTCAGAAAAAATGGAATATCGTCTGTTAAATCTTTCAAGCAATTCGCCTATGATTTTTATGACAAATGTTCAGAAAGATCATTATATAAAGGTGTAAAAGAAACGCTTAAGTTATTGAAAAAAGAAGGGTATTATATAGGTATAGTTTCAAACGCTCAATTCTATACCTCCAAAGACCTTAAAAGATTGCTTGAAATAAATGATATAAATGAAATCTTTACGGAAGAACTCAATTTTTTTTCTTACAAAATGGGTTATTCTAAACCTAATCCTGAAGTCTTCAAAAATGTAAATCTGGCTCTCAACAAAAAAAACATATTTCCTTTTGAAACTATCTACATAGGTAACAGTGCTGAAAAAGATATACAAACATCCAATGATGCAAATATTATATCCTGTCTCACAATAAATCCGGAAACAAAAGAAAAAGAAAACATAAACCCTTCTTATAAAATAAACAAATTTGAAGATGTCCTTAAAATAATAAACGAAGAAGAAGCAAAAACCTTAGAAAAAAATTATATCTTTACAGGCACCCCTGGAACCGGTAAGACAACATTGGCAAAACACTTTTCAAAAGAAAATAATCTTGAATATATAGACGGAAAAGAGATTTCTAAAGAAATTGCTGATGAATATGATGAGAAAGACGAATGTTATATTATTGATGAGAAAAAGTTCTCTAAGAAATGTAATGAAAGGTTAAATAAAAAAGGTAATGTATTGGATTCACACTTATCCCATCTCACATCCCCTGAACTAGTTGATTACTGCATTATATCAGAATGTAGCCAAAAAATATTATCGGAAAGATTGAAAAAAAGGGATTACAATGACAAAAAAATAAAAGACAACCTAGAAGCCGAAGCATTTAAATCAAGCAGGATTGAAGCGCAAGAAAAAGGTCATAATATAATAATATTCGACACCTCCATTCAATAAAAATTAATTTTTAGAGATACTTAAAATTTATCACTAATTTAATTTTATGTACTAAAATACCAATATTCTTTTTAATATTAAAAACATACACTATATATGAAAATATTATCAATATGTAATCTAGGACAGAACAGAAGCCGTTATCTTGCTAATTGGTTAGCCAAAAAAGGATATAAAACTGATTTCGGAGGAATAGATTCTTTTGGTGTAAATCCTTTAAAAAAAAGCAAATAGATTGGGCTGATATAATAATAGTAGTGAAACCTCATATAAAAGAAAAGCTTAAAATGGAATTTGATATTAAAAATAAAAAAATAATAACACTTAATGTTTCTGACTCTCCAAGTGATTATCCTGAAGAAGCACAAAAATTAGCTATCCTGTCCCCTATGAAATTCCAGGAAAAATATGTATATAAAGAATTAAGAAAACAACTCTTTCCTTATATGCAAAAATTCAATATATAAATGGCACATTCATAAAAAACGTGGTTTTGTGAACAGTTTTTCAGTCTTCTGGTTGAACTTGATTGAATTTGCGCTCCTGTAAGTCGTTTTACTCCTTACCGCAAATTCAAAAACTACTTCAAGGCAATATCGTCGCTCATTTTATTATATTTTATGTGCTATATAAGCTTATTCGATAAGATTATCTTCCAAAGGAGACCAATTAGTATCATAATCTCTGAAAATCCTCAAAACTTCAAAAAAATTGAAATCACCTTTAAATTCAGTTCTGAAATTATCTATGATGTTTCTTAATTCAATATCGCTTCTTATATTTATCTCGAAAGAAATATCAAATTCACCAATCATTTTATAAGCGATAGAACTCATAGTTTTCTCTTTAAAGAACTCAATAATTTTATTTATATTATTTAAATTATTAATAGAAAGATTGAAAAGCACAAGCTCATAATTAAATTTATATATATCTATATTTATAGAATATGCAGAAATTATATCCTTTTCTTCTAATTTTTTCAAATTATATGCGACTACTTTCGGAGGGATGTTTGTTATCGCGCTAATATCTGTCAATTTAGCTTTAGGATCACGTAAAAGCTTATCTAATATCTTCGATTCATTATCATTAAGTCTCTCCTTATGCTCAATAGTATGGTCAAGTATTTTTTGTTCCCCTTTATCGTTCTTGAATATTTTATTATGAAACTTATAACTTCTTGTAAGCATATGGAAACTTTTTGAAGCTATATAATTACCATATCTATTATTAAGATCCTCATAAAATTGCTCAAATTCTTTGATATTTTTGAACATAAGAAGGAATGATACATCATAAGCACCTTCAGTAAACCTTAAATTAGAACAATTTTTTTTCTTTCTCAGATAAACAATAAAATCATGCTCAATTTTAGGATCCGTATTATTAAATTTAAGGAAGAACATATAATAATTAAAACCAAGCTTTGAAGTATTTATAATAAGATTGAATTTTTTTATTATTCCTTTATCTACCAACCTGTTAATCCTATAATTCACAGTCTCTTTAGCCAACCTTACTTTTTTAGCAATTTTTGTAATTTTCTCTCTTGCATTATCATCCAGTATAGATAAAATTTTTTTATCATATTCATCAATCAATCGACTCATTTTATAAAATAAAAGAAATTAATATTAATAAAATTTTCTGTTTTTTTATTATTCAATTAACAAATATTAAAAACAAGTGTCACATATAAAATAATAATGGTTAAAATGGATATAATTACCAGTGAAGCTTTGTTTAATATGATGCAAGACAAAATTCATTTTATTTTGATTAATGTTTTGAACAAAGAAGGTTATAAAAGGTTCCATATACCAGGTTCAATAAATATTCCGTTTGAAGATATTAATTTTATCAATATCATAGAAAAAATAATACCTGATAAAAAAGAAGTAATCGTGATTTATAGCGCTGATTACAATTCATCGGAATCAGAAAAAGCAGCTGAAACTCTTGAAAAATATGGTTATGAAAATGTATACAATTTTGAAGATGGTATTAAAGGTTGGGATGAAGAAGGTTATGATATAAGTATTATACAATAATAAACAAAAGGTGGATAAAATGATTTGGGACACAATGGATGAATTAAGCAGGATGAGAGAATACATAGACAGGATTTTCAGCAGAAACGCTGAAGAAAGAAGTCTTTTATCAGGAGATGGAACAGAACTTCCAAGAATACCTGTCTGTAATATCAAAGAAAAAGAAAACAATATAGAAGTAGAATTAGAAATGCCCGGAATATCTAAAGAAAATATCAATCTGGAAGTAACAGATGATTATCTTGAAGTCAAAGGAAAAGAGAAAAAAGAAAGAAAAGAAGAAAAAGAATATAGTTCGGAGAGTACAGTATTTTACAGGAAAATACCTATAAATTATGATATAAATCCGGATGAAGCAAAAGCTGAATTTAAGGATGGATTATTGAAAGTAAATATACCTGTAAAAAACATTGAAAATAAAAAACAAAAAAAGATAGAGATAAAATAAAATGGAGAAACTGAAAGACATGGAGTGTTCTTCTGAAAAAGAAGGAAAAACTCCAATGGATAAAGAAGAAGTCGAAAAAATGCTTGAATATTTATCTGGGTGGGAAGCTGTTAATCACAAAAAGATAAAAAAGGTTTTCAGCTTTTCCAATTTTGATGAATCAATGATTTTTGTCAATAAAGTAGCAGGGATAGCTCAAGCAGAAGATCATCATCCAACAATACATATAGATTATGATAAAGTTATTATAGAAATATATACTCATAAAATAGGTGGATTACATAAAAACGATTTTATAATAGCAGCAAAAATTGATTCCATCTGAAAAAGGAGGGAAAATGGAAGATAAAATAAATTATAATCATTCAAATGATAATAGCTTTTATGATAAAAAAAAGGATGAAATGACTAAAGTAGAAATGCTTGATTCTGTGGAAAACTATCTTAAAAGACTTTCAATAAGCCAGGATGATTTTGAAATAACTGACAGGATAATAAATGCTATGGACATAATAGACAGAAAATATTTTTCTCCCGATATCACTTATGCATATGAAGATATAGCATTACCTATAAATCACAACCAGACATTATCACAACCATCAACTGTAGGAAGGATGCTTCAATTATCATGTATAAAAAGAGGGGAAGATGTTCTTGAAATAGGGACAGGAACAGGTTGGAATGCAAGCATAATGGCTTACCTTTCAAATCCTGGAAAATGTATTAGTTATGAAATAATACCTGAATTGGTTGAAAAAGCGACAAAAAACATCGAAAAACTGAAATCCTCATTACCTGAAAAAACAATAAACAAAATCGATAAAATACACTTAAAAAAAGGTAATGGTATCGAAAATAACACTGGAGGATTTGATAAAATAATAATAACCTCGGGTATAAATTCAAATAATGAAAAAAAAATTGAAAATTTTGCGGACAAATATCTAAAAGAAGGAGGGAGATTAGTGTGTCCTTATGTGCAAGGCCCTTTGATGATTATAGACAAAAAATCAGGTAACATCACGACATCATACACAAAAGACCAATATTCATTTGTTAGTTTGAAATAAAAATATACATAAAAAAATCATATTATTTCGATTTGGGGGTGAAAATAAAAAATGAAAAGTTTCGGAGGAATAGCTTTCATAATAGGTTTGATATTAGCAATAATAGTATCTATCTTAGGAGCGGAAGCTACACCTGTTTGGGCAATACTTATTTTAGGTCTCTTAGGACTTATAGTAGGTATATTCAATGTAACTGATAAAGAAGTAATGACATTTCTTGTCGCAGCAATAGCTTTTATGATCAGTTTTTCCGCCTTAAGTAATCTATTCACATTAGTTACTTTCGGGTGGACTGCAATAAGTACTTTTTTCAGTCTTATTAATGTATTTATTGCTCCAGCTACTGCAATAGTTGCTATAAAAGCTTTATATGAAATAGCAAAAGAATGATTTTTTTATATTTTATATTTGATTAAAATTTATTTATAAAAACACATTTTATATTACATCAAAAGTCATAACAAAATAAATCAAAAAAAGAAAAAAAAGAGGTATAAAAAATGGAAGAATTGAATATAAAAAGCCCGGCTTTTAATGAAGGTGAAGAAATACCGATAAAATATACATGTGATGGTGAAAATGTAAACCCGGAATTGATAATAAGCAATATACCTAAAAATACAGAAAGCATATTGCTATTAGTTAACGACCCTGATGCACCAATAGGTGATTTCACTCATTGGATACTCATGAATATATCTCCATCTGAAACCATAAAAATAGAAGAAAATTCATCACCCGGAAAAGAAGGGATAAATGATTTCGGAAGCGAAGGTTATAAAGGCCCTTGTCCTCCTTCCGGAACACATAGATATCATTTTAATGCATACGCTCTTGATAAAACGCTTGAACGTCCGGACAATACAAAAAGAAAAGAAATAGATAATGTGATAAGAGGTCATATACTGGCTCATGGTATATTAATGGGAAAGTATTCAAGAGGTTAATCATAATATTAAATCAATTAACCAGAATAATTAATGAAGGAGGTGGAATTATGGTTATTTCATCTGAAATAAAGGAAAGTGATATTTCTATACAGGTTCAAACGGGTACACCAATATCAAAAGTTATAGGGGAGATGCAAGAAAAAAAAGCAGAAGAAGCTCTTATATTTAATAATAAAGATTTTAAAGGCATATTCGACCATTTTTCAGCTTTAAAATCAAAAATTAACCCTTCAAAAGATAAAGTAGACAATTATATAATACATACAGCAAGAATTTCTGCATCTAGTGATATTTCAAAAATTTTGGAACAAATGCGGGACTGGAGAGTAAGAGCCTTACCTTTATTCGAAAAAGGAAAATTAAAAAAAAATTATAGATATATATGGTGTGCTTGAAATACTTAAAAAAAATTATAAGCTTGATTCAAACATAGATAATGCTCTTCTTGAATTCCGTCATCTGAATGAAAATGACAAATTAGGGAAAGCTTTACATGAAATGCATTCTCACAAATTGAAAGAAATGCCTGTAACTGATAAAAATGGAGATATTACGGGTAACATAAAGACAACCTCATTACTTTTGAATTATCATCAAAGACTTAATACTACTGACAGGGATTTTGGTGAAAAGCCTAACACACCTTTACCAACACATCAAACTGAGCATCTTGAAATACTTTCTCTGCCTGTAAAAAATTTTATCGATAATGATTATCTTTTAATTGAAGAAGATTTAAACCTTGACGATGCAGTTTCTAAAATGATAGAAGGAAAAGATTCTCATCTTGTCGTCCTGAAAAATAACACACCTTATGGACTAATTATCGGTGAAGATATAATAAATATAATATATAAATCTTTTCAAGGAAGTAAAGGAAAAATAGAATTCACTGGACTTGATGAATTAAATCTTCAACCTCATGATATAAATTATATA
The DNA here is from genome assembly GCA_051819685.1 of Nanobdellota archaeon. Taxonomy (GTDB): domain Archaea; phylum Nanobdellota; class Nanobdellia; order Woesearchaeales; family DATGWN01; genus JBNJGI01. Next base: position 43,045 of record JBNJGI010000004.1, on the reverse strand, counting down.
AAAGAAACTGCAAGTTTATATGCAAGCAAATATGAAAGATATTTCCATAATCTTTTCGATCTGAAAATAGATGTTAAAAAAGAAAGAAATGAAGGGAAAAACAAACTATACACTATCTACAGTCGCCTTACTTACCCTGGAAGCACTGTAACTTCCAATAAAAGAGAATGGGACATAATAAAAGCACTAAGAAGAACACTTGAAAAAATAGAAATACAACTTAGTAAAAAATATACTTAATTTAAGTTTTTTAGCTCGAAACCAAGAATATTTAAAAAACAAGACATCTTCACAGTAACATGGTACTCGATAAACTAGGTGAATCATTAAGGGGAACTTTAAAAAAGTTAACCGGAAATATATTTGTAAATGACTCCCTCTTAAAAGAAATAACAAAAGAAATACAAAGATCCCTTCTACAAAGTGATGTAAATGTAAAGCTTGTTTTTGATCTTACTAAAAATATCAAAGAGAAAGCCAAACAAGATCCACCAGCAGGAATAACGAAAAAAGAGCAAGTCATAAATATAGTATATGAAGAATTAACCCAATTTTTAGGCGGTGAATCTGAAACAATTGAAATAAAACCGAAAAAACCTTTCAAAATAATGCTTACTGGGCTTTTCGGTAATGGTAAGACAACAACAGCAGCAAAATTAGGAAAATATTATTCTAAAAGAGGATTCAAAGTTGCTGCAATACAGACAGATACTTGGCGTCCAGCTGCATATGAACAATTAAAACAAAATTGTGAAAAAGCAGGAATTGATTTTTATGGAGAAAAAATTGACGAAAACAGAAAAGGTGATCTGGAATATCCTAAAGAAATATACAATAAATATGAAAAAGAATTCAAAAAATATGACATCCTTATAATAGATACAGCGGGAAGGGATGCATTAAGTGAAGATCTGATAAAAGAGCTCGGTGAAATCGATAAAACAGTGGATGCTGATGAAAAACTTCTTGTTATTGGTGGAGATATAGGTCAGACGGCTGAAAAGCAAGCTAAATCTTTCCATAATCTTTGTGGTGTTACAGGAGTCATAATAACTAAAATGGACGGAACTGCAAAAGGTGGAGGGGCATTGAGTGCATGTGCAACAACTTCTGCTAAAGTCAAGTTCATAGGAACCGGAGAAAAAATAGATGATATTGAAGAATTCAAACCAAAAAATTTTGTGGGACGTCTTTTAGGAATGGGTGATCTGGAAGCACTTCTTGAAAAAGCTAAAGGAGCAATACAAGAAGAAGATGCAGAAGATATGAGTAAAAGGATGCTAAAAGGAAATTTTACACTTAATGACTTATACGAGCAGATGCAAGCTATGAAAAAAATGGGTCCTTTAACCAAAGTCATGGAAATGATTCCTGGTATGAGTGGTATGAATGTCCCGAAAGACACATTGAAACAACAGGAAGGCAAGATAAAAACATGGAAATTTATAATGGATAGTTGTACAAAAGAAGAAATGGAAAAACCTGATATAATAAATATATCAAGAATAGAAAGAATTGCTGAAGGATCTGGAAGAGATGTACAAGAAGTAAGGGATTTACTTAAATATTACAAACAAAGCAAAAAAATGATGAAAATGATGAAAAATAATGGGGGTAACTCTAAAAATATGCAAAAGATGATGAAAAGGATGGGTGGTATGAAAGGTATGGGAATGCCTAACTTTAAATAAATTTAAAAATATAAAAGTCTTAGTTATAAAAAAAAGAGGAGATCATGAAAATCGGCAATCTAAAAAAGAAGGAAGAATATTCAGGAAATCCTGAATATATAAGCAAAAAAGCCGAAATGATAGTTGGAAAGATAACCAAAAATATAAAGTCTCCAAATCCATTACTGATAGATGAACTAAAAAAATTACCATTAAGTGCCAGCACTTCAGGAGATAATGTAAAAGAATATCTTAAACAGGCGAAAGTTTATTTAAGTGAATTATTGAAAGACACAAAAAAAGTGGATTCTTCTCTCATTGAAAAATATCTTGATTTTATTGTAGAAGTATCTTCTAAAAATGTAGAAAAAAAGGCAGATGATAAACAGGTAAAAAAAGAACCTGAAAAAAAAGAAGAGGTTCAGAATAAAAAGACCGAAAAAGGTACAAAAGAACCCGATATTGCAAAAAAAGATGAAAATGTCAATGATAAAAATAAAAAATCTGTTGAAAAAGAAAAGCCCGTGCAAGAGAATATAGAAAAAGAACAACCTGCAAAGCAACAAGAGCAGGATGTAACTAAAACTAAATCAGGAGAGGCTATGATGGGCCTTATAATGGATGAAGTAAAAGAATTAGTTGATTCATCATCGAAAATAAGCAGTGAAGTGAAGGAAAAACAGGAAAAATTCGAAAAAGAATTGACAACATTAAGGAATGAGAATGATGAAAATAAAAATCAAATTGAAGAAATAAAAAAACAAATAGAAAAAATCCAATCAAATATAGAAAAATTTATCGGTCTTTATGAAGTTGTAAGTAAAATGTATAATCCTTTTCTTGAAAAAGAAGAAGATGATCAAAAAGGAATGATAAAAGGAAATGATGAAGTAAAATCAAAAAAGAAAACATCTGATGATAAAAAAGGAAATTTCTTTGAAAAAGAAATGGATAAACAGAAAGAAGATAACAAGAAAAAGATCGATAAAGAATGATCTTCATTAAAAAATGGCTTCCGGTATAGCAGCAAAAACAATATTCTTCGTTGCTACACTCCTTGTTTCTTTGGTAACAATAAATATATTTATACATTCTATCAACACAAGCTCTGTAGCAATGGATGAAAGAAGTGATTTTTATGCATCAAAAATGAAAAGCAGACTTAAAATAGAATCCTTCGCTTATAATGATGCCAATAATAAGATTTTAGCTTATGTAAAAAACACAGGAGATATCAAAATAAATCCTGAACACCTCAATATATATCTTGATGGAGATAAAATAAGCAGATGCGAAAATTTCTCTATGAATATAACTTCAGACTCTAATATAGTCGATGAAAAATATTATAATCCTGGTGAAATAATGAGGATTGTTTTTACAGGACAAATAGATAATTCAGCACATAAACTTATAGTTACAGATAAGTATGGCAACAAAGATGTTTTTAATGATATATTACAAAACACAACAGCTAATTATGAAATAATACCTCCTTCATGGTGTGATGAAATTTTCACTGGTAATACAACTTGAACAATCTCTGGACAAGAAACTATATTGATTGAAGCAACTCCTTTACCTTTAATAAAAGAAAATGTGACTTCTCAGGATAATTATTATCATTTAGATATGGAAAATAATTTCAAAATAAAAGAATCAGCATCTGAAAAATATCTTAATTTAACACTTTGATTGTATACTCTTAAAATCAAACCTCATCTTCTACAAGAAGCTTAACATCAGGAAGATCTGATTTATTCCTGAAAAGCTCAACTTTGCAAGAACATTTCAAAGAAAATTTAACACAACTCGTAAGACCTGAATTCTCATCTTTATCATAAGAAATAGGAACAAAAGTTTCGGCCTTTATTATATTAGCGATAGCAAGAGCTTCAAAAATATCAACATAATCGCTATCCACAGGAATAAAAGCATAATCTACATTAATAACATTCATCTCAGGAACAAGATTAGTATTACCTGAATAATATATCTCCTTCTCCCCTTTAATAAGAAATCCGAGAAGTTTTTTCATAGAACTTTCAAAAACATTATTTATATCATAAGCGGGAATTGTTTTTATATCGACATCATCAATCTTAGTCTCTTCATTATGCATAAGCTTAATCACATCTTTAACCTTTAGATATTCTTCTTCCTCTTCCAACCACCTGGGAGCAATAATTTTAGTATCTTTTTTTGAAATCTTATCAATTATTTCAGGTTTAAAAACACTTCCTGTAAGCATAATAATATCGGCTTTTTTAGTCTTATAAGAAGGATCTATCACTAATACTTTACCATTCATAGTTATTTCAGTACAACTTTGTCCATAACACTTAATTTTTTCTGACATACACTTAAGATAAATTTCTGATTTATAAAATTTTACTGTATAGAGGCTTTTCAGAAGAATAATTTTTAAATGAAACCTGATATTTTTAATATAAAATGAAAAAAGAGTAATCCTGTTAAGAGATATTTATTAATTATGACATTTTAATAATGATTCAAATAAAATCAGATAATTAATTTTGCAAGGATTAAACACCAATATCTTTCTTATCCAAGTTGGTGTTTATTAACAATCTATCTTTTTCTTGATTTTTTTCCAAGAACGTTTTCATAAGAATGTTGCATCTCTTCTTGATAATATTGAAATCCACTTTTGGTTTAATATTTCTTGCTACTGTGTTTTCCATATCGGTATATGCAAATACTTGAAGGAAATGAAAATCAAGGGTTTCAATAATCTGCTTACTTTTTAAGAAATCGTCTTCTGTTTCACTAGGAAAACCCACTAATAAATCACAATGTATCTTTATAGAGGGGATTTTCTTTTTTAATTTTTTTACAATATTAATGTATTGTTGTGAGGTATATTCTCTTCTCATCAACTCCAAGATCCTATCTGATCCTGATTGAATCGCAAGATAAACAAAATTCTCTACTTTGGGGTTATTGAACACACTCACCAGTTCAGGATTTTCGATAAACCATTTGGGATGGACAGTACTTAATCTTATCTTAATTTTTTCAGGTATTTTGACCAATTCTTCTATTAAACCATTAAGGTTTTTTCCTATATCCTGACCCCAAGAACCTACATCTTCACTGGTTAATAGAAATTCTTTAAAACCCACTTTAATTCCATTTTTTATATCTTCTTTTATGTCCTTTATACTTCTACTCATAACAGGGCCATTCGCTTTTTTAATAGCACAGTACGAACATTTACCTTTACAACCAGTACTGATCCTTATCACTTTCTTATTTTTTCTTTGAAATTCCGGAGATATATTATCTATTGATTTCTTTGAGTGATTGAAGAGAGATTCAATCTTGTTAATTTCTCTGGGTCCAAAATACTGATGAGCATATTTTTTTGTTTCAGGAAAGATCTTAGACATACACCCGCCTAATATGATTCTGGCTCGTTTATTGTTTTTGAATTCTTTAAGCCTTTCCACATTCTTACCCTTCATAATCTTATTAAAAGAACAACTCATAAGAATTATATAGTCTGCTTTGTTGTAATTATCTACAATTCTCCCGCCATTCCTTTTTATCCAGGTTATAACTTTGTTAGAATCTGCTTTGTTGGAATCACATCCAAAAGTTTCTACATAAAATTTAGAGTCCATAATATCATTTCTATTTATTTGAAAAATCCTAAAAGAATGTCTTTTCAATCTACCTCATAACAAATTGCTCCAGTGGATATTTTCTCATTTGTCTTTTCTTTTTCTACTTCCTTACTATTTTTATCTTCCATTTTTTACACTCCCATTTCCTTTTTTTTATGAGGAAATGATATAATCTAGTGTTATTTGAAAAAACATTTAAATTTTATTAGATTAAAATTAAACAAAACGGTAAAATTTATATAATAAAATGTATTTTTGTATAATATGGCAAAATTAAAAACCATTGAAAAAAAGATTTTGTATGAATTAACTAAAGATGCTAGGCAGAGTTATAAGGAAATGGCTAGAAAAATACAATCAAAGAAAGACACTGTTGCATATTATGTCAACCAGCTACAAGAAAAAAAAATAATCACTAAATATGTTCCTGTTTTCGATTTAGCTAAATTAGGTATTTTTTCCAGTAAGATATATCTTAATTTACAAGGACTTTCAAAAGACAATGAAAAAAAAATGATAAAAAATCTTGTTGAAGATCCTAAAGTGGCATGGGTTGCGAGGTCTATTGGAAGATGGGATTTGATGCTTGGTTTTTATACAAAAGACATTCTTCATTTTGCTGAAAAAAAGAACAAAATTCTATCTAAGTGGGGAAAATTCATAGAGAATTATGATATTACTCAGATCGAAGGAGCAGTTACCCTTGAAAGAGATTATCTATTTGATAAAAAAAGAGATACGAGAAAGGAGTTTTTATTTACTGGGATAAAAGAAATAAAAAAGATTGATGAGACAGACAAGAAAATCATGTCTTTGATTAAGAACGATGGAAGATTTGAATATCATAATATATCTGAACGAATAAATCTTGATGCAAGAACAATCCATTCAAGAATTAAGAATTTGAAAAAGAAAGGCATCATACAAGGATATACAACATTTATAGATACTGAAAAGTTGGGGATGCAATTACACAAGATATGTATCTCTTTAAAAGACTACGGAAAGGAAAATTTTAATTCCTTAGTTGGTTTTTTGAAACAAAATCCTTCCACAATACATTTTATTAAATTGCTAGGTGGGTGGGAACTTGAAGTAGAAATAGAAGAAGAAAATATGACTCGTATTTATGAGCATATTTCAGAAATAAAAAATAGATTTCCCGAAGTAGTTAAAAATACAGAGTTAGCCACCATAACAGAAGAGCTGAAACTGAATTTTTTTCCCGAAGATTTTTTATAAGGTTTTCACTACTATATTTTTAATATAAAATGAAAAAAAGAACTGCAGTGATTCTGAAGAATAACAAAAAAGTATTGCTGATATATCGCATAAAAGATCAGGATAAGTTTTATGTCGTTCCAGGGGGTGGAATTGAAGAAGGTGAAAATGCTAAAGAATCAGCAGAAAGAGAAATGCAAGAAGAGGCATCGATAAAAGTCAAAATAAAAGAAAAATTATGGAGAATTAAAGATAATATATCTGATTGCACTTATTTCTTAGCAGATGATTACGAAGGAAAAATAATACCTTCTTCTGAAATAATAGATAAAGACACTGAAAAAAATCATAGAGAATTAAGATGGGTAGATATAAAAAATCTTGATTCAATAAAAATAAAACCACCAATCCTACAGAAAAAACTAATTGAATATCTAGATAGCTAAAACCACACATAAAATAAAATGAGTGATAATATTGCCTTGAAGAAATTTTTGAATTTACGATAAGGAGTAAAATGACTTACAGGAACGCAAATTCAATCAAGTTTGCCCGGACAAAATAATTTGCCTTTACAAATTGACTTGTTCGGGAGGTTTTATACCCTCCTACTTTCCTTAAACTTGTTTAAGGCCAGGAACAAAGTGATTATGCCGCACTAAAAGTTTCTACTTGTTGAAACAGCCGAAAGGTTTTCCTTGACAGCGTGCCGGAACAGTTTACTGAAAAACTGTTCACAAAACCACTTATTTTTTTGAATTTGCTATATAAACGTAAAATTTATTAATCTTACTTTCTTTACATCCTTTACAATGTCAATAAGAACGATAAAAGTTTCAAAAAAAAGACAAATAACAATACCTAAATCCTTTGATATTATTAAAGAAGGCGAGAGTGCTTATATAATTACAAAAAAAGATGAAATAGTAATTAAACCAATTAAAGAAAAAAATGAAACTGCGATCTTATCTGAAAACTCTCTTGCTGATTGTTGGAATTCAAAAGAAGATGAGGAGGCTTTCTCTTATTTACAAAAATGAAATGTTTTGATATAGTTTTAGTTGATTTCCCTTTTTCTGATATGACAAAATCAAAACTTAGACCTGCTTTAGTTGTTTCAGTCCCTGGAGGAGACAATATAATTTTATGCCAAATTACAACTAAAAAAAGAAATATAAAAAATTATGAAGTATGTCTTGAAAAAAACAAATGTTCAGGTAATATAAAATTTAATAGCTACATATACATTGATATGATTTTCACACTTCACAATAGTTTAATTTACAAAAAAATTGGTTTTATAAAAGATAATAAAACCAAAGAAAACATAAATTTTATTTTTAAAAAATTATTTAACAACAATTAATATATAATTTCTATCGAAACTCCATAAAAAAGGGAATACCCAAAAACAATATATACTATTAAACAATCTTCTTATCATGGAAGAACTATATGAATTTGCAGGAAAAATAACAAAAATACCAAAAAAAGAATTAAAACAATACAATTTAGATTTTAACTTACAAAAACTAAATGACTTTGAAAAATTCTTATTAGATTCAAGAATGTTAAAATTTCTTCTTCTTCATATAATAAACAAACAAGATAAACAATACATAATCCTATATGAAACTACAAAAGAACAACAAGAAGAAATAACCAAAGAACTTGGAATTTCAGCTATAAATAAAGTAATAAAAAAAGAAGAACTATTCTCTGAAATACTATTCCAACTTGGGTTCTCTCAAATTGAAAGTAAAATGGTACAAGGTGATATGATATTCCAAAAAAACCCTAAAACTGAACATTACTTAACAGAAGGACAAGTAATAATGTCCACAGATGGTAATTTTATATTAAAAGACAAAGAAATATATACAAATGATGAAACAATAAAACCTTTAATCGACTTCATCAAAAAGAAAACTGAAGAACTATTTAATTACGCAGAAAATAAAACAATAGTACACCATGAAATATACATAAAATGGTTAATGGAATGGTTCCCAGGAAAAATAAGAATAAGAATGCTTGAAAATTGAATTTATGACTAAAATAGTTAATAATGTGAGGTTGTTGTTTTTCCTTGTAGAAAACCCAGAAATTTAGCTAGACTAATTATGTCAAATTTCGTAATAGGTAAATCATTAGTGTTTAATTATTCTGCGCAATATAATATATTTTATATACATCGCCGACTAAAACAAAAAAAACTTTATAAAATAATAAAACTCTATGTCAAATGTGTTTTCAAGAAGTTGGGGAATAACAAAAATGACTTTAAAAGTCATAAATGAAGATAAAGAACTATTCTTATTCCCACTACTTTCAGGATTATTTTCTATTTTATTTATAATAGCAATGATAATTCCCTCGATACTTACGATATTTATTGAAAATACAGGAATTGATACTTTTGGAATATTTCAATACATAATAATATTTTTAATATATTTAGGATTAGCATTTATAGCAACATTCTTCAATGTATGTGTTGTCTATACTGCCGGATTTAGATTTTCTGGAAAAAATGCAACATTTATGCAAAGTATAAAATTTGCTTTTTCAAAACTTCATCTCATTTTCGCATGGGCTTTAGTTTCAGCAACAGTTGGATTAATATTAAGATTGCTTGAAAATATAGCTGAAAGATTTGGAGTAATAGGTCAAAGGGTTATGGGATTTATAACAATGATTTTGGGCATGGCATGGAGCATAACGACTATATTTGTAATACCTGCAATGGTATATAAAAACATCGGACCATTTAAAGCAATACAAAAATCAATAGATGTATTAAAAAAAACATGGGGTGAAAGTCTTATAAGATATTTTGGTCTTGGATTAATTGAATTTCTTTTTATAATGTTAGGTGTTTTTATTTCAGTTTTTTTATCAGTATTATTAATGATCGCAGGACAAATAATACCTTTAATTGTTCTCTTAGCATTAGCATTCATATATTTTATAATAATAATAATGTTTTTCAGGATAGCAAATACAGTTTTTAATACTGCATTATACATATATGCAGAATCAGGTATAGTACCTCAAAACTTCAATGAAGAAGTTATGAAAAATGCACTTAAACCAAAAAAAGGGAAGTTTTTTTAAAACTCGGCAATAATATTTATTTTGTGTTCCAACCATTCACTTTAAAAACAAAAAACATTCTACATTACTATGGCAGAATTACCTTATCTTAAAAAGATGAACAATAGGACACTCATAACTCTCTCTGAAAAGCAAACAGATCCGTCTTATGGGAAAAAACCTGAAGAAAGGTCTATAGAAGAATTAATCAAAGCAGGAGTAATAAACATAAACAAACCTAAAGGACCTACCTCTCACCAAGTATCTGAACATGTAAAAAATATATTAAATATAAAAAAAGCCGGACAATCAGGAACTTTGGATCCTGCAGTTACAGGTGTTTTACCAATAGGGTTGAACAAAGCAACAAGGGCGCTCGGAACATTATTAAAATCAGGAAAAGAATATATTTGTCTCATGCATATCCATGAGGATATAGATAAAGAAAAATTAAAGAAAACAATAAAATCATTTAAAGGAAAAATAAAACAATTACCTCCTATAAAATCAGCAATAAAAAGAAAACCAAGATACAGAAGCATATATTACATTGACATCATAGAAATAAAAGGAAAAGAAGTCCTATTCAAAGTTGGTTGTCAAGCCGGAACATACATAAGGAAACTCTGTCATGACATAGGAGAAAAAATTGGTAGTGGAGCTCATATGGTTCAGTTAGTAAGAACCAAAGTAGGTTTATTTGATGATGAAAAAATGAAAACCTTGCAAGATCTCAAAGATCACTGGAACATATATAAAAAAGATGGAAGACATGAAAATGAATTGAAAAATATAATCTTACCTGTAGAAAAGATAGTGGAACATATTCCTAAAGTCTGGGTTGATGACAACGCGGTTGACAGTTTATGCAATGGTCATTTTCTTGGAATACCAGGAATTGTGAAACTGGATTCTGATATAGATAAAGACATGCAAGTTGCTATTATGACATTGAAAAATGAACTAATAGCGTTAGGTGATGCCAAACTAAACGCCAAAAAAATACAGGAAAAAGAATATGGTGAAGCTGTATCGACTGATACAGTATTCATAGAACCGGGAATATACCCTAAATACAGAAAATAATAATTTAATTCAAAAATCTAAAAAATGATAACGAAAAAAGTTAAAACCAAAGATGGAAGTTATACTTTTTATAATGAAAAAGCAGATGAACATTACCATACATTAACCGGAGCTTTCGAAGAAGCTGAAAAAAAACATCTGGAACCTTCTAAACCTTATATCAATAATGGATCTACAATAATAGATTTCTGTTTTGGATTGGGATACAATTCATTTGCAGCACTTAAATATGCACATAAAAAAGGATATTTTATAAAAATAATAGCACTAGAAAATGACAATGAGATAATACAAAAAATAAATGATATTGATTTAGGTACATATTCTCAATACTGGAATAAGGCAGAGATAAAAGACAATCATAAAATACAGACACCTGGAGGAGAAATAATATTTTTGATAGGGGATGCAAAAGAAAAAATAAACGAAGTTGAAAATTTCAGAAAAGCCGATGTTGTTTTCTTTGATCCTTTCTCTTTAAGAAAAACACCTGAAATGTGGTCTGAAAAGGTTTTTAAGGATGTATATAGAATATGTTCTGATAATTCTATAATGACAACCTATTCATGTTCAAGAAAAGTAAGGAAAAACATGGAAATTGCAGGATTTAAAGTTGAAGATGGTCCGGTAGTAGGAAGGAAAGCACCTGGAACTGTTGCTTTCAAAAAAGTTAATTGAACTCGTAAATCCAATGATTTATCAGAAGAAATACATATAAATAAATAATATAATAAGCGATTTTAAGTTCCAAATAATTAATTCATCAACCTATAAGTCTATATATTTCTTAAGCACATCATCACTAACATTTCTTTTACTTTGAACATCTTTAAGAATTCCATTAATCTTATCAATAAGAATTGCTTTTAACTCTCCACTCAACAATACACCTTTCTTATAATCTTCATAGATTTTCTTAAGTTTTTCATCATCTTCCTCAAAAAAAGTAAGCCATTGATAAGAAACATCGGTATCAGGATTACCTCCTTTCTTTCTATGCTCTTCCAAAGTTGGTTGCCCGCCTGAAAAAGCATATTTATTAACTTTCTTTTTTACAGTCTTTGCATCATCTGTCAAAGCAATAAAAGAAGAAGGATCTGATGAAGACATCTTCCCTCCTCCCAGACCTGGAACAAAAACATGATAAGTGGAACTTAACTGCAAAAAATCAAAACCTTTATACCTTTTACTAATATCTCTTGCAAGCCTTAAATGAGGGTCTTGGTCAATTCCTACAGGCACAAGCACAGGGATCTTACCTTCAAAAATTTGAGGATGAAGCATATCAGCTGCTTGCAATAAAGCAGAAAGCATTTTACCAGGAGTAATCTCACCATAAACTGCTCTGAATTCATTAAAAGTAGCATGATTAGCCAACAAATTCTGCAACTGATAATATTTATTTGATTTTTCTGAATCTTTAGATCTTGAACTCTGGAAATAAATCTCGCAATTTTCAGGTTTCAAACCTAAAGCAATATAATTCTTTATGTATTGTTCTATCGCAATCTTTCTGCTTTCCTCTAAAGATTGCCCTCTTGCATTATAAGCTTCAATATCTGCAACAGCAATGTAAAGTTTAGCACCTAATTTCTGATAATGTATAAATTGCTGTGCAAGAATCATGTGACCTATATGGAAATTCCCTGTCGGCATCAGTCCTGTCATCAGAATAAATGGTTTCTTTTCTTCAATACAATCAACTATTTGCTTAAAATCACGGTGTGCAAAAATTTTTTTCCTTCTGAAAAGCAGATTATCTTCAAGAACTTCAGGACATTTCTTGATATATTTAAGTCCGAATTTTTCCATCAATTCGTCATAATTTACATCACCATTAACATCCCATGGATTGAAAGTTTTTTGCATAACTATAAGTATTAATCTGTTATTTAAAAAATTACTGCCTGATTTATTTTTTTATAAAATTTAATTTAAATTTATTACTTTAAATTTTTATTTTATAAAAAAGGCCAGATAAATAATTATAAATTTAATCTTATCTAGATTTTCTCAACTTTATACTTAGATTTATTTGCATTTTTTTTAGCTTGCTCATATGTAAGAATTACTTCTTTAGCACCTTTATGAGTAATAACAGACTCAGAATTAGCAGTGGCTATCTTCAGTGAAGAGCTTATACTCTCTCCTTTAATAAGAGAAGAAATGAAAGCGCTAGCAAAAGCATCTCCTGCCCCTGTTGATTCAACAACCTTGATATTTCCAGGAATCACTTTATAAGTAATATATCCATCATATGTGTAAGCGCCATTTGGTCCGTCCGTAATAACAACTAAAGATGATTTATTTAAGTATTTTTTCAATTTTTTAGCTAATGAAGAAGGATGAGGATCAAGATCTTCAAGAAGATCCTGCGCTTCCTCTTTATTCAAGATAAGTATATTAGTTTTTTCAAGAACATCTTTAAGTTTTTTTACACCTTGTTTAGCTTCATATGAACTTGGATTAAAAGCAGTTCTTATTTTTCTCTTTTCTGCCAGTTTCATTAATTTCTTTTGTGTCTCAAAAGCACCATTAAGTAAAGAGCTGAAATAGAAAAGCCCGGTCTCAGAAGGTAGCTTGATTCTATTAAAATCAAGATCATCATTAGCACCTTTATGTGTAAGTATAGTTCTATCATGTTCAATACTATCAAGTATTACTGAAAGTCCACTATTTTTATTAGATTTATGCCCAAAAAAATCAATATTATTTTTTTCAAGGAAATCTTTTACTATATTTGCAGTATTATCATTCCCAACACATCCGCAATAAGCTGTCTTAAGACCGAATTTAGAAAAAGTGAGTGCAGTGTTCGTACCTCCTCCTCCTATAGAAGTTTCCATATATTTGATAAGTATCTTCTCTCCAACAGGATAAGAAATAACATGCTCATAGCGCATTTTTTTATCTCTTTTAGAAAGATGATTCCTGTCAAAAGTGTCTGCAAAGATATCTAAAGTACATCCTCCAAATGTTATTACATCATAACTCTTTTTTTCCATCTTACCTCTTTTTTACTAAGACATCCTCACAATATAAACTCTATAATGCTATAATTTCTTTTCCCTTATTTAAATTTTTGTAAATTTAAAGTTTGTAACAGTAGAATGTGTGATGATGCATTCATAAAATTATTTTTTAATTTGTAATGATTAATTAAATATTTACAGGAACGCGAATCTGGCCTTCTTAATCCATAAGTAAAAATTTTTAGCATTATAAATTATTTTTTTGTATACTTAACAATAAAAATATTTATTAATAAGTAGATACATTCTTCACCTGATGAGACCAGTAAAAAAAAATTTTTTTGTTGAAGATTCTAAAAATATTGATAGGTATAGTGGAAAACGTGTATTGGTTAATAAATTAAATGAAACATTTAATGATTATGCAGTATATTTTCCACCTGATTCAAAAGAAAATGAAATGCAAACCGAAACGCATTTGTGGGAATTTCCTGAGAGGCCTTTGATGTACTTTGAACTTAGTGTTCATAGAATAAATGACGGAAATTTCCCTGAAGATTTAAGAGAAACATGTTTAGGTACTTTATATTATGCTGAATGTTCTGATGATAATCCTGATCTTCATGAAGCAAGAAATCGTTTGTATAATGTGAATTTAATAGATAAAATTAAATAATTGAATTTCTATCACTTATATCATTTCTTAATATAATTGCTCTAGTTATTTTTGTTAGTCGCTGACATAAATAAAATGTATTTTATATTGCGCATAATAATTAAACACTAATGATTTACCTATTACGAAATTTGACATAATTAGTCTAGCTAAATTTCTGGGTTTTCTGCAAACCAATATAAAAATATAACAATCCTCTGTCGTTGACTATTTTAACAGAACATTTATAAATATCTTTTCTGATAAAACATTATGATAAAATTTATGTTACTACTAACGGGGTTTTTAGTAAATATCCCTGCTGTATTCGCAGCATCACAATTTGATCCTTTTTCTCAAATGAGTGAAATGTTAGTTCAAGTTGTTTCTTTCGGAAGTCTTTCCTGGCTTGAAAATCCAACACAAAAAGGATATTTTGTCAAATTCCTTATTTTGATTGTCGGAACTGTCTTAATACAAAGCGCTTTAACTTCTGAAAAAATGAAATTAAAGTTGGATAAAAGAGTTGCAGGAATTATAGGTTTTGCAATCTCTGCAATAGGTGTCGTCTTTATGCCTACAAATGTTGAAAAGATTGCAGGGACACTTTATGGTGCTATTTTCGGTTATATTCTTTTAGGATTACTACCTACAATATTCATAATTGCTGCTTTATTAAAAATAAAAGATTCAAATATGTCAGATGGCTGGAAGAATTTTTTATATTCAATTGTACTTTTTTTCGGATATTTTTGTTATTCAAGTGCTGGCGCAGTAGTAGGGCGTGGAGTTTATAATGACATGGCTAAAGGTAGTTTTAGTTTTTTAAGTATATTTGCTATGATACCTTCAATAATACTTTTGCTCGCTTTCATATTCATAATTTTAGCGGTTCTTCGACTCTCTATTCATCACGAAGCTGGCGGTGATCCTACATCAAGCGCTCCAGGGATACTTGGAAAATCAGTAGGAAGTTTTTTTGGAAGAGGAAATATAAGTCAAAACAAAGAAAAAAAAGTCATGGGCAAATTAAAAAATCTTGAAAAAAAGAAGAATTCTTTTGATGAAAGGTTTTTGAATCTATTGAGAAGGGTGAAAAAAGATCTTGAAAAACTAAATAATAATTCCTCGCAAACATTAGTTTCAAGAAAATCAAAAAGATTAGTAAACGATCTTCAAAATTTAAAAAAAGTTTATAATAAATTACATAAAGATTCCAAAAAAATAATTACAGATTTAGATTTATTGAGACGCGATGAAAACTTAGAACAAACAACTAGTGAAATTGAAGAAAAAGTCACTCAAGAAATGGAATTGCTGGACAATATTAATCACAACATAAAAGGTCTTTTTAATTATACAGAAAAACTTGCAAATTCTGGCATTGATGATAATAATACTGAAGAACTTCAAAATGCAATCAAAGCTCTTGAAATAATAGAAGGTGAGTTTAATAAATACATAAAAGGTCAGGAAATTGAACAAAAAGAAGAAGAAAGGCTTTTTGAATTATATAAAAATAATTATCATAAAGATCACGAAAGAAATCAATCTGAAAATGATGAAGTGGATGAAAATTCTTCAAATCAGGAGGATATATCAGCAGAAGAATCTGGAGAAGAAACCGCTACTGATGAAAGAAATTGATATTGTGAAGAAAAAGTTTAAATAGAAGTTAACCAAATAAATAAAAAATGAAAACAATCATGAAAAAAACAATCAATTGTATATCAGCATTATTATTTTCTTTACCTATTGTATTTGCAGACAGTTTATTCTCTGATTCATTTGGAATGATTGAAGAAGCCTTTATGTTCTTATTTAAAATAGGAGGTTTTGTATGGCTTGATTCTTTAAGTGAACAGATGGCTGCGACTAGATTCGCTTTATTCATAATAATATTTGCAGTTGTTTATTCAGTTCTCCACGGAGGAATTTTGAATGGGGATGTTTTTAGACCGAGTGGACGTGCAGATGCTTTAAATGAAGGAAAAGGCATATTCAAGAACAAAAAAGTTTCAGGAATAATTTCTTTCTCGATAGCTGCAATTTCAGTAATATTTATACCTGAAAATCTTATTATAGAAATAGGAAACCTATATTCAGCTGTTTTTATAGGATTGATAGTAGCATTACCTACAATTGCTCTTATATTTATAGGTCTTAAAATTTCTGAACATTTCAATAATGATGAAAAAAAATGGATATATCATCTTATTAATTTTCTCATAGCAATGATTGCAATAACTTTAATATCAGGAATTTCAAAAGAATACGGTGTTGCTATATCTTTTATATTACCACTTTTAACTTTAAGAAAGGAGGTCAAGGATGGCAACTGAATTTTTAGGGCACATTTTAGGATTCATGCAATTAGGTCTTACTATATGGATGATCTACGAATTATTAGCCGCTTTATTTTGTGCTTTTGGAGGTCATTCAGGAAACACCTCTGGTATAAGTAGTGGGGATGAAACAGATCCAATAAATGACCGAAATCAAAGTAATGATCGAAGTTCTTCAAACGATAATAATGAAGGGCAAAGTGATCTTATTGATGCATTAAATGATTTTTATGCATACTTAATGAACATAAATCGTAACAATCCACGAAACATTGATATTAATAGATGGAAAGAAAATTATACAAGAATAAAGCAAAGATTTGATCATTTAAATATACAAAATAAAACAGGATCTTTAGAGGATAATGCTGATATTAATCAAATTAATGATATTGTAAATGGATGTGCTAATGAGTTAATCAATTATCAAAAAAAACTTCCTGATGAAACTTTGAGAAGTAGAGTTATATCTATTCATATTAATCGTATTAATAGAAATTTTAATATTATCAGAAACAATGGTGTTTTAGGTGGAATGGTTGGTGGAACGAAATCTAAACAGAAGCTAGCAAGTTTAATATTTATTATTCAACAATTATTAATAATTTCAAATAAAATATCTCAAGATAATAGTGATGTAGAAGAATCAGAAGAAAATTCAGCTGAACAAGAAAATTCTGAAGATGAAACAGATAATAGCCAAACAAATGAATCGGAAGAAGAAAGAGAAGAAACATCTCAACAACAAAATGGAAGTAACGAAGAAAATCAACAACAATCCGATAGAGGTAATGAAAATAGGGAAGATTCTCAAAATCCTTTACAACCAAATCTAGATAGACAACAAAATGTTTAACAATCAAATAATTAATTTCATTGGAATAGAAATAGATAATATTGATGATATGATTAGAATTATTGCTCTTGAAAATAAAAATGGTCGAAGTGTTCCTGCTAAAACTGCTGATTGGGGGAAATATTATCGTAAATTTTTATATTTGAGGAACCAAATACAAAATTATATCCCTGAAGAGAGTTTATCTAATTTAGATTATTTTGTAAAACAATTACACAAATTTTATGTTAAAGATCAAAGGATTAATAGTTTCAGAGATAAAAATTTAGCTATGTTTTTTGTAGGTTTAAAAAAAATACTTGAAGAAATAAGAACTTATCTACGAAAACAAGAACATTTTAATTCAGTAAAAGGAAATTTATCAATAATTAGAACTGAAGTCAATAAATCAGTGATCTTCTTAAGTCAAAAATATGAAGTAATACAAAAAATAAATGATAATGATCTTGATACAATTTTAGAAATATTATCTGAAATAAGAAACGATGGGAGAATTAAAATATTTATAGAAAAAATACTTAACTTAGATAAATCTTTGAAAAAATTAGATATATCTTACTTAAGAGAGCATTTATTAAGATTTATTGAAACATACTTACATTTATACAACAGAATTAATAAAATGTTGGAAAAAAACCTCATTACTTTATCCCAAAACCAAGTCAAATTTTATAAGTTAAATAAAAAAGTTTTAAACAAAGTTTACCATTTTATGACTTCTGACAATAAATCAAATGAAGAAATAAAACAAATATTGAAAGAAATTAAAAAAGTAATTATTGCAAATATTGAAGATAAAGTTCCTAAGATAATACAGGTTTTTATTGATGAAAAAGAAATAGATACACCACAAGAATTTGCAATTAATAGCCATGCAAAAATTAAAATAAAATGCAAAAAGAAATATGCTTACTACATAGATTATGATGATACATTAAATATAACTCCGATTGGAAACAGAAGACCTTCTCTTCAAGTAGCACAAGTAATTGCAGGAAATTCAAGTAAAGAAATAAAATTCAATTTATCTTTCAAAGAAAACAAAACAAAAGGAAATATAAGAGTTAGAGTTGGAAACCCTGTTACAGGAATTGAAAACTTAAGTAAAAGTCAAAAATTAGAGGCATTTGCTTATAAATGCACATTTATCTCCAAAGCTCATTTAATTAAAAGAACTTAATTATTTACTACTGAAGTCTTAATTATCTTAATATTTTCTGATGGTCTATCTTCTGAATTTACTTCTACATTTCCAATATAATCAATCACTTTTCCAAAAAACAATTGGTTTTTCATCATAATTTTTATAATCGATTATTTTATAAATATTAATATTTTATAATTTATCATGGTAAAGAATAAAAGATTATTTCGTTCAAAGGATAGAATGATAGCAGGTGTTTGCGGAGGAATTGCAGAATATTTTGATGTAGACCCCACAGTTATCAGATTATTATGGGTTTTAATTACTATATTTACTGGAATCTTTACTGGAATAATTGCATATATAATTGCATGGGTAATAATTCCTGAAAAATGATTTATTTTTTATACTTTTTTTAGTATAATATTTGTTTCTTTTTTAACTATAAAACTGAAATTCATATATTATTTTCTTAATAATGAACTGGTTCCAGTTCGAATCTCATTTTCTTAGAAAAAAAAATAGCCCCGTCCAGGTTTCTCTGAGTTTACGAAGAGATCGAAGAATCTTTGATTCTGAAGATGAACTGGTTCCAGTTCGAATCTCATTTTCTTAGAAAAAAAATAGCCCCGTCCAGGTTCGAACTGGAGTCCACGCCTCCAGAGGGCATGATGATTGACCGCTACACCACGGGGCTAAATAAAATAAGAAATAAATAATGCCTTTAAAAATATTTTTGAAAAAAGTAATATTTAATCACTAGAAATTAAATTATTTAAATTTAACTTTCATAAAGTCTGAAACGACGAATAATAAATATAAAGAACAACAAAAAGTTATAGATAAACTGAAACAATATTAAAAAATAAGGTTATAAATATCTTTATTCTATCTCAACCCTTCCATCAAAATAATTATCTTCTTTAAGATCTAAAATAAGTGTTTTAACATCAGTATAATTTCTTTCATCTTCTGAATAAATAAAACCATTTTTCTCAAAAACCTTATCATGTTTTGATTTAAAAGCTTCAACTGCTTCTTTCATATCTGAAGAAGGACCTTTACGGATAAAAAAGGATTCAATTTCAAACGAATCCAATGAAATAAAAGCATAAGCTTTCCTTGAATCAAAATCAAATTTCCAGTCAAAACCATTAACTGAAAACCCTTCTTTCTTCATTCTTTTAACAATATACTCAATTGATTTCAACGCTTTAGCACCTGCAATATCTTTTTTATCATTAAAAACTTTCAAAACGACTTTTAAAATCTTACCTCCAAAAACAGATTTAACATAATCCTCATTAATCTCTGGAACAATAAAATAATCTTCCGAAGGTTTCTTCAAAAAATATTTAGCACATTCAATTAACTTAATTAAACACTCACTACTTAAAGCAGCAGCAGCATTCCTTTCTTTCATAATTGGATCTACAACAATCAACGAAGAATTAATTTTAGAAGAATGCATAAAAAATTCTACATCCTTACCTTTATAATAATTACAATAATCTATAATAATCTTTTTTCTTAAATCCCACTTAGCTATTTTTTTGATGGCCTCAATAAACCCTCCATAATAAAGAACCAATATATCATTCACATGACCTGAAAAGCCTTTTATATAACTCTCAGCTCCATAAACTCTGCAACTTTTTAAAAACTGTTTCATCAACCTGATATCATCTCTTAAATCTTTTCTAAAAATTTCTTTTTTAACCCATGCTACATGGAAAGGGGAAAAATCCATAATATTCTCTGCTTCAGAAACATCTTCTATATATTTAACAGGAATTATTTCAAAAGTTATATTTTTATAATAAATCTGGAAGTAATCTCTTGACCCTTTTACTTTAATAAATTCCAAACCTAAATAATTACAAACTTTTTCTACAATAACTTTCAACTTTTTGGATAAATCTTTATCTTCAGTCTTAAACCTTGCAAAAATATCGCAATCAAATTTATTACCGATATGTGTTCCTTTAGCATAACTTCCACCTATCATGAATTCAACATCATCAGAATTATATTTTAAACTATTAAGGATTTCTTCAACAATAAACTTACCTTCATCTAAAGGTTTAATTTTTTTTAAAACTTTATCAGTTATCCCTTTTATATCATTCATACTTATATAAGATTTTTATTCATTTATAAAATTTAAGCTTAATTTAATTCCAGAAAATCTGCATTATAACCAAATGATTTTTTTTAGCACAAGTGCTGTATTATCAAATAAATTTTTAAATGATGGATTTTGTATAATGTCTAGAAAGAATTAATAACTCTTTCAAAAGTTAGTGAGGAGGAAAAATGAAACTTTTTGTAGGAAATTTACCCTGGAGTGTCAGGGACGAGAAGCTTAGAGAAGTTTTTTCAGAATTCGGTGAAGTAAGTGAAGCTAAAGTAATAATGGACAGAAGAACAGATCGTTCTAAAGGATTTGGTTTTGTTGAATTCGCGAATGATGAAGAAGCAAAAAATGCTATGGAAGGCATGAATGGCAAAGAGCTCGAAGGAAGACCGCTTACAGTTAATGAAGCAAAACCTAAGGCTGAATAAAGTGTTAAATTTTCAAAGTATTATTTTAAGAAATTCTTTTAAAGATTTTTTCTTGAATTAATGCTTATGTAGTAATGCTTAAACGATTTTTTGATTTTTAGATATTTCTTTAACAATAATTTTATATTCAATATTATTTTACAGATACAATATCTTTATATTAATAAAAACTAAAAATCAGTATATTTATAAAAGTTTTTTTAAATATTAATATACAAAAATCCACATTTAAAAAGAAGCATTTATAAATGATTGATTACAATAAATATTATAATAACTTTAAGAGGGATTTTAATGGCAAAAAAAGGAAAAGATTATGACGCAAAGATTGTCAACATAGTAGTATCAACTTCACTTGAACACGATATACCTTTAGAAAAGATGGCGGCAACATTAAGTAATACTGAATATAATCCTGAACAGTTTCCTGGTCTTGTAATCAGGATAAAAGAGCCCAAAACTTCAGCGCTTATATTTTCAAGCGGAAAAGTGGTTTGTACGGGAGCTAAAACAATAGAAAAAGTAAGGGAAAGTTTGAATCAGATTATAAAATATCTTGAAAAAATTAATATAAAAATTAATGTGGAACCTGCAATAAAAATACAGAATGTAGTAGCAGCAGGTGATATATACAGAGATTTAAATCTTAACGATCTTGCTATGCAACTTGAAAATACAGAATACGAACCAGAACAGTTCCCTGGTCTTGTATATAAGCTAATTGATGCAAGAGCTACCTTCCTTCTATTCTCTAACGGAAAGATTGTTTGTACAGGAACAACTGGTGAAAACGAAGTTAATTCAGCGGTAGAGATGCTTCTTGAAAGGTTGGATGAACTTTAGAATTTTTTTATTTTAAGAATTTTTTTACATTTGCTTTAAAATAATTAGAGCCCTTGATCATTTTATATTTATGATATTCCTTACTCATATTTGAGTTATGGACCTCACTAAATATTTCTTCCATTTTATTTTGTAATCCATGTTCTAAAATTGTACCGTAAACTGCATAAAGTATATCTGCTAGCTCTTTAGCAACATTTTCCATATCTTTGTTTTTAACTCCTTTAAGATATTCTTCAACCTCGTCTTTCATTAAACAATATCTATTCTCAGATCTGTCTTCTGGTATCAATGAAGGTTTTTCTGAAATAAGTACTTTGAACTTTTTATGAAATTCCCTAACTTGATCTAATTGTTTTTTCATCTTTTATACTTATCTTCAATTCTTACAATATCATCTTTATCATAAGTTCCATAAGATATTTCCAATATTTTTGCAGTGTTCTTACCGCCAATTATTCTGTGTCTTGTCTTTTTAGGAATTCTGAACTCTTTATCTTTTTTACCTGCAAATTCCTTTTCACCAATAATGATTTTACAATCTCCATCAAGAACTCTCCAGACCTCTCTTCTTTTATCATGATATTGAAGACTTAAAGGTCTTCCTGGAAGAACTGTAAGAATTTTCACAGTAGTTTTCTCATTTTCTGAAAATTGTTTTTCATTTCCCCATGGTTTTTTGATGGATTTTGTCATTTGTGTAGCCTTCTTCTTATAATAGCTCTTTTAAGTTTTCTTGCTATAATTTGATGTTTAAAGTTTTTCTTAAGTATTTTCAAGTTCCTGTTAACCCATATTTTTCTTTTTCTTTTATTTTTTATTACATCATACGTCTTATTTATAGAATCTTCATCTATTTCAAATTTATTTAAACATATTGTTTTGAATTTAAATTTTGCAATATCTTTCTTAAAAACAGGATAAGTATATACAACAGGAATCAATCCTGAAGCAAGTACTTCAAGAAGATTGTTTCCAAACCCTTCAATTTCACTGAAATAAGTAGAAATACCTCCTAATTTCGCAAAAATACGAGGATATTCTTCAAATTTTATATCTGTTTTACAATCTTCAGCAAAAACAAGATAAAGGTTTTTATAACCGTATTCTTTAAGCAGTCTTTTATGCAAAAGAAGCAATTTCCTTCTTGTTCTTTTAGACTTATATCCAGTATGTCCTGAGACAAAAAAATACATGGCTTTATAACTGTTTTTTCCTTTACATAGTTTTTTATAAAGTTCAAAACAATATCTAAGAGCGAAATCTATCCTTTTTCTCGGAACAACTCTTGTGTGCTGAAGCACGAAAAAAGCATCTTTCAGAGAAAGACCTTTATTTTCTAGATGTTGTGGAATCTTGAAATCATCAAGAAAATGGCTAATCCTTCTTTCAAGATTATCAGAATTAAGATCCTCATAACTATCTATGAAAGTATCAGTAGTATTATACACAATATCGTGGTTAAAATCAATTGCTTTATAATATCCTGGCTGTCTTTTATCAAGATCAAGAAAATATTCCTCAGCACTGGAAAATTGAGTGCTATTAATAAAAAGTATATACTCTACATATTTTCCAGGAACGCCTTCTATAAGATATTCATAAACATCAGATGAAGGATTTTTATATTCTTGTCTTTCAGTATGAGCATCATGCCACCAAAGTATATATTTAGGTGTTTTTTTATTTTCTTTTATACTATCTCTATAATATCTTGAAAGCGCGATAGAAGAAATAAAATTAACTGGGAGAGATGCGTTATGGACAATAAGAATATCTATTTTCTTCTTTTCTACAAAATTTTTTATGTGATCTTTTGCAGCTTCTATAGATTTTTCAATCTTCTCATTATATTGACCACCATAACCTTCACTAAACCTCTTAAGCATAACCTTATTAGTGCTATTACCATCCCAAAGAATATCTCTTCTTATCACATATGGGTTCTTGACTTTACTTTTCCCTACAAGATAAAAAATATTTTTCTTAGGAATCTCTAAGTCATTCACCATTACATGTTCAACCTGCTTCATTACAATAGAAACACCATCAGGATAACCGAACTGTGAATGTATCATCCCATATCTTAGATTTGGTATATTTTTTTTCTCAAATTTATCAAACTTATAAAACCCTTTATTATTTTTTTTACCAGTCATAAGTTTTTAATGTAATAACCTTTTATAATTTTTATCATGTTTTAGTATATGAAATTACTAAATTACTTTGAAGACCATTTTCTAAGTTCTAGTTTTACTTTATCCGTCCAATTTTCAATTATATCTTCAAGTATGTTTTTAATTTGTCTTTTATCTTCTGAAATGTAAGCAAAAGCATACCCTCCTTTTTCGAGGTTTATCTGTCTTCGTTTGACAAGATTATTTTGATAAAATTTCTTCAAGGCTCTCTGTATTGTAGAACTATCCTTCCCAAGTTTTTCAGCAATCTCTTTAGAATCAAACCAATCTTCCTGTTCAATAATAAAATAAAGTATTGCAAGCTCAGCTCTTGTCAAACCGAGACCACATTTAATTATCTCATCAATCCTGAATTCTTTACATGCAAAATCTATCATTCTTTCATACCTAATTTTAAAAGCAACATTTTCATAGGACAAAATCCTGTTATACTGTATTGGAATAAGTTTATACCTATAAAAATTGTGATAATCAACCAGTATTCATTAAAAAAACCAAAAAAAGCAGAGAGCGTTATAAAAATCCCTGCAATAAGTTTCACCATATTATCTGCTTTCATTTTATCCTCCTTATAGCAAATGCAATTCCTGTAAGTAATAACAAAGAGATTCCTCCATACATCATCCAGTTTGTTTTCTTCCCAGAAACTTCAAGTTCTGCCCTTCTATTGAATGTATATATATTATCATCACCTTCATCACTATCACCTTTTGATCTTATCAGAGTTTTAAGATTGTGTTTTTTTTGCACAGCATCACTTTTTACTTTCATATCAAAAACCGCTGTTCCTTTTTCTCCAGGTTTAAGTTCACCTATATAATCACTTCTGACATCAAGTTCGAATGGTTGAGAATTCTGTAATAAAAGTCTTACATCTACAGATTCTGCACTTTCTTCTCCTGTATTTTTTACAGTAATTTCAAGTTCTCCTTTCTTACCTGCAGCTATAATTCCTTTGCTTTTTATTACTTCTATTTCAGGACTTGGTTTTATAACTATAGGTATAGTTTCTTTTTTATTGTGTTCATTTTCATCTATATCCATATACTCAAAATCATAACTTATATCGTATGAACCGCTTTTCAATTTTTCATCAACATCTATAAAAAAATTAACTTTTTTACTTTGACCTGATTCCAACCTTCCAACCCAGATCCTGTTATCATTAGAATATGAAGATTCAATACCATCAGGTGTTTCCAATCCTAATTCTATATTTTTAGCATCTTTTTCTCCGACATTCTCTACATGGGTTGTTAGTTTGACATAATCATCACCTGATCTGATTTCAGGAGGATCAGATATTACATTACCCACACCTAAAATTATACCTTCTTTTTTGACAGGCATTGCAAAATCTATTTTCATTTTACTTTCTTCAGGTATTCCATTATTGTACCATTGCCCGACCAGATCTAATTCATAATTTCCAGCAGGGGCGTCATGACTTACTTTAACTCTAAATACCTCGTTATAATATTTTCCCCTGAAAATTATATTAGCTTCGTTTTCTCCTTCACTATCAAAAAATTCAAGATATTTTTCTGAATTAGTATCTGAAGGTTCAAGCCAAACTTTAAATTTATATTCAGGGTTACCTTCTTTTATCTCATTGTTCTTAATGAACTTATCATGATACTGTACTATAATATCTACTTCATCCCCTGCTGCAATTATAGCAGGATCGAACTGAACATCATCAAGTTTCAATGCCGCAAAAGCGTTCGGAACAAGAATTCCGATCATCATTAATATAATCAATATTGTTTTTTTCATTTTAAATTACCTCCTTATCTAGACTGTATATTATTACAGGTAAGATAAATATACTTACCATTAGCGTTATTATTATGCCAAGAGCCAAAACGATTCCAAGATTTTTCATAGCTGGTATTATACCAAAAAGAAGAGCTAAAAAACCTGCACTTGTTGTCAATGAAGAACCTATAAGGGCTCTTATTATATTTTTGTTTAGATTCTCCAAAACATTTTTCTTCCCTATTTCTTTTTTTATCGCATAATACTCATGTATCACATTTATACCATATGATATACCAAGAGCCATAATCATTGCAGCTGCAACCATAGTCACTACAGTTATTGTAAGACCTATATACCCTGTTATACCTAATGTCATTATTACGCTCATTATTATCACACTTATAGAACTGAAAACCTTTTTCCAGTTCCTGAAATATATAAAAAGGAATAAAAACATCGAAACGAACGAAATTCCTGTGATTTTAGCAAAATCTTTTATTATTATATCGAATGTAGCTTTGTCTATCGCGTTGAATCCCGTTAT
Source organism: Nanobdellota archaeon (assembly GCA_051819685.1). Lineage (GTDB taxonomy): Archaea > Nanobdellota > Nanobdellia > Woesearchaeales > DATGWN01 > JBNJGI01. The sequence continues at coordinate 16,439 of JBNJGI010000004.1, read as the reverse complement.
CTTAACATTTACGCCAGGATTTGAATTTTCAGTCGCAGATATTTCAGATTCAATCTCTTCCATAGTATGTGATATAATCTCTGATTCAGCACCAGTGTCTGATCTTATCTGCAAAATACCTAAAGTTCTGTCATTGTTAATGAATTGAGAAGATTGTGGGGTTTGTCTCACTATATTTTTTATTTTTTCAACAGATAAAGGTATTTCACCTTTATTACTAGCTTTAATGATTTCAGATATACTATTTACCTGAAGAATGTATTCTTTATCTTTAAGTCTATTCGCTAACAGATCCATGTATTTTATGACTTCAGGGTTAAGTATATCATATGATGGTCCTTCTGTTGAAATTATTATATACATCATATCTGCTCCGAATTTGTCCCGCATATCATTCATAGTTTCAACTTCAGGAACTTTTTGAGGTAAGATTTTTTCTAAGGAAGGTTCTATATTATCTAATAAAAGTGGAAGTCCTGGTAATGAACCTATAATCAATAATAGCATAAGCAGGATGAATAATTTTGGTTTTTTTTCCTGGACTCTTGCAAGCTTCTCTCCTGTTTTTTCAAAAATATTCATTTTTTCTTCCTCCTGACTATTTTATAATCTTTTTTCAAGGATTCTAGTTCATTTTTAGAAGGGTATTCTTCTATGCAATCATCAGGATGGATTTCATCTTTCCCATAAAGATGATATTCCCCTTCAACTCCGAAACTTATTCCTTTCCTTATCTTGTGTATTATCTTTTCTTCAATTATTAACAAAGCAGGCAAACCGAACATAGATAGTATGAAAGCAGAACCTACTCCTATTGCCATCAATAATCCAAATCGATTCATCTCAGGCATTTTACCAAAAAGGAAAGCCAGAAAAGCTATAATTGTAGCAAAAGCAGCTCCTGTCAATGCATTTCCTGTATTTTGCAATGCCGATTCAATCGCATCTTTAATCGATAAGTTTTTTTTCCGTTCATTCTTGAATTTGTTCATCAAATGTATTGAATAATCTATACCGATACCTATAACCATTGCCGCCACACCTCCTGCAAGAGTGGATATAGGAAGATTAAAATATCCCATAATGCCATAAAGCCAAGTTATACTTATAGTAACCACAATTATCGGTACAAGAGCGCTTGTCAAAGTTCCGAAAAGAATGGCTGTTATTATAAAAACAAGTAGCGTGGATATGTTTTTTGTGTTTTTCCTATCTTTTCCAATCAGTTCGCCGAGCTTTTGTTGAACTATTGGTGTACCTGTAAGTTTTATTTTTGTAGACGAGGGCTTTCCATGATCATCAACTATTTTTTTCACTTTACTTGCTAATGAATTCATTCTTGAATCATCTGCACTTATATCTGTAGTTATAAGTATCATTGTCGTTGTATAATCGTTGCTTATGAATTGTGAAGTTTTTTCTTCCATCATCCTTATTTTATTTAAATAATCATTTTTTGTAGTATTTTCAGGTATAAAAGGTGCAAAAGAATGTATCTTGTTGACATCAGGTTCCTTATAAAGATCTTTTGAAACACCCTTTATATAATCATATACTTCATAATTCCTTATATCATTATTTCCTTTTATTGAAGAATTCCTGTCCAATTCAATGATAACAGCTATTATATCCTTACCCATATTATTATCTCTCAACCTATTAAAGGCTTCTATTTCTTCAACATCTGTGGGCATCATTTTTTCAAGTGATGCAACTGTTCTTACAGAAGATACACCTCCTTGCATAACTAAAGTTATTGATAATATAACTAATAATGTTATATATGGGTGGTTTACCTGAAAATGGGCTATTTTTTTTAACATCGTAACTTCGAAATTTTAGAAGTTCTGATTCATTTAAAAGTAATATGGAATATTGCATAAAAATGATAAATAACAGCAGTAACAAATAAAAAATAAATTATAACTTTTAAAAAAGTGACATAAAATAAAATTAGTATTGATATTAGTTTGAAATAATTCTTGTATTTGTGATAAGAAGTTAAATGATTTACAGAAGAACAAATTAAATCAAATTTACTTGAAGAACTAAATAGTTCATTTTTGTAAGTTTACCTGAAAAAATGACATTGTGTTAGATTTATCAAAAAAAATTATTAAAAATAAAAAAAAAAGGATTTATTTCCTCAATATTACAAAGACCATTGAGATGACTGCTGCTAACAATATAACTATGAGTACAATCATTCCACCGATGAAAAGCGCATCATTATCACTTTCAGGTTGAGCTACTGCTACAGTTTCATCAGTAGATACATCCTGTTGATCATCTACTGAAACACTATCATTCGTCGCTGCTTGACCTGATTGATTATCAACTACGATTCCGGTATCTTCATTTTGAGTTTCTTCTTCCTCATCTTCGGTTTCTGTAGTTCCGCAATCTTCTACAACAAAGTTGAATGTTTCAAACATTTGTTCATCATCATCATCATCAGATTCGTAATATAAATTTACACTTGGAGCATATGTTCTTGGTTCAGCATCTTCAGGAACCTGTAGTCTTACTTCGACATTTTCTTCTTCGAAATCTCCATCATCAGCTCCTTCAAGCTGAAATCTGCTACCTGATTTGCTCCATCCAAGAACTGTATCCTCAATAAGGAATCGTAAATTATCTTGATCTTCCTCACCTTCATTGATTACTTCAAAAGATACAAAAGTATAATCACCTGGACACACTACATCAGGGTTTACACGAAGGTCTTCCATGCTTACTTTGTATCTTGGAACTTTAAACTCAACATCAAATTCATAATAAAATCCATGTTTTGCTCCATTTTCATCTTCTACTTCACCTTGAATTTCAATTGTTACTTCATCTCCATCTTCAACATCTTCATCAACTTCAAAAGTTATTGTTACTGTTTCTTCATCATCCGCATCTACATCAACATCAAAATTATCGTCATCCGCTTCAACATCTCTATTATCTGTATCAATTGTTATTTCTATATCATCAAGATCAATGTCTGAATCACGATCAAATATATTTTCTAAAACGAATGTAACATCAAAATCTTTTCCAATAGGAAGTTCTTCCACTTCATCATCACAATCTAATGTAGTATCCCAAAGATCATCATAATCACAATTATAAGTACCATCTTCAGTTACAATTTCAAATTTATCTGCTTCAATTCCATTTTCTACATAGTATTTTAGTGATGCTTTTTTATCTCCTTCTGATGTATCAACTGTAAAATCAACTGAATATTCAATCCACTTCCCATTGCTGTCAACAGCATCTAAATCAAAGGGTATTAAAATTTCTATATCAATATCATCTGATTCACCACTTTCAATTTTTATCGGTAATTGCGGAGTTTTTACAATTTCAGTATCTTCAAAATCTGAATCAAAATTATAATCGCTTTTACTGAAACCACTTGGTAAATCAAATTCTATATCTGTTATTTCAACAGATCTATCTTCCGGAGCGGTCACAGAAATTTCAAATTTAGCATATTCGAGTTCATCTTCATCGTCTAATTCTTCTTCATCGCTTCCTTCTGGAAGTGGGTTGCTTCTTTTAACTGCCTCAGATTCATCTTTATGTTCGCCTTCTACAATAATATCTTCTTTAACAACTAATTCAAAATCAGTTGAATTTTTGTTCCCATCAGTATCGTTTACAGAAATTTCAACAGAATAACTTTCAACACTTAATTCTTCTGTCCAGTTTAAAAATCCGTCTTGATCTATTTCAAAATTATCTTCATCATTCACCCACCATGTGTCGATAGGTGCAGATGTATTGTCTGCTGTAAATTCAGCTCCATTCCATTCTTGACCATAAATAATTTCATCATCAGTTGGCCCATCTATTTCAATTGAAGCAAATACCATACTAGAAAGCATTACAAGCATTACCCCAAAAATTGTCATTATTATTTTATTTTTCATTTTTTACCCCATAAACTTTTTTATTAAAACAATGTTACAACATTATTAAGTAGTTACAAAATGGATTGATTTCACATATATAAATATTGCGATTATAACATTTATATAGATATTAGATATTAATTTTTAGCTTAGATTTTCTTTAATGAGATTAAAATCAACTCTAAACTGATTCATTATCTTTTCAGAGCTTCCATTGTAAAGAATAACTGCAGGATGAGGTATAGGTATAACTTTGACATCTTTATCATTAAATTGTTTTTTAATTACATTACCTCTAAGTTTTGTTATACCTTCTTTGGTTTTAAGGATGTATTTTGTAGCAAAATTACCTAATGTGACTATTATTTCGGGATTCAGCAATCTTATATGTGAATCAAGTCTCTTTCTGCAGTTTTCTAATTCTTCTTTTTTAGGATCTCTGTTGTTGGGAGGTCTGCAAAGCACAGTATTAGTTATGTATATATCTTTTTCTCTGCTAAGGCCTATTTCTTCCAATAATTTATCAAGTAATTTCCCGCTTCTTCCAACAAAAGGTTTTTGCAGTTCATCTTCTTTTTTTCCCGGAGCTTCCCCTATTATAAGAATTTTGCAATTTTTCTTAGAACCATATCCGAAAACAACATTGTTCCTGCTAGAAGAAAGTGTTTGGCACTTATAACATTCTGAATAAATGGACTTAAGTTCGTCAAGATCTTTTATATCTTCTATATTTTGATCTTTTATATTCAATAAATTATCGTTGTCTTTTTTATTACTATCTCTCAAAAAACTGTTTAAATCCTTCATATTTTTTTTAAATCCAAAACATTTATAAATGTTACTAAGCATTATCCTATTTAATGTCCTTCGGATATATAAAAGAGTGTGGGAAATCATGATTTTTCGATCAAGAAAAAAAGGTGTAATGGGTATTGAAACCCTAATTATTTTTATAGCTATGATTCTTGTAGCAGGTGTAGCTGCTAGTGTCTTGATAAGAACATCCGGTCTTCTTCAGCAAAGAGCTTTAGCGGTATCAAATGAAGCTATTGCTAGAGTAGGTACTGGTTTTGAATTTGTTCAAATTATCGGTAACGCAGATACTACTGCTGAAACTATAAGTGAATTTGAAGCAATGCTTAGATTGGCAGCGGGCTCTGATACAATACAGTTGAATAATGTAGGGCTCACGTATGTTTCGGGACTGGAATCATTCAGTGCTACTTTAGCTCATGACCATAGTAATAGCTATTCTACACAAGAGATAGATTATATAGGTAATAATAGTTTTGTAGAAGTTTATAACATGGATAATAATGAAGAAGATAATGATAAGGATCAGGTTAAATTGCTATGGAACTGTAGCGGTAATTATGAATGTCTTCAGTTTAACTTAAGTACAGCAGGAGGTTTCACTGAATCTTTAGGGGTTGATTTGGATGAAAGCAATACAGAATTAGAAATAACAGATCTTCCTTTAGAATATAATAATGATATTTTTGGTTATGTCGATTTAAATGGTACTATAAACGGAACAAGTGGTACAGCAATAAATAATTCTGAAGATAACCAAAATTTCACATTAACTATCAAGAATTATCCTTCCATATGCTCATTTGATCTGCTTAGGCCGGAAAATGATTATTGTATAACTCCTCAAATAGGGGACACAGATACTAATTTCGAGCCAGGAGAACTTCTTTTAGTAAGATTTAAAGTCAAACCTGATCATGTATTGGAAACGGATACACTTTATGAGATTAATCTTATTCCTAAGACTGGTGTAGTTACTACGGCAAGCGGTCAATCTCCTGAAGTATTCACTACATATAAGACAAGAGTGTGGCCTTAAACAAATATCAGGCCATTTTTTTTAATAATTTCATTTCTTTCCATGCTATTTCAAGCAAATCTTCAATTGCGGATGAAAAAAATGGAGAATTTATCCATATTCCAGTGTCATAACTTGAATGAACTTCATTATCATTCATCAACATAAAAAGTATTTCTTTTTTATCAACTATTATGAATCTTGAATTTATATTCTTTATTTCTCTAATTTCTGCAAAATCTATCTCATCAAGCATTTCTTCATCAACTTTATTTGTAGCTATCCTTATATCGATACCTCTTTTATTTGCCTTCTTTAATATATCATCAAAATATGAAATTTTTCTTTTAAAACCTTCTTCTGTAGTTACAATAGTGATTGATTCTTCAGCACTCTTGAACATTTCCTCAAGCTGATTATAAATGCTATCTCTTCCTTTCATACTTCCTGTATATTCAGAGGGCTCTACTGTATCAATCCCTTGATTATGTAATAAAGATAATTCATTTAATACATCAGAGTCCTTAATGCTTTCAATCTGTTCAACTCTATTTTCTGCATTTTTTTTGATATTTTTTTGAACTCTTTTCACGACTTCTTTAGGATCAACAGCAAGATATTTAATAGGTTTCCCAATTTTCATTATAATAAACCCTTTCTTTTCAAGGCTTTCTAAGACATCATACGTCCTTGATCTTGGTACATTAGAAATATCAGAAAGCTCTCCTGCTGTAGATGTACCTCTTGATAATAGGGCAACCCATAATTTTGCTTCATAACTATTTATTCCGAATTCTTTAAGTTTTTCTAATGTATTTTTTTGTATTATCATGTTTGTATATCCTCCGTTGAAATTTCATTTTGTAGTATGTTTTCATAAGTAGTAATTTCATTTTATTTTTAAAGTTTTCTGTGTGTAACTATTGTAAAGTTAAAACATAAATATTAAACAATATTTAAAAATAAGTTAAAATATTACTTTCCCATGTCCGACAAAAAAATAAAAGCAGGTATTGAAATACATGCACAGCTTGATGGGAAGAAATTGTTCTGTGAATGTCCTACATTAATAAGGGAAGATAAACCCGATTATACAGTTAAAAGAAGATTGAAAGCTGTTGTAGGAGAAACGGGGGAAATCGATGTTGCTGCTGCAAAAGAACAGTCTAAGAAGAAAGATTTTGTATATTATGGTTATGATGATACTACATGTCTTGTCGAACTTGATGAGGAGCCACCTCATATCATGAATGAAGGAGCATTGAATCTTTCTTTACAGATGTGTAAATTCCTTAATTGCAGACCTGTGGATGAAATACAGATCATGAGAAAAACTGTTATAGATGGATCAAATACTACAGGATTTCAGAGGACATCACTCATAGGTACAGCGGGTTTTATAGATATCGAAAATAAAAAAATTTCTGTTGACACATTATGTCTTGAAGAAGATGCTTGTAAAATTATAGAAAGAAAAAATGAACAGGATATATATAATCTTTCAAGATTAGGGATACCTTTGATAGAGATAGCTACAGGTCCTGATTTGGAAAGTCCTGAAGAAGTCAAAAAGGCAGCAGAAAAAATAGGTATGTTTATCCGTTCTCTTAAATCATATAAAGGACAGAGAGTAAAAAGAGGTATTGGTACGATAAGACAGGATGTTAATGTTTCTATAGAAGAAGGTGAGAGAGTTGAGATTAAAGGGGCACAGGATTTGAAGATGATACCTGAAATTGTCCGTAATGAAGCTAAAAGACAGAGTGTGCTAATTAATCTTAAAGATAAAGTCTTTAAATGCGGAAAAACATTGGATATTACAGATTCTTTCAAGAAAACATCATGTGGAATGATAAATAAGAAAATATCTAAAGGAGGTTGTGTAATTGGATTTAAAGTCAAAGGAATGAAAGGCTTTTTAGGAATAGAAACTATGAAAGGGAGGAGAGTAGGTAGCGAGATTTCTGATTACGCAAAAATTGCAGGTGTTGGTGGCATAATACATTCTGATGAAGATATGAGTAAATATAATCTTGAAGAAAAACAGATAAGGGATAATTTAAGTATAGAGAAAGATGATGCATTTATACTTATTGCAGATGATAAAACCAAAGCTATGAGATCTGCAGAATATGCTAAAGAAAGAATATATAGTTTGAAAGAAGGTGTAATTAAAGAAGTTCGTAAAGCTAATAGTGACGGAACTACTAGCTATATGAGACCTATGCCTGGAGGGGCAAGAATGTATCCCGAAACGGATACTTTACCTATAAAACCCTATTTTGATGAAATAAATATGGGTGAAAGTATAGAGGATAAGATTGAAGATTATATAAAATTAGGTATAAAGAATAAAAATCTTGCTAAAACTATTGCGAGAGATTATGCTGAAATTTTTGATTCATTGAAAGAAAAGAATGATGCTAATTTTCTGGCTTCTTGCATAACTGCAGGAGCTAAAATAATTGAACCTGATAAAGAAATATATTCAAAAGTACTTGAAGAAATCAATAAAGGAAATATTCCTAAAAATTCTTTTACAGAAGTTCTTGATTTGTATAAATCTGGAAAATCTCTTGATGAAGCAATAAATTCTAAGAAAACAATTCCGGAAGATAAACTTTCTAAAATAGTTGATGAAGCAATCAAAAAAATAGGAGCTAAAGATATGAAAGATATGGGTAAAATTATGGGTGAAGTGATGAAAAATTCCGGCGGTAAGGCTGATGGCAAAAAAGCTTCTGAAATGATTAAGAAAAGATTATCTTGATCCTTTTTTCTTAGACCTTTTTTTCTCTTCCTTATGAGTAATAACCATGTTATTGAATTCATTGTTTAATCTATGGAGAGTTTTTATAAGATATACACTAAAAATTATCATAGCAAGACTTAAAATCTGTCCTATATTAAGACCTGCAACCACTGTCGCTCCTTCTTTAAGGAATTCTATAAAAAATCTCATAATACCATAACCCATCAGAAAAATTATTGTCATAAGTCCGGGGACATATCTTCTGAAAATTCTTCCCTGTACAAACTTAATCAGTATAAGGGATGAAAAAAGAAATAAATTTTTTATACTTTCATATATTTGAGTAGGATGACGAAACCCTTCATAATCTTCAAATTTTACAGCCCATGAAATATTAGATTTCACTCCTATAAGTTCTCCATTTATGAAATTTGCAAATCTTCCTATCGCCAGAAAGAAAGCAGCTGGCACCACAAGGAAGTCGGTCAAAGAAAAAAAATGTATGCCTCTTTTCCTGCAGTAATAAAAAATCCATAATGCGATAAAAAACAAAGCTCCATGAAAACTCAAACCCCCGTTCCATATCATTATTATTTCAAGAGGATGAGTTATATAATATATGAAATTATAGACAAAAGTATGGAACAATCTTGATCCTATTATCATAGATATTATCAATCCTATAAGAAATGGTTCAACATCGTCTTTTTCAAAATTGTCAATTGAATTATGTTTCGCAAGAAACATAAGAAAAAAGTAAAGATATATGAATCCTGCAGCATAGACAATACCGTACCATCTTATCTGAAGTCCAAAAAATTCGAATATTACAGGATCTAATTGATTTACGAACATATTTTAGCGCTTTTTTAGTGATTAATAAATGTTTTTGAAAATTAACACCTAAAAAAAATGAGTGATGATATTATCTTGAAATAGTTTTTGAATTTGCGATAAGTATTAAAATGAGTTATAATAAGAAGAAAAAACTGAAATTATATGGATTGATTTGATAACATAACTTTAGTCTCAAGGATAAAGAGTTTCATATTTACTTGTGAATGTAAAAGGAGTAACTGTTTCATAATATAGTTTCTGACCATTTTTCGGTATCATCAACATAAGTATTCTTTCACCTTCCTGTATATTTTGTGCATGGAAACAAATTTTTATAGTATCTCCTGGGAGTAGATAATTAGTATAATTATAAGAAGAATCTTTTTTTCTTGTCCCGTTTCTTGTAAACTGGACATTGAAACTATCATCTGCAATATGGGTGGGGTCACATTGTGCAACAGTATCGTTATATCTCATAGTATATGATTCATCTTGCGTATTCAACATAAAAACCATTTCATTAAGATCAAATCCTGAAGATCCTGCCATGAGTTGTGTTCTCACATAAAAATTATCCAAAGATCCTTCAAGGCCGTCAGTAGCATATACTTCAAGAAGTTTTAATCCTGACGATACTGATTCTTTTGCTTTATGTCCTGTTTGTAAAGATTTGGATTGTAATATTGTACCAGTAGATATTATAACTCCTGCTGCAATAGCTGCAACTAGTATCATTGCTATAAAAATAATCAAAGAACCAATACCTGAACTTTGAGCTTTTTTCCCAAGAAACTTATTTATCATTCCTCACCTCTATAACAATAATGATTAATTTCATTTAAAAATGTTTCCAATAATTCCAAAATATTTTAAAAGGGAACATTAATCCTAAGTCTATAAAAGGGTCAGTGGTCTAGTCTGGATATGACGGCAGCCTTCTAAGCTGCATGTCGGGGGTTCGAATCCTCCCTGACCCGTTTTTTTAAAAAATATAAATTTTGTAGTTCAATCTTATGGAATTTCTGTTTTTCTTCTTGATAGTTGTTCGCAATATCACTCATATTTTTAATTATGCCTATTAATCAAATAATTTTTATACTAGAAATAATTCTATTATATATGGCCAATCAAAAAAAAAAGTCTCCTTCGCTTTCAGTAACTGAAAAATTCTTATACAATCCTGTACGATTGGTGGATTATATAGATGAAAATGCTTCTTATCTTGATCATAAACTTATAAAAAAAGCTTATAATTATGCTAAAACAGCACATGAAGGAAAAACCAGAAAGACAGGAAAACCATATTTTATTCATCCTTTAAATGTTGCTAAAATACTTATCGATTATAATCTTGCAGATACTTCCTCAGTATGCTCAGCATTACTTCATGATGTCGTTGAAGATACAAGTAAAAGTGTCGATGACCTAAAAAAAGATTTTAATGAAGAAATAGCTAATCTTGTCGATGGACTCACAAAAATGAGTAAAGATCATTTCAAAGATTCAAAATCTTTTAACTTTGATGATTATAATTCTGAAAACATGCGTAAAATCATTCTTGCTTCAGCAAAAGATGTAAGGATACTTTTCATAAAACTTGCAGACAGGCTTGATAACATGCGAAGTTTAGGGATATTCAGGGAAGAAAAAAAAGAACGTATAGCTTCAAAAACTCTTAACATTTACGCCCCTATAGCTGATAAACTTGGGCTTTATAAGATACAAAGTGAATTAGAAGATCTTTCATTCCTTTATTTAAAACCTTATGCTTATCAATATCTCGCGAAAAAAATAAGACTCACTAATAAAGAAAGAAGGGATAAAACTAGACAAACAGTTGATTTTATAAAAAACATTCTTAAAAAAAATAATATTAATGCTGAAGTAAAAGGAAGAGCTAAAAATTATTATAGCATATTCAAAAAAATAAAAGATGAAAATAAATCTTTAGATACGATATATGATATATATGGAATACGGATAATACTTGATTCAGAAGGAAGATGCTATGAAGTATTTAATACACTCAATAATCTATGGGAAATACAAAAAGATAAGAAAACAGGAGAGAAAAGGATTAAAGATTATATAAAAAACCCTAAACCCAATGGATACAGATCTATACATGTAAACTATAAATATGAAGAGACAATAATAGAAGTCCAGATAAGGACAGTAGAAATGGATGAGGAAGCTGAGAATGGCGTTGCTAAACACTGGCGTTATAAAGAGAACGAAAGAGACAGAAGTCTTGATAAAAAAATATCATGGTTAAAGCAGATAATATCATGGAAAAGGAAACAAAAAGGAAAATATAAAGAAAATCTTAAATTTGATGTATTCAGCAATGAAATAATGTGTATAACACCAAGAGGCGATATAGTTCTTCTCAAAGAAAAAAGTACACCCCTTGATTTCGCATATGCTATACATTCAAAAGTAGGTCACCATTATGAAAAAGCTTTTGTAAACAAAGAACCTGCTTTAATAGGTCAGACTCTTAAAAATGGGGATATAGTAGAAATCATAACATCACAAAAACCTCGTGTTAATAAACAATGGCTTGGTATTGTAACAACTAATATGGCTAAATCCAAAATAAGACAAGAATTAGGAATGTCCTATGAAAACAAAAAGTCTACAATCAAAAAAAACAATGATATAAATGAAATAGACAGGGAATCTAAAATAGAAGTGATTGGAAAAAAACAACCAATCAAGATATCAAAATGTTGTTCACCTTCCTACGGAGATGAAATTGTGGGATATAGAACAAAAGATGGAAAAGTTACTATACATAAGAATGATTGTCCAGACCAATACACATTAGACTCCAAAAAGAAAGTTGATGTAAGGTGGAAAACAAAAAATGAGAATGAAGAAGTAATAAATATAATTTCTCATGATGCTCCTGGTGTTTTGGTAAAAATATTTGATATAATGGTTGAAAACTTTATCGACATTAAAAAAATAGAAACCTATGAGAAAAAGAGAAACATAGTAATAACAATGAGATTAAAGAAAGATACTTGTAGTAAAATTAATGAAGCTGTAAAGAAAATAAAAGATATAAAACAAGTTTTTGATGTCAATTTCAACTAATCTGACATTTCTTTTCTTATCACCTCAAGTGATTTTTCTAATTTATCAGGAGGTTCTTCCATTAATCCTTTCATCCTATAGTGGATGCTTCCAACCTGGTTATTATCATATATCGGAAGTTTACCTTCAGGAGTCTTCAAAAACCAGCAATGTTCTTCCATGAAAGTGTTATATTCTTTCTTTTCTTCAAAAACTAATTTATCAGTTGCAATAAAAGCTGCATAAGATGCAGCAAAAGCGATAATATATTTTTTCATTCTTTATATCTCCGCATTTCGACCAATTTTTCAAGAGCTTTATAATTCCTGTCCTCAGAAGAATACATAAGTTTCTCTTCTACTGTATTATTGATTTTTTTCCCTAAATTAAACTTAAAATCATCAAAAAACTCATGGTTTGAAGCACCTAATACAATACCGCTTCCGAGCAATAATGATCTTCTTAAAAATTTATATCCATAATTTAATATACGATTCATATAACTGGAAAAAGAATATTAATTAAAATATATTTCTTATAGAATTCCGAATATATCTTATAAAAAAAGAAAAATTTACGGAAAAAACATTATTTTTCTATTTTAAGTGAGATAATATTGCCTTCTTGCTCAATATCAATAGCTTTAATATCATCAATTACCAAATCATTCCCTTCAAGATAATAATCGACATCAAAATTTCTTATCTCAACTTTTTCAGTATCTGGGAAATCTAATTCCTTATCAGGAAAAACATCGCCATTATTGTTCTTTAAAGGGTTGACTTCTTTATATATCTTGAAAAAAGCTGTCTTGTATTGCCCTTCAGCCTTTCGAGGTTTTCTACCGAATACTACACATTTACCTTCATATCTCATTGTATATTAGTATTAATTCGCTTTTTTATAAAGGTTTTTCTTAATAATTAGTAATTATATAATAGTAACACTTATAAAATACTTATTAATCCATTTTTAGATGTATAGCTATTATAGGAAATTAATCGCAAATAAGTTTTCAGAGTTTAATCCTGAAAGATTTGAGGATTTTTGGAAATGGATTGAAGAAAAAGATCTTCCTATTAAAGTGGTTGCAAGTCCTTCAGATGGAAGTATAAGAAGTAAGTATGAAGATAGTAGTAATATGTTTGATAACTGGTTGAATTGTTATAATTATGCTCTATGGAAAACATTGGATGCAAAAGTACCCTTTAGTATTTTTGAAGCTGAAGCTATGTTAAATGATAATTTTAGGTTAGTTAATGATAATCCGTCAGAAGGTGATCTTGTGATTTATACAAATCCTTGGCTTAAAAGAAAAAAAGGTTTATTAGATTCTGAAAACAAGTTTTTTTCTTCAGGTCTACATCACTGGGGTATTTATAGGGAAGATGGTAATGTAGAATCAAAATGGGGCTATATAGGTTGTGTCTTTTCTCATTTTATTGATATTTTACCTGAATATTGGTATGGTGATATCAATTTCTATAGAAGAAATTAGAAAAATATATTTGCAGTGATAATATCTAATAAAAATTATAAAAATCTTATATTATTACTGACAAGAAAACAAAAATTTTAAAAAGAGTTTGTAATTTCGCTATCTTTATCGGGCCCGTGGTTTAGTGGCTATAACGCTGCCCTTACATATACCTTTTTGGTATTAAGTTAGGCGGAGGTCACCGGTTCAAATCCGGTCGGGCCCATTTTTATTCTAACTCATAAGATGAGACTATAGTTGAAGTAATAGATAATACCAAAAAATATACTTATAATTAAGATTTAATAAAGTTGAAGCTGGTTGTTTATTTTATAAAATAAGCAGAAAGAGTTATTCAAAATGTTCTTTCAAATCAACATTATATTTTAATTCTGCTAATTCATAAGGTGCTTGAATACCTCTAGATCTGTCTGCAACTATTATTTTGAATTCTGCAGTGCCGTTTTTATTAAAATTAATAGAAGTAGGTTCTGCAAAAGTTATTGTTTCTTGAGCGTTTGTATCTAAAATATATCCTGAATATAGTACCCATTTTGCATAAATTCCTGATTGCTTTGTATTAGAACTAGTGTTTGTTTCTCTTACAAAGTAACTGTATGAGGGATAAAAAGGATAATTATTTTTTCCTTTTACTGTAAATTGCAAAAAAGTTAGTAGTCCTGAAGTATTATCTACTTTTTCTGCTTTGATATCATTTAACCAAATCTTGAAATGTTCATTTTCATTTATATATAATTTTTTATCTATCATTTCTTTTTTAAATTCATTCCCTGGGTTGTTTGAAAGTAATAAAGGATTGTTAAATCTATCAATAATAGATTCCTTAAGTTCTTCTTCATATGAATTTCCTAGAGAACTTGTAGGGTATATGCTTTCTACAAATATAATATATTTACCATCTAATTTAAGATAATTCCATTCTTTATTTTCTTTTTGAAATCTTCTTTTAATATTTATTCTTTCAGATTCCTTAGATCCTAATAAATAGGAAGGATTTTCTTCATCTTCATCATATGTTCCAGTGAACAATGATAATTGTAAATTATTATAAGCCTTTTTAGATAAATTTGTATTAGAAAATTTGTAAATATACTGTTCAAATCTCATGTCATAATCATCAACCTTATTATTCCATTTACTTGCATAATATACAACATAACTATCAGTGAAATTGTATTTGTAAACAACTGAATTTATCAAAGAATCTACACTAATTATATTTCCTATGGACATACCTTGACCTGCAGGATAAATATCTATTTCAAAATCTTCAGGATAAAGAACTTTTTGATATAAATTTTCTTTTTTCACCGATTTAATCTCTTTTTTTTTCTCATCCTTTAACTCAATTTCATCTTTTTTTTCATAATCTTTTTTTTTATTAATCTTAGTTATTTTCGAAGATTTTTCTTGACTATTATCAATTGCCTCTGTTGTACACCCTACTAAAAGTAATAAAGTAAAAAGTAATGTTATAAATTGTTTCATAAAAAATTTTTTATTTAAAACTTTATATATTTTTGCATTTTTTAATTTTTTAGAAACCTTTAAATATATCTTTTCAAAATTATAGATATGGGAGACAAAAATATTGAACCATTACCTCTTTACAAAGACATGTTATATTATGGTTTTATTTTGTCGGGTTTAAGTTTAATACTTTCTTTATTTTTTATAATTCAAAAATATCCTTTTAACTATTATATTTATTCAATTATATTTTTAGGAATTTTTGCTTCAATAACTTATTTTATCTATATAACTAGATGTCCTAAATGTAAAAGATCTTTTGTTAAAAAAGAAGATGATTCAAAAGAAAAAGATTTAGGGATAAAAAAAATTAAAAGAAATTACACTTCAGAAATATACAAAAACAAAGATGGAGAAATAGTAGATAAAAAAACAGATTACAAATTATGGCCTGCTAGATTTGTACAAAGATTTTTTTATTGTAAAAGATGCGGATATGGGATTAATGATGAATGGCACGATGCGAAAGAGGGTGTTTTCAAAAAATGGGACGAAAATGATAAATGGAATCCGCCTAAGCCAAAAATAATAAAAGTAAAAGAAACAGAAGATGGATATGTCAGATTAAATAATAAAAAAAGAATACCAATTAAGAGTTCCATAAAACAAAAAATATATGCACGAGCAAATAATGCATGTCAACATTGTGGTGAAAAGGATGCTTCAGATATACATCACATTGATGGTAATCCTTCAAATAATAGGGTGAATAATCTAATTGTTTTATGTCCTACTTGTCATAGAAAGGTTGGAAGTATTACAAAAACAGTATTGAGAAATGAATCTGTAAAAGCATATAATAAAACAACATATAATATTTATAAGAATTAAGGTTTTATTAATATTGCATTACATATAAAGTAGATATAGCGTAAAATAAC
Source organism: Nanobdellota archaeon (assembly GCA_051819685.1). Taxonomy (GTDB): domain Archaea; phylum Nanobdellota; class Nanobdellia; order Woesearchaeales; family DATGWN01; genus JBNJGI01. Next base: position 121 of record JBNJGI010000004.1, on the reverse strand, counting down.
AATATAACTTAAAAATTTATAAATATAAAAAGACATAAACAATAAATATGAAGAAAACTCAAACATCAGTAGAATACCTTATAATACTTGCAATGGTTATTATAATAACACTTTTAATAAT
>JBNJGI010000003.1:59250-64397 GCA_051819685.1 Nanobdellota archaeon | reverse complement strand
AACCGAAATAAGATTGTTATATTTTTATATTGCCTTGAATAAAATTCAAAAATTAGGTTAGATAATTGTCGTATGTTTATAATAATTTTCGATGGATTTACTCATTAACTTGAATTCAAAGTATTAAAGAATATTAAAAATTTATTATTTTGATGAAACTTTCGCTGAATTTTTTGATTTTGAAGCAGACTTTTTACTGGTGCCTTTCTTAGCTCTTTTTTTTACTTCTTCTTTAGCAAGAAACATATATTGGAACATATTCTTCTTTCCAGTATTCCTATAAGCAATCAGTTTCGATTTTCTTAATTTCTTAAGGTTCATAGTAACAGAACCGATAGAAACATTAAGATTTTCGCTGATTTCTCTCGAAGTGAACCATTTATCGGGATTCTTCTTCAAAAATTCATATACTTCTTGTTGTCCCATATCCTTGTATAAAAACTTTAATTATTTAAACTTGTCGGTTTTATTTTTAAATCGTAAGTTGTAACTTTTTGATAGCTAATTTATTCTGTTTTTATAATAAAAAAATAATTAATAATCATTATATGCAAGATTAATAAGTAACATAATTTTTTTTGAATTTTTATATTATCTTGTAGTAAATCCAGAAATTGAGCTAGAATAATTATGTCGAATTCAGCATTTCTGGCACCAGAGGATTCAAAATGAAAATTGGATTAATTTTTTCTTAGTAGACTTACTAATTGCTAATTAATAGTTTATTTATAAAAGATAACAGCTTTATTCATAAACTATTTAAATTTGCTTTACAACTAATAATATGGTGATTTTTTATGAAAAAAAACAATGTAATTGACTGGGTTGCACTTATCTTATTAGTTATAGGTGGAATCAATTGGGGGTTGGTCGGTTTCTTTAAATACGACCTTGTAGCGTCTATATTCGGCGGTTCAACAACAATTCTAGCAAGAATAGTATATGCTCTTGTAGGTATTTCTGCACTTTATGGTATATATTACCTAACTAATGAATAATTTATTATATTTTATTTTTTACTTTTCCTGTATTAAAATTAATTATATTTTCTGAAGTTGTTCTTATTATCCTTTCGATTGCATCTTTACTATAAAAAGCTATATGAGGTGTATAAACAACATTAGGCATACCTATCAGAACCTGATCCTCAACCAATTGCTTAAACCTGCTGTCCTTTTCAGATGTATCAATCAATGATTTTTCTTCATGAATCAGATTTTCACCTTCTATTACATCTATACCTGCTCCTCCTACTTTTCCTTTATCAAGTGCTTTTATCAAAGAATTTGTATCGACAACACCGCCCCTTGATGTATTAATCAATATAACACCTTTTTTCATTTTTGAGAAACTATTATTATTAATTAGATGATGAGTATTTTTATTATATGGTACATGAAGAGTTATTATATCTGATTTTTTATAGATTGTATCAATATCTGTATATTCAAAGTTAAGCAGTTCCGATTTAAAGTTATCTTTATTAAGATCAAAGACAAGAACATTCATATCAAAACCTCTTGCAATCTTAGCTACATGCATACCAATATGTCCTCCGCCGATTATACCAATAGTCTTTCCTCTTAAATCAAATCCCATAAGACCTTCTATCGAGTAGTTTCCCTCATTAGTTCTTTTATAAGTGGTATGTATTTTTCTTGATATTGATAATATAAGACCGAATGTGTGTTCAGCGACTGTATTCTCTCCGTATAAAGGAACAGAAGTAACAGTAATATCTTTTTTTTCAGCGTGATCCACATCAATATGATCATAACCGGTACTCATTGTAGTTATCAATTTAAGATTCTTAACAGAATCAATCACCTTTTTTTCCACTTTAGAATTTACGAAAACTGCAATAGCATCAGAATGTTTATATTGTACAGGATTTACTTCTTGTATCGGTTTGTCAAAGAATTTAAGTGTCAGATTTTGTTTGGACAATAATCTTTTTATCAAGGATTTCTGCCATCCTTTCATTTCAAATAAAGCAATATTTTTTAATTTATCTGCTATTTTTCTTCACCATATTTAATTTATTGTCTTCTTTTTTTATAGTTTATGATAATTTAGTCGTCGACATAAATAAAAAGTATTTTATATGGCGCAGGATAATTAAACGCTAATTGTTTAACTATTGTGAAATTTGAGCACATCTATAAAAAAGATTGATATTGCGAACCAAAATTCAGTAAACTGTTCCGACACGCTGTCGAGGAAACCTTTCGGCGATTTCAACAAGTAGAAACTTTTAGTACGGCATAGTCACTTTGTTCCTGGCCTTAAACAAGTTTAAGGAAAGTAGGAGGTATAAAACCCCCCGAACAAGTCAATTTGTAAAGGCAAATTATTTTGTCCGGGCGAATTAGATTGAATTTGCGCTTTTGTAACTCGGTTCACCCCTTACTACAAATTCAAAAAAATACTTCAAGACAATACACCACTTATTTTATTTTATGTACCTTTTCAAAGAAATATTTAAATATTAGTTGATATATTAAGAAATTATGGCAGAAATAAATTATATATGTAAAGATTGCAATTATCGATTCAAAAGAAGTATTTCTTCAAAAGCGAAATTATGCCCTTATTGCGGAAGCAATAAAATAGAAGAATATAAACCTGTAACTGCTGATGACATACTTAAAAGTGTTAATACAGAAGAATAGTTTTATTTTCTGTCAATCTCATTCTGGACAACTGCCAAAGTTTGTGAGGCCATATACATCTTTGGTCCGATAGAAATAAACTCATAATTCTTTTTCATATTTTTCCTATAATCCTTCGGAAAACCGTCCTGATCACCTAAGACAAAAACATCATTTTTGCTGAAACCACAATCTCTTATGTCCTTACCTTTATTATCTAAAACAAAAACTTTCTTATCTTTAAAATCTTTTAGTACATCCAAAAGATTCTTTTCCTCTATCCAATAACCTTTGAAAACTTCTCTTAACTTATTTTCTTTACATCTTGCTAAAAGCTTTCTTATAATCCATAAAAGATCTTTTTTGCTCAATTTTATATCATTATTCAGATAAGGCTCTAGAATCATATGCCTTGGTCCTCTTGGAGGACCTTCAAAAATAAGGTGAAGTCTTATATCATTTCTTTGTTCATTACTTAAAAAAAAAGCGCCGATGATGGTATGTAAAGCTATATCAAGCCTTCCTGCTTTTTTTAAATCATCACTGAACTTACTATCAGTAGGTGCTTTTCCTGAATAATATACAAATTCTCTCATCTTAAAGCTCAAATATCTCTCCATCTCCTCCCGGATTTATCAGAAGGGTATCATTACTTATTTCTTGTTCTTTATAGGATTCATGTATGTGACCTGAAATTGCTAATATAGGTTTAAAATTATCTATAAAATTTTTATAATCAGTTACACCTACATGCATTTCATCTCCTAATTTATCAATAATAGTGTTACTAGGAGGTGCATGAGTGCAAAGAACAATATTTTTTTCATTTTTGATATAATTTCTATTCTTTTTAATCCAAGAAGTAAAATCCTTTTCTCTTTGGCTAAACCCTCCTCCTCCATAAAAAATGAATAAAGTATTTCCTTCTTGAATCATTTTTTTATGTACAAATTTTATGTGTTTATACTTTTCACATTCTTTCCCAAATTCTTTTTTTTCTTCGTGATTTCCATGGATCATATATGTCTTCTTACCTAAATTATTAAGCAGTGAAAGCATTTCATTTAGATTATGGCTGAAAAAAGTCAAATCTCCAAGACATACTAAAAAATCTGGATCAAATTTTTCAATTCTTCTTTTAAGAATCTCATAATCTTCCATATCTTCATGCATATCAACAAAAGCAAGGAATTTCATAAAATTATGCATATCTTATCATTTAAAAAGTTTTATCAGATTAATATATTCATTTTGTTTTTAAGCAAATATTATATTAAAAAAAAACAATGATTTTTTCTTATAGAATCAATAAAAGTCTGCAACAACTCCGTATTCACTTTCATTAGTTTGTTCCATTTCTTCTATATTTGCATCAGTTTTATTTGATAAAGATTCAGCTTCTTCAAGTTCTTTATTAAGGTCAACTAATCTAAAACAATTATTCTTTTTGTTTTCTTGCTTAACTTCTTTGCAATAAGAATCATCAGTACTACCCTCGATAACAAAATCAAGATAACAGTCATCCTTGATATTTTCCATTGAAATATCTTTACAATAAGCAGAATTTTTCGATTTAACTGCTACACTCTTATAGCAAAAATTTATCTTTTCTTTCAATTCATATTTATTACAATACTCAATTGCCTTTTTAGGATCATTAGTTGAATAATAATTAACACTTTCTTTTATTTGTCTGTTATTATAATAATTACTCTCATTTAATCTTTTGTTTATAGTATCCTCTTCAACATCTTCTTCTTTTTGGAAATCATCTAAATTTGTCTTTACTTGAGAATCTTTATTATTGTTATCATCATTTACAACATGTTCTTCTTTATTATTCTTTTTTTCCGTCACATCATCATTTTCTTCTGTTTTTTCTTCAACACCCTTATCAAATCCAATTTCTTCATTATCAGATAAAACATCATTTTCTTGTGAATTATCCCATAATACAAAAACTGCTGAAAAACCAATCAATAAAACTCCTATTATGGTGAAAAGTGCAAAAACCATTTTATTATCATGTTTTGGTAATTTTTTAGAAGGTTTCATGCGTTGTTTTGAGTAATTCCTATAATCATCTCTGTTTTTGCTATAATAATAATTTGCATATATAAAATCAAAAGCATTATTTATATCCTGAAAAGAAATCCCTTGTGAAGTTAATTGTTTTCTGATTGAGGTGAGCGAAAATCCATTTTGGAGATTTTTCCATATATATTTAACCAATTCAGAATTTGGATTATTTTTCATACTTCACCTCTATTTATAATATTTGATTACTTATTTAAAAATTTAATTGCTTTTTTCAGTATCTTCGATTGAAATTATTTTATAAATTGAAAAATAATAATGAAAAAATTAATAGAAAAAAGTTTATTATGATAGAATATAAAAAATAGAAATTTTCTATAATTAAAAAAATTATAAATAAAAATAAAAGCTTTACTTTCTTTTCTTTGCAGTAGATTTCTTCGCATTAGATTTCTTAGC
>JBNJGI010000003.1:0-59150 GCA_051819685.1 Nanobdellota archaeon | reverse complement strand
AGGTTTCTTTGCAGTACTTTTCTTCGCAGTGGATTTCTTAGCCACAGGTTTCTTTGCAGTACTTTTCTTCGCATTAGATTTCTTAGCCACAGGTTTCTTCGCTGCAGTATTTTTTGCAGCAGATTTCTTTAATCCTTTTTTAGGACTTACTTTCTTTACGGTTCTACTTTTTACCATTTTTATAAAATCAACCTCATATTGAATTGACTTTCTTTGCAATCCTAGTATTTAAATTTAGCGAAAATAAGACACATAAAATAAATAGAATGAAATAACTAAGTGATTATATTGCCTTGAAGTAGTTTATAAATTTACGAAAATAATAGTATTTCTTATTGAATTTCTTTCGTTATACTAAAAATTATCAAAATTTATATTAGTCGCCCACATAAATAAAAATATAACGAATATTCTGTCTTTGACTAAATTAAGAAAAATATTAAAAGGTTGTTCAAATCCTTTTTATAATGAAACTTAAAAGTATAGAACTAAAAAACATAAGAAGCTATAAATTTCAGAAGATTTATTTTTCTGACAATATATTACTAATGGGAGATATAGGCTCAGGGAAAAGTTCAATACTTCAGTCTATAGAATTTGCTCTTTTCGGTATTCAAAGAGGTATAAATAACTCTTCTAGTCTTTTAAGGATAGATGAAGATGAAGCTTATGTAATATTAGAATTAAAAGACAATAAAAATACGTACTATGTAAAAAGAACATTAAAGAAAAATAAAAACAGCATATCGCAAGGACCAGGTTACTTCGGTGTAAACGGAAAGAATGAAGAATTTATGCCCAGTGAAATAAATCATAAAGTCTTGAATATACTAGGTTATTATGCAAACAATCAAAGAACTAACTCGTTAATCTATAGGTATAGTGTTTATGCTACACAAGAACAGATGAAAAAAATAATAACTGACAAACCAGAAGAAAGGATGAATATCTTGAGAATAGTATTCGGAATAGATAGATACAAAACAATAATAGAAAACTCTACAATAGTTGTCAAAGACCTGAAGAAAAAAAACGAATATCTTAAAGGTACATATCATGACCTGACTGAAAAAAAATCAGTGATGGCAGAACAAAAGATAAAAAAAGATCAGATTAATGAAAACCTTAAAGAGATGAAGGAAATCGATAAACAAAAAAATAAAAATTTACAGGAAAAAGAATCAGAATATGATGAACTGAATAAAGAATATACAAAAACACTTCAATTGAAATCAAGATATGAAAATACCCTTGAACTAATCCAATCAAATAAAAAAGAAAAGAAAAACTTGCAGGAAGATAATGAAAAATTATCTCAGGAAATTGAAAATATAAAGCAAACTATAAGTAATATAGAAATAAAATCATTTGATTATACTTATGAGCAGATAAAATCCAGAATAAACCAAATCAATGATGAAATATCATCTAAAAAAGAACAATTACAATCATCTAAGAATAAAATCGATGATTTTTCTGAAAAAATAAAAGAAATTAAAGAAAAAATAAATCAAAAAAAATCTCTTCAAAAACAGATCAAAGAATTGGAGCAAAATCTAAGCAAAAAGCAGGATGAAAATAAATTATTACAAGAAAAGTTTGACAAAAGACAAGAATTGAGATCATCAATAGAAAAACTTAAACTTGAAATAAAATCAGAAGAAAAAAATCTTGATGAAGAAAAAAACAAGATATCTAAAATTGAAAATATTAATACTTGTCCTACATGTTATCAGGATGTGGATAAAGATCATAAAGACAAGATAAGAAAAAAGTCTTTTGAAGAACAGGAAAAAATATCTGAAAAAATAAAATCTCTTAAAACTGAAATGAAAGAAAAAAAAGATAACCTGAATCAGACAGAAGATCTTGAAGATTCTCTTAAAAAATCACAAGAAGAAATCAATAAAATAAAAGTTAAATTAAGCACAACAAAAGAGAAAATAACAGAATTGGAACAAATGGAATCACGTTATGGAGAAATATCAAAGAAATTAGCTACTGAAAGAAGCAATCTGAAAAAAATCCAAGAATATGATTTCGATAAAAAGAAAAATGAAATCGAAAAATTGTTGAAAAAAGAAGAGGAGATAAGAAAAAACGATATTGCTAAGCAGAAAAAATCACATCTGGTAGAAATAGAGAAAGAAAAAAACAACAACATTGAAAAAAACATAAAAAAAATAAAATCCCTTGAAGAAAAATATTCAGAACTCGAAAAACAAGCTGAAGATCTAAAACAGAAAACAAAAGGTATAGATAAAAAAAAACAAGAAATCCTTAAAAAATCTCAAGAATTAAAAAGTATAAGAGAAGATTATAATAAATTCCATGGTAAACATACAGCTTTAATATCTGATTTTAACAATGTTGACAAACAAATAAAAGATCTTGAACAGGAGATAAATAAAAAAGAAGAAAATAAAAAAAAACATGATTGGCATCTCTCATTGAAAAGCTGGATTGAAGATTTTATACAGCCCCTTGTAAAAAATATAGAAGCTAATGTATTAAGACAGATATATCTTGAATTTAACCACAAGTTCCGTCATTGGTTCTCAACTTTAATAGAAGATGAAAGTTATTTTGTATCAATAGACGATACATTTACTCCAAAAATACAACAAAATGGAATTGATATCGATGTAGAATCATTAAGTGGAGGGGAAAGAACAAGTCTTGCATTCGCTTACAGGATAGCTCTAAACAGGATAATAAATGAAATGATAGGTGTAAGAACAGGAGATATACTTATACTTGATGAACCGACTGAAGGTTTTTCATCAGAACAGCTTGATAAGGTTAGGGAAGTTCTTTACAATTTAGATATACCTCAGTTGGTACTAGTATCTCATGAACAAAAAATGGATAGTATAGTGGATAATGTCATAAACATAGAAAAAATAAACGGAGAAAGCAAAATAGTTCAGTAATTAGTTTCTTCTCTTATAAAAAAATCATCTTTTGCATATTCAGGATTAACATGAACTGAGCTACCATCCTCTCTTATTTCAACATAATCGTCCTCTTCAACATCTTCTTTAAGGAGCTCATCAATAGTATCATATAATCTTTGTATAGGTATAGGTTTTGAAAGAACAGGATGATTAGGGAAATTATTTTTTACATAATCTTCACTATCACCTGTCATAAAAATGATATTCCTGTGTGAATGCACATCAGAAAGATATTTCCCCAATTCAATTCCATTCCCATATGGAGTATTTATATCTGTAAGTACGACATCAGGCATATCTTCATTACTAATATCATTTATATAATTTTTAGCAGTATCACAATTAGTGAAAGAAACAATCTCATAACCTTCTGTTTTTAGAGCAACTTCTAAGAAATTTCTAATGTACTCCTTATCTTCCACAACCATTATTTGGTTTTTTGAATTTTCCATGTTTAGATGAAAAATCAAACAATTTAAAAAATTAACTCTATTTACTCTTTTAGAATGAAACAAATAAACATATTTGCTGAAAATTGTGATGCTAATACATTAGAGCAATTCGAAAACTGCACGAAAAATGATTTTGTAGTAGCTGCTGCTCTTATGCCTGATGCACATTCAGGTTATGTAGCACCTATAGGATCTGTTATAGCTACAAAAAAAATGATAGTTCCGGCATGGGTAGGATATGATATCGGTTGTGGTGTAACTGCAGTAAGGTTAGAAGGAAATAAAATATTGGAAAATATTACGAAAAACAAAAATGAGATATATGAAGAAGTATTAAAAACAATACCTATGGGATTAGGGAAAAAGCATTCAGAATCCGAAGTAAGTAAAGAGACTATCCTTAAATTCAGAGAATTACTTGATAAATTTAAAAAAAGTCCTCATGACGAATCCATTCTGGATTTCCTTAAAAGAAAATCACCTTCAAATCTGGGAACATTAGGTCATGGCAACCATTTTATTGAAATATCTCAGAATGAAGAAGAAGCATGGATAATAATACATTCAGGATCCAGAAATATAGGGCATAAAGTTGCCCAAAAATACATGAAAAAATTCGCTCATAAGGAAAAAAACTTTGAAGATACATATCCCTTGCAAGATGATTCAGATTTAGGAAAAGAATATCTGGCAGTGCTTGATTTCGGACTTGAATTCGCTCTTTTGAATAGGATTGAAATAGCAAAAAATGTAGTAGAATGTATAGAAACAATTCTTAAAAAATCTATAAATTATGAAATATGGGCCAACAAAAATCACAATCATGCTATAAAAAGTGAATTTGAAGGTGAAAATGTATATATACATCGAAAAGGAGCTACACCTGCTACTAAAGGAGAGAAAGGAGTTATTCCAGGAAATATGCGTGATGGAACATACCTTGTCGAGGGTTTAGGAAACAAAGAATTTTTAGAAAGTTCTTCTCATGGTGCAGGAAGAAAAATGAGCAGAAAAAAGGCGAAAGAGAGTATTTCTATGAAAGATTTCACAAAAAGCATGGAAGGAATATTAGGAACAGTAAAGCAAAGTACTCTTGATGAAGCTCCCGAAGCATACAAAAAAATAACTGATGTTATGGATCTTCAAAAAGAAAGTGTAAAGATAATCAAACATCTTAAACCTTTAATAAACTGGAAAGGTTGAATAATTTTATTTATTATTTAGCAGCCTAATGGAACAATTTAACAAACATTTTTCACAATATCACTCAATTTATTATAATTGTCAATATTTGACAGAATTAGTCTAGCCAAAATTTCTGGTTTTTCTGCAAGACAATAAAAAAATAGAAAAATCATATATAGCTGATTATATTTTAAAAAAATTTATTAATTAATCCTAAAATTAGAAATAGCATGAGATTAAAAAATCAGATAAAAAATGTTTTCATGAATGATAAAAAAAGAAAACTAAAAAGATTATTGCAAATTGCTGCAATTTCTGTTTTTTTAACAGGTTGTGGAATTCAGGACAAAAATAAGAATAATCAAGTAGAACAAAAAGTTAAAGAAGAGATTATTCAAGTCGAGAATGGAAATAAAACTCAAATACCTGAAGAACTTAAACATTATGAAAACTTATCAGAAAAAATAATCGGAAACAATGATAATTATGGCTATTCTCAATTAAGTTATCAGAATTACAAAAAATATAATCCTGATGAAATGAGTCTTAGTGAATGTAGGTTAGTAATCGAAGGATGTTTTCTGATTGGCTCAAAAGATAAAGGAAGCTTATATTACCTTCTTTCTAAGCTACTTGATACAAACTGGGAAAATAAAGAATCAAAAAATAAACTGATTATAGAATGTAGAAAAGTTAATGCGAAATCTATAAAGACATACATGAAAGCTAATAATCAAAAAACTAAACAAATAAATAAACTAGAAAAATTGAATGAAAAAACTCTTAATGATTTCGAAAAAATGGTGGAAAAAAGGTTGAAAAATAATGAAAACTTATCAGCAGGTCAAGTTGCATCAGCAGGGGGATACTATACACAAATTAGTAAATTAAAGATGGAACAAGACTTCAATAAAAAAGTGATAAATATCATGCAAAGAATAGATGAACTTCTTCAAAAAGAATTAGCAAACTAAATTTTAAACTATATATATTAAAAAGAAGATAAATTAAGCTCTTTCAAACTTTTAACAATAATATCAGCTGGGAAATTTTCATGATTTTCAGGAACATCATCCTCTACAAGTCCGACACATTTCATACCTGCTCTTTTAGCTGCTAACACTCCATTATATGCATCTTCAATAACAATGCAATCTTTTGGATTGATGTTCAAAATGTCTGCAGCTTTCAAATAAATCTCAGGGTCAGGCTTTCCTTTTTTAACATCGCTACTAGAAACAATAGCATCAAAATTATTGTAAACCCCTAAATGTTTAAGTATTTCATCTACAATCATTTTTTCAGAACCTGAAGCAACAGCTAAAGGATAATCTGAGTACTTTTTAATTAAAGATACAACACCTTTTACAGGAATAACTTCATCAATCCTTTCAATAACCTTTTTAGACTTTATATTTGCAAACTCTTCAGCTTTCTTTTTATCTTTAATTAATTCATAAAAAATATCTTTTATAGGTTTTCCTGCATAATTATCTCTAAAATCTTTTGAATTTATAGAAATTCCATAAGGTTTTAATAATTCAGAATAAATAGATTCATGAAGGGGCATACTATTCGCTATGACCCCGTCCATGTCAAAAATTATAGCTTTCATTCCTCTTCTTCAGGATTATAGTTAGGTACTGCTGTCTTATTTATAATCATAATATCCCCAGCTGCTTTAACAAGCTGATGTGGAACAATGACTCCTTTTGCAGAACCCAGCACTTTATCCAGGTAGGAATTCTTTGTACTTTTAACTCTCCATCCGAAAACCTTATTTTCAGAAATAATACATTCTTCAATATCACCAAAGTAATCACCTTGGTCAGTAAAGACTTTCATATCATAAGTCTCGGTAATTTTTTTCATCCTTAACATCTTATTAACCTCCTGTTTGATTGTGCTGTCATAGTTGATTTATAAATTTTTTCAACTAAAAATCCTCGCTATCTTTAGGACTTTCTTCTTCTTTACCTGAATCAGATTCATCCTCTTCTTCTTCGTTATCCTTATTATTAGATTCTTCTTCAACTTCGGTTTCCTGTTTCTTAGCTGATCCTTCTACTTTGTTAGCAAAAGCTACTTTATTTAGGACCTTGTTGACCTTAACTTTAATTTCTTCGCCTTCTTTAGCTTCCGGAACAAAAATAACAAAATTATTTATTTTAGCAATTCCATCACCTTTCTTTCCTACGGCTTCGATTTTTACATCTATTACATCTCCAATTGAGACTGGTTTTTCCTGTTCTTCTGACATATTTTTTTACACCTTATAATGTTTTAGATTAAAGTACATTTTTATTCTTAAAAAGTTTACGGTAAATTTTGTTTAAAATTCACATATTATTATAAAATCGAGTAATTTTCTCATCATATAATCTTGAATTAGCTTTACATTTAAATTTATTAACAGTGAATGAGCCCTTAAAAAGGCACATGCAACAAAATAAGTGATAATATTGCCTTGAAGTAGTTTTGAATTTGCGGTAAGAAGTGAAACATGGCTCGCAATATCACTTATTTTTGTGATTGTGCCATTAAAAACTTAAATTTATAAATACTGCTTCTTCATAACATTAATTAAAATGCTTAAAATAGGTAAAATACTGGATTTATTCAGGAAAAATCAGAAAAAAAAGAATACAGAAAAAGTAGATATAAGGTTCTCATCTATAATTGATTGGTTATATAAGATAACTTCTGAAAACTCAGATAGTGTGCTTTCAAGTTCTGAGAACATCCTTGATTCTTTATCTCAAAGTATTGATGGGCTCTCTCAAAACTATGATAAAATTAAAAATCTTGAATTAGAACGACTCGATATATCAAGATATCTGAAAGAAAGCGTAAATAGAAGAATCAATTATATTGTAGAAGAAACTGATAAATTCCTGAAAAACGATTCTAAATATTTCATAAAAAAATATTATAAAAACGGTGAACTCGATAAATCTGTATCCTTAAATGATATAAGAGAAGATATAAGGAAAATTAGGAAAAAAGCAGAAAACCTTTCAGATAACATAGAAACATCAATAAAAAAGGTTGAGGATTATTTTCCGGAAGAAATCAATAAATTTTCAAAATCCCTTGAGAATATAAAGGATGAATCATACAAATCCGAAAATATGATATTCGGAAAACAAGATTTTAAACTTAAATCAATTATATCTATGATAGATGACATAAAAACATCTATTTTAAAGAAAACTAAAATTGAATCTGAAATTAATTCTATACAAAAAAAACTCGAAGATGTAAAAAACCATTACAAGAAACTTTCATTTAAAATGAATGACCTTAAAAAATCTACAAGATACAAACAAGTTTTAAAAGAAGATTCAGGACTTTCATCAGTACAAGAAAAAAAATCTCAAATAATGGATAAAATGATGGCCGAAATCAAAGAAAATGAAATTGAATTTTACAAATTGGCTGAAAATGAAGGAGAATCTAATTATGCAAAGGAATTATCTAAAGACTTTGAAAATACATTAAACCAGGATGAAGGAAAAAAACTTAAAGAAATATTAAAGAAAGCAAAAGAAGGAACCCTGAAGGATTTTAAAGATAAGATTGAAAAATTAATAGAGGAATATGATTCTCAAAAACGACAAGAAAATAAGATCAAGAAAAAACTCGGAAAACATGCAATATTCAATGAAATAAATGATTTAGAAAGTAGGATCAATTATTACAAGGACAAAATAAAAGAACTAGAATCTATGAAAGATGAAAAGAAAAAAGATATCGAATCATTAAACATAGAAAACAAAAAAAAGAAAATGGTCAAAGAAATCCTTATGCTCACAGGATATGAATTGAATGTAATTTACGATGATGAAGAGTCATATACAGGAAATATTCAGAATACTTAACATCAAACAAAACCTGGTGGATAGAAAATATTTCATTAAAAACGAAAAAGGTGAACTATTCAATCCTTATTATCTTGGAGAATTAAAAGACAAAGATTTTTATCCAAGTCCTTTACTACTGGAAATGTTATCTTCAAAACTGCCTTCTATAACACTGAATAAGAAAAGTAGTTGGTTCTTCACTCTTGGACGGGATCTTAAAGAAAATGAGGTAAAAAAAAGCAGTAAAGGTATTGTTCCTTCAAAAAAACATATAGTTATAAATGGCTATAATGAAATTTTAGGGATAGCTGAAAAAAAAGGATCAAGTTATCACAATCTTTATGATATAGGTCATTTTTTAAGAAGGGAAATATAATTTCTTGAAATCAATATAAAATACCTTTTATTTATGTCGTCTACTACAACAACAAAATATTTATAAAAACAAATCTAAATAACAACATAAGAGGTGAAAATGTTAAGCTATAATGCTCTTATAAAACATCATATAAATATACTCAGGGATCTTCAATATGATTCAGGACTTTTTGCAGCTTCAAACAAGAAAGTAGACACAGGATATGACAAAAGTTGGTTAAGAGACAACTTCTATGAATGTTTAGCATTTGAAGTTATGGGTGATTGGAAGACAGTCCAGAAAACATACAAAGCATTATTAGCTATTTTCAAGAAACATAAAGAAAAAATAGAACACGCCATAAGAGAAAGACCGAAAGAAAGATGGCAATACATCCATGCAAGATTTCATCCTGAAACATTCAATGAATTCTGGGAAGAATGGGGAAATAAACAAAACGATTCAATAGGTGCTATATTATATAAAATAGGAGAATTAGCTACTCATAAAGAACATGGTAAAAGTTTCACTATACTTGAAACTAAAGAAGACTATCAAATAGTACAGCTTCTGGTGGATTACCTCCAATCAATACAATACTGGCACGATTATGACAGTGGGATGTGGGAAGAAGATGAAGAAATACATGCATCATCAGTAGGAGCTTGTGTTGCGGGGCTACAAAAGATATCAGGCATAGAAGGAATAAATGTACTCCCTACATTAATAGAACATGGAAAAAAAACTTTAAGTAAATTACTTCCAAGAGAATCCGACAAGAAATTTGTAGATCTTGCATTATTATCGCTCATATATCCTTACAATATAGTCAACAAAAAACAAAGGGAAGATATACTGACAAATATCGAATACCACCTTTTGAGAAAAAAAGGAGTCATAAGATACAAGAATGACTACTATTACAACAGGAACCCTGATGGTTATTCAGAAGAAGCAGAATGGACCTTCGGTCTCAGTTGGCTTTCTATAATATACCAGAAAATAGGAGATAAAGAAAAAGCTAAAGCCTATGAAAAAGCAGCTCTTGAAACAATTAACGAAAAAGGAGAAGAACCTGAATTATATTTCTCAAATACTGATCATTACAATGAGAATTCACCTCTTGGCTGGGCTGAAAGTCTCCTGATAGTATCAACATACAAAATTCATAAAAAACATACAAAAAAGAAACTAAATAAAAATGTCACAGCAAAAAAAGCATAAAATACCTCTGAAAAAATTATTCTCTGAAATAAGAACTTCGGAAAAAGGATTGTCGCAGGAAGAAGCTTCCAAAAGAATAAAAGAAAAAGGCAAGAATAAGCTTACTGAAAAAAAAGATACTCCTCAAATTATCAAGTTCCTTTTACAGTTCAAAAATTTTTTTTCCATACTCTTACTTATAGGGGCAGGACTTTCTTTTATAAGTGATTATATTTCTCCAGGACAAGGATCTGATTATATAGGGTGGGCGCTATTAGGAGTAACAGTACTCAATGCTTTATTCACCTATCTACAAGAATTTAAGGCTGAACAGGCTATGAAATCTTTCAAGAATCTCATGACTACTAAAGTCACTGTAATAAGAGATGGCAAAGAAAAAGAAATAGATTCAGAAAATCTTGTTCCAGGTGATATATTCTTATTAAGGGAAGGAGATAAAATACCTGCAGACGCGAGAATCATAGAATGTTTCAATCTTAAAGTTGACCACTCAACATTGACAGGTGAAAGCGAACCTCAGTTAAGATCATTAAAATGGACTAATGATGATCCTATATTAAGCAGAAATATGATTTTCAGTGGCACTCTTGTACAAAACGGATCCGGGAAAGCAGTAGTTTTGAATACAGGTGATGACACAAAAATAGGTCAGATTGCTACCATGACAAGATCAGTAGAAAAAAAACAGACACACATGCAATTACAGTTAGCCAAATTCATAAAAATAATATCTTCTATAGCGATAACATTAGGATTCATATTCTTTCTCTTAGGATTTCTTCAAGGTAATACTTTCTGGGTGAACATGGTTTTTGCTATCGGTATAATAGTAGCTAATGTTCCGGAAGGACTCCTTCCAACTGTTACGTTAACTCTTTCAATTGCTGCTCAAAAAATGGCAAAGAAAAATGCTCTGGTCAAGAACATAGATTCAATTGAAACTTTAGGAAGCCTTACAACGATATGTTCAGACAAGACAGGAACCCTTACCAAAAACATATTATCGGTCAATAGCTTCTATATGAACGGAAATATATACAATTTCAATGAAGAAAACAAATCAATAAAACTAAAAGGTAAAGAAGTGAACATACATGAAATACCAGGATCCAATGAAATGAAAGACACATTAATCAATTGCAACAACAGCACTTACGATGTCAGTACAGAAAAAAGTTCCGGAGATCCTACTGAAATCTGTCTGAAAAAATTCATATCAAACTTCACGAATATAGAATATTTCATAAAAAAAATGAAAAGGATATTCGAAATACCTTTCGAGTCAAGCAAAAAATATATGATAACGGCAAATTCAATAGGAAAGACAAAAAAAGCATACATAAAAGGTGCTCCTGAAGTACTCATAAATAAATGCACATATATCTTTTCAAACGGCAAATTCAAAAAACTCACTAAAAAAGAAAAAAAGAAAATACTTGATGAAAACTATAAATACTCATCACAAGGATATCGTGTATTAGGCTTCGCCTCAAAGAAATTAACAAAAAACAATGAGAAAAATCTTGAAAAGGAAAATTATATCTTTTATGGTCTTATAATGATGCAGGATCCTCCAAGACCTGAAGTTAAAAAAGCAGTTGAAAAATGCAAAAAAGCAGGAATAAAAATAATAGTTATCTCAGGCGATCAGGGGAATACAGTAAAAAGTATTGCTAATCAAGTAGGAATAGTATCTGAAAATAACGCAAAAATAATCACAAGCGAAGAATTATCTAAAATGGATGATAATGAATTAAAACAAAACCTTGATTACGAAGAACTAATTTTTGCAAGATCATTACCTGAAGATAAGCTTAGGATAGTAAAAGCATTACAGGAAAAAGATGAGATAGTTGCAGTTACTGGTGATGGAGTCAATGATTCACCTGCACTGAAAAAAGCTGATGTAGGAGTATCAATGGGAATAACCGGAACAGATGTAGCTAAAGATTCTTCAGACATAGTTCTTCTTGATGATAATTTTGCAACAATCTCTAAAGCAATCGAATATGGAAG
Organism: Nanobdellota archaeon; assembly: GCA_051819685.1. Lineage (GTDB taxonomy): Archaea > Nanobdellota > Nanobdellia > Woesearchaeales > DATGWN01 > JBNJGI01. Next base: position 47,095 of record JBNJGI010000003.1, on the reverse strand, counting down.
GACAGTTTATGATAATATACAAAGTTTTATTATGTATATACTTACAAGTAACGGCCCTGAAATAATACCTTACTTATTATTTGTACTATTAGCTCCTTTCAACTGGCCGTTGGCTCTGACAGTATTACTCATACTTGCGATTGATCTTGGTACAGATATGCTTCCCGCTATAGGCTTAGGAGTAGAACCTCCTTCTTCAGACATAATGGAACGTAAACCGAGAGACCCAAACTCTAAGCTATGCAATAACAGAATGATATTAAGATCATATGGATATTTTGGGCCTTTACAAGCTTTATTTTCATTTTTAGTATTTTTTTCCATATTATTTCAGGGAGGCTGGGAATTTTCTCAAGGAGTGCCTTCCGCCTCCAATCCTCTTTACCAAAGCGCTGTAACTGGTTTTTTTGCAACAATAATAATAACTCAGATGTTCAATGTATTTGCATGCAGAACTTCTAAAATGTCAGTTTTCAAAGCCGGCATACTAAAAAACAAGATAGTTCTCCTTGGAATTGCATCAGAAACAATACTATTACTATTGCTTATATTTTTCCATCCTTTATCCAAAATATTCAGTACCAATACATTCCCTTTGGAATATTTACCTTGGATGTTTCTTGCAGGGGCATTCCTGCTTGCTAGTGAAGAATTAAGAAAATATATGGAAAGGAATCACGGACTATTCAAAATCAGATGAATAATTATATCATTTCTTTCAAAATTATTGAAAGTATCATAATAGGACTAAAAAAATGATTAGTCTTTTTTACTTTCTCATAAATTTTTGGCCATTGTACAGGATTATCAAGAATCTCATTCACATGATACTTATCATATTTATCAATCTCATCTTTATTACGTTTATAAGCTTCATCAATCTGCTTAATAGTACTAATACCTTTTTTAGCTGCAAAATTAACAATTTTATTATACTCCTCAATATTTTCTACATTGAATTGCTCAGGCATTTTCCAAGCCCAAGGAAATTTATCTTTACAATAATAATAAAGCGCTTCGGGAGTCATATCTCCAGAATCTAAAGGCTTATTCTTAATATCGTTATAATTATTATAAATATTTTCGAACTGGCTATCTGCAATCTCAAAAAGTGCAGCAAGAGCATTAATTTTCCTGAGATTCTTTTCATCTATACCAATCTGCTTATAATTAAAATAATGCTCTATCTCAGCCCAGGCTTCCTGAAGGATAGTTCTTATCTGTATTTCGAACCTTAGCCCTTTCATTTCACAAACTATATGTCTTGATTGATATGAAAACTGATCACAGCTTTTTTTTCTCTCAAAATCTTCAATAATATTGAATTGCTTATCCAAAGAATTTCTTACGCTTTCCACCTGATTATGGAAAAGACAGATAATTCTGAAACCAAGAATATCAGTACATTGTTTTAAAGGATTCTTATACCCTTTCCTCAAAGTCTTATTAAAAAAAGAATCAAATTCTTTTATCCTATATTTGACAGAATGTATATTAGGAGGAAGACAAGTAATAATTTTATCATAAATCTCATCAGAATAATTTCTTAGCCATTCAGCCCTTCTATGGAATATTACTTTTAAATTATTTTTCTCCATAAAAAATTAATTGAACTTATATTTTATAAATTTTCTTTAAGAATAATCAACAACATAAGATTGTTATATTTTTATATTGCCTTGCAGAAAACCCAGAAATTTGGCTAGACTAATTCTGTCAAATTTCGTAATAGTTAAACCATTAGTGTTTAATTATCCTGCGCCATATAAAATATACTTTATTTATGTCGTCTACTAGAATAATCAACAACATAAGATTGTTATATTTTTATATTGCCTTTGAGTAAAAGCAGAAAATTAGAATGACTAATCAGCTAATTTTCGTAAAAGTTAGTAATTCTTTCAATAATATTATTCCTCCTGAAAATGAATTACATCCCTTTATTAATAATTTTTAACAACTAATAATCATTAATCGGAGATACTGCTTTACTTGCAGAATTTATAATTTCACATATTTTTTCCAATGATAATTTAGTACCTGTTTTCCTTGGAGATCCTCCATAAAGATTGCTTCCAGACCAGCAGTTATCATTTGATATAATTTCTTTTTCTGCTTCATTCAATCTTTTATAAGCTTCTTCTATATAGAAAGGTATCCATTCTGATTTTCTACCTAAAGTAACAACCCTGCTTCCATCCAATCTTTCCGCTATGATAGATATAAAAGCATTAATTCCATCATCATACATTGCTAATCTTGATTCAGGACCAGTCTCTTTAACCATCGTCCAACCATTACCTTCTTTCAAAACCTTATAATGCCCTTTAAGCTTGATTTTTTCAGATTTATCAACAATATAAGCATCAATTCTTTTTTCTACATCAGAAACGATATTTTTCATATCTTCAACTCCCATATCAGCAATTTTTCCTTTTAATTTCGCTTTATTATACGGTTCAAAAATCCATGCAGCTTCCATTTTCATCTCTTTATCCATAAAAGGGAAAGCTCCACCTGTACAATCCATTTTATCCTCAAAATCTACAAGTTTTTCAATCCTATTACCAGAATAATTACTAACTTTTCTGTAATTTTTCAAAAGCCACCAAGAAAGACATGTATCTTCATCAGGGTCATTAATGAAAATATTCGCAAAAGGTTCTTCTCCTTTCCTGAAAATTTTAAATAAGCCAGTATTAATATCCATATAAACCTGTTCTGAAGTTGATCTTGTAGAAAGTCGATCAACATCTTCATGATGATTATAATTAGCGCAAGGGCCTTTAGAATCCCTTATAGTCTTAGAATTAACGAAACCATCAAGAGATATCGAATATTCACCTTTATCCCTTACAAATTCATCCCAGCTGTAAACTTTTCTAGGCTCTATATGTAAATTAATCATAAAACCAGCGGATATTTTTTTACCTTTTAAAAAAGTTCTTCTCTTTTAGTTAACGACATAAGATTGTTATATTTTTATATTGCCTTGCAGAAACCCAGAAATTTGGCTAGACTAATTCTGTCAAATTTCGTAATAGTTAAACCATTAGTGTTTAATTATCCTGCGCCATATAAAATATACTTTATTTATGTCGTCTACTATTTTGGCACAATCACAAAAGTGAGTTATATTGCGAACAAATATTCGACCTCCGGGCAAAATTGATTGAAATTGCGCTCCTGTAAGTCTTTAACTAATAACTTTAAATTCAAGCTTTACTTTAAGGCAATATCATCATTCATTTTATTTTATATGGTAATTTTCAAAAACATTTATTAATAAAAATCAATAACTAATGGTATGAGCAAAAAAAGGAGTAAATTCAGGATTTTCTACAAAATATTATTTGAAATAAGAAAATCAAAAGGTAAGATTAAACAAACTAAACTAATGTATAAAGCAAATCTTTCTTACAAACAGATGGTAGGTTATCTTGATGAATTGATAGATAAGAAACTTATAGAAAAACACGAAGAAGAACCTTACCTATATATCAAAATAACTGATGCAGGCCTAAAATTTCTGGAAGGTATGGAAATAATAGACAAAAATGATGAATGAAGAGATAGAGATAATGGCTCCGGCAGGATCTTTTGAATCTTTAAGAGCAGCGATTAATTCGGGGGCGAAAAGTGTATATTTTGGTCTCGGTAATCTTAATATGAGATCAAGATCAGCTAATTTCAAAGAAGAAGATCTACCGAAAATATCTGAAATATGCAGAAAAAACAAAATTATTTCCTATCTTACACTAAATACAATACTATATGACGAAGATATAGAAAATGCTAAGAAGTTATGCGATGAAGCTAAAAAAAATAAAATAAATGCTATAATTGCGAGCGATATCTCAATAATAACTTATGCAAAGAAAATAGGTCTTGAAGTCCATCTATCAACTCAATGCAACATTTCCAATTTCGAAGCAGTAAAATTCTATTCACAATATGCTGATGTTATAGTGTTAGCAAGAGAACTCAATCTCAATCAGATAAAAGAAATATGCGATAAAATACAAGAAAATGATATCAAAGGACCTTCTGGGAAAAGATTAAGAATAGAACTATTTATTCATGGGGCTTTATGTGTGGCTATATCAGGAAAATGTTATATGAGTCTCGCACAATACAACAAATCTGCAAACAGAGGTGCTTGTTTACAAGCATGCAGGAGATCTTATATAGTTAAAGATGAAGAAACAGGAGATGAACTTAAAATAGAAAACAAATACATAATGTCTCCTAAAGATCTTTGTACAATAAAAATACTTGATAAAATAATAGAAGCTGGTGTAAAAGTCTTAAAAATAGAAGGTAGGGGAAGAAATGCAGAATATGTAGATAAAGTAGTAAAAGTGTACCATGATGCCTTGAAAGATATAAATAAAAAAACATACACTAAAAATAAAAAAGAAAAATATGAAGAGGAATTGAAAAAAGTATTCAACAGGGGATTCTGGAATGGAGGGTATTATTTAGGAAGCAGTACAGGTGAATGGTCGGGAATATATGGCTCTAAAGCAAAAGAGAAAAAAATAAGTTTAGGAGTGGTAAAAAACTATTTTAAAGAAAAATCAGTGGGAGAATTCAGAATATATACTAATGATTTAAAAAAAGGCGATCAAGTGATGATCACAGGCCCTACTACAGGAGTTTATAGGGCTGAAGTTAAAGAAATGAGAAAAGACGGACAATCTATAGAAAAAGCAGAAAAAGGCGACATAATAACATTTATTACAAATAAAAAATTAAGAAAAAACGATAAAATATTCAAAATAATAAAAAATGGATGAAAAAAAACTAATTGAAGCTGGAAAAATAGCAGTAAAAGCAAGAGAAGAAGGTATAAAATACATAAAACAAGGAATTAAATATTCAGAAATAGTCGAATTTGTTGAAAAACTTATACTCAAAGAAGGAGGACAAATAGCTTGGGTACAACCCTCTCCAACAACAACTGCGGCGCATTTTTCTCCTTCTTTTGAAGAAGATCCTGTGTGTGAAGAAGGAGATTTATTAAAACTTGATATCGGTGTTCATATAGATGGAAATATAGCAGACACATCAAAAACTAAACTAATAGGCAAAGATAAAGACAAGGAAAAATTGATTAAAGTTGCCGAAGAAGCTCTAGAGAATGCCTTAAAAATTATCAAACCTGGTGTAAAACTTGGAGAGATAGGTGCAGCACAAGAAGAAATAGCAAAAAAATATGGGTTTACTACTATAAAAAACTTATCTGGACATAATCTTGATGAATACAAGGTTCATGGAGGAATATCAATACCCTCTTTCAATAATGGGGATGAAAGAATTTTAAAAGAAAATGATGTAATTGCAATAGAACCTTTCATTACAGACGGTGAAGGTTACATAAAGGAAAAAGGAGAGAACAATGTATTTATGTATATCCAGGATAAACCCACAAGGAACGCTTTTGCAAGAAAAATTATCCCTTACATAAAATCAAGGAAAGGATTACCTTTTGACAGAAAAGATATAGAAAATAAATTCGGAAAAGCATATGCTAAAGTAGGGTTGAAAGACCTTGTAAAGAATAATATAATAAAAGGTTATCCTCCGTTGGTAGAAGTTTCAGAAAGACCTGTTGCACAGGCTGAACATTCTATAATAGTTAAAGAAAATAAGATAATATATACAAAAAATTAATCCTTTATATCCTGATAGTTTTTTTTACAAGCTCTATAACTAAGATCTACTATATTATTCCAATAATCTTTATCTTTATCTAACAAAATAATATCTGTACCATAAAGAGCATTTAAACCTGTTCCGACTCCACCATCAAATAAATCCATATTAGTTGTTAATAAAACAGGATTATCTTTATCATACTTAACACCAATAAAAACACCTTTCTTAAACAAATAACTAGGTTCAACAGAAGAAACATTAGCCAGAGCAGCATGTATGTCTTTAGTCGCTTCTGTTGATATAAGTTTTCTCTCATCCTCATTAATATTATCAGAAACTTGGATTATTATATTATCAAGATTCAATCCTGGCATTTCAGGAAAATCATCCCTATTTAGATTAAAATCATTAGGCTTTGTTTTTAATTGATGTATCCTTTTTATTCCTTCTTTGTTTTCAGGTATTATTATTTCTTGAACCATTTTAACTACTGTGTAATTACTATTATTTTTAAATTTAATTAAATTCAAACATTACATTTATAAATCCTTTATATTTTGATATATAGATGGAAGAGGATAAAAACAAATCTGAAAATGGGGAATATTCTGCATCAAACATCACAGCTCTGGAAGGTCTGGAAGCAGTAAGGAAAAGACCTGGTATGTATATAGGTTCTACTTCTGTAAGAGGGCTTCATCATCTTGTATATGAAGTTGTAGATAATTCAATAGATGAAGCTTTGGCAGGATATTGTGATAAGATAAAAGTAACTCTTCATACAGACAGATCAGTTAGCGTTGAAGATAATGGGAGAGGTATCCCTATAGACAAACATGAGAAATATAACATGTCCGCTTTGCAAGTGGTAATGACAAAATTACACGCAGGGGGGAAATTTGACAAAGGTTCATACAAAGTTTCCGGAGGATTACATGGTGTAGGTGTTTCAGTAGTGAATGCATTGTCAGAAAAACTTTTTGTAACAGTCATAAGGAATGGAAAAAAAGGTAATCAGACCTTCGAAAGAGGAAAACCTATAACTGAAACAAAAATTGAAGAGGACACAACAGGAAATGATGGAACAAAAATTACATTCTATCCTGATTCTGAGATATTCTCTGAAACAGAGATGCACTTTGATACACTATCTTCAAGATTAAGAGAGCTAGCATTCTTAAACAAAAGTGTTCATATAGCGATATATGATGAAAACACCGGAAAAAATCATGAATTCAGTTATGATGGAGGAATAAAATCTTTCGTGGAATTCCTTAATGAAAACAAAAAACCACTTAATGATGTAATTTATTTTGAAAAAGAAAAATCTGATGTACAATGTGAAATAGCTATTCAATATAATGAATCCTATAAGGAAACATTATTTTCTTTCGTAAACAACATAAACACAATAGAAGGAGGAACACATCTTTCAGGTTTTAAGACAGCTTTGACAAGAATTTTTAACAATTACGGTTCAAAAAATTTCAAGGATTATTCAAAATTATCAAATGAGGATTGCAGGGAAGGATTGACAGCAGTAATTTCTATAAAAGTTCCGGAACCTCAGTTTGAAGGCCAGACAAAAACAAAATTAGGAAATTCTGATGTAAAAGGTATTGTCGATTCAATTGTGAGTGAAAACCTTTCGGAATTTTTTGAAGAAAATCCTAAAATAGCTAAAATTGTAGTAGAAAAAGCATTGTTGGCTGCAAAAGCAAGAAATGCAGCAAAAAAAGCTCGTGAATTAACAAGAAGGAAAAGCGCGCTTGAAACGACAGCTTTACCTGGAAAACTTGCTGATTGTTCTAGCAAGAACGCTGAAGAATGCGAAATTTACCTTGTAGAAGGAGATAGCGCAGGTGGAAGTGCAAAGCAAGGACGTGACAGAAATTTCCAGGCAATACTTCCTTTGAGAGGGAAAATTCTCAATGTAGAAAAAGCAAGAATGAATAAAATGCTTGCAAACAATGAAGTCGCTTCTATGATAACAGCATTCGGGGCAGGTTTTGGTGACGAATTCGATATAAGCAAATTAAGATACAAGAAAATAATAATTATGACTGACTCTGATGTGGACGGAAGTCACATAAGGACTTTATTACTAACTTTCCTATATAGGCATTTCCCTGAACTCATAAAAAAAGGTTGCATCTATTCAGCTATGCCTCCATTATACATGATAAGAAAAGGCAAGAAAAAATATTACGCATTGGATGATGAGGAAAAAGAAAAGATAATCAATAAAATTGGAAGTGAAGGCATAAGTGTTCAAAGATACAAAGGTCTTGGTGAAATGAACCCTTCTCAATTATGGGAAACTACTATGAATCCTGAAACGAGATTCTTAAGACAGATAATAATTGAAGATGCAGTAGAAGCAGACAGGGTGTTCTCAATGTTAATGGGTGACGAAGTTCCTCCGAGAAAAGAATTCATACAGAACAATGCTTCAATGGTAGAAAACCTTGATGTCTGAAATTTCAAAAAGTAAACCTAGAAAAAATATACAATTTAACATTAAAAATTCATATCAAATATCTTCCTTTTTCTAATATTTTTTCTCCATCAATCCAAGTATTGCAAAATTTCATTACACAATCAACATGTATATCACATACCCAGTCTGCACCTGTTTTTTTCGGATAAGGATTTCCGAAAGCGATATGATTGCCAGGAAATTTCTCATCAATACCTAAAATGTTATAACATTTCTTTAAAGAAAAATTAGTTCCGAAACCCAGTTCACCAACACAATCAAAATTCCTATAAATTTCAAGATACTTAGAAAATAAGTTTTCAAGATTTTTATTTTCAGAAAAATGATTCTTTACAACAGAATCTTCGATATCAATAATAAGCGGTTGATCCTCAAAATCGAATCTTGAAAACTCTCCTCCCATAGAACCATCAACTACTATCCTCCCTTCCGTTTTCAAAGGAACACTATAAACTTCCCCTGCAAGAAGACTATGCTGGTCGCTTGGTTTACTTAAATCACCGTCCTGATTAATCAGATTATACTTATCAGAATCTATTTTCATCTCTATATCCGTACCTGCATCAGTTTTAATATGAACTTTGTGCTTACCTATAAGCATATTATACAACTTTAAATTAAAATCTTTTATATTTTCAAAATTATAATTAAAAATTTCAGGAAAAAGGACAGAAGGAACATTATATATAGCTCCCACTCTTCCTTTACCAATCTTACCTGCTCCGATAAGAGGAACTCTTACATTCTTATGTTCTATACTATCATTCATTTCTTTCTTCAATGCGATAAAAGTAACATCAGATTTTTTAGCAGAATCAAAAACTATTTTTGGAATATCTTTTAAAGGTCTTTCTCCAAATTTATCCAGATTATAATGATAAAAACAAATCTTTCCAGTATCTAATATTTCTATAACATTTTTTGCAAAATCTTCAGTAGAGTCGTCATACACCAATGTAAATAAATCATTTTCCTTTAGCATGACATTATTGATAATCTTTTTCACTACCATAAAAACTTTGTCTTTTTTTTCATATAACATTTTTAATATTCATCTAGTATCAGAAAAGAACCGATAATCATTATAAATCCGCTCAAAAGATAAAAAGAACTTTTTATATTATTCCCGAAAATATTCAAATCAGGATCGAAAGAAATCAAATTGACATCGTAAAGAATAGGTAAAGAAGTCAATAAAAGCAACAAAATTCCCGAAATAAAAAGAAAAATTTTAAGTAATCCTTTATTCCCATTAATGCCTTCGTATACAAGATCCCTTGCAGCATAAGTAAGGATAAAAATAGCAGCGAAATCAAAAACAGGCGATTGTGCATTCTTAATAGAAAAAATATCGAAAGCATCACATAATTGTATCCCTCCTATAGAAAACATAATAAGACTGCTAAGAAAAAAATCATATTTATCAGGTAGAAGAACAGTAATGAATAATAATACAGCCATAATTAATATAATCAAAAACCTCGGTTCTGAAAAATATTCTATCATTACTAAAATATAATTTAATTAAGTTTTAAATGTTTTTTTATTATCTGGCACATAAAATAAAAATAGTGATAATATAGCCTTAAAGTAAAGCTTGAATTTTGTGATTGTGCCAATAAACCAAAAATGTTTTATATACATTCAATTTTATTAATTTATGGCATCAGAACTATGGACTACTAAATACACACCACAGAGAATTTCTGATATAAAAGGCAATGAAGAACCTTTAAAGAATTCCTTAAAATTTCTGCTGAAATATGATAATCAGAAAAAGAAAGCTTTAATGCTATATGGACCTAGCGGAACAGGGAAGACATCATTTGCCTATGCTTTCGCTCATGAATACAATTATGATATAGTTGAAATAAACAACTCTCAGGGTATGAATAAAAATTTGATAGAAGACAAGCTTAAAAATATGGTGAATCAGGGAAGTTTATTCGGAAACAAAAAAATAATATTGATAGATAATCTTGATGGAATATCCGGTCAAAAAGATAGAGGTGCGGCTTCAACAATCGCTAAGATAATCAAAAAATCAACATTCCCTATAATAATAACTTGCACTAATCCTTATGAAAAAAAATTATCTCCTGTGAGAAAAATAAGCTCATTAGTTGAATTTGTTCATGTCGATAAAAAAAATATAGAAGAATTATTAGGTTCCATATCGAAAAAAGAAAATTTTGAAATGGAGGAAGAACACAAATCCATGATTGCAGAATCTGCGCAGGGTGATATGAGAGCGGCAATCAATGATTTGCAAATGGTTGTGAAAAACGGTAAAGTAGATAAAACTTTAATCGATAATCTTGATGAAAGAATGCAAGATAAAGAAATGAAATACACATTAAAAAATATCTTTAAAGGAGATAATCCAAAGAACATGTTAAGATCTTTTGATGATGTGGGTGAGGATCATAACAAGCTTATGATATGGCTTGATTATAATATGCCTAAAGAGTACCAAGGTAAAATTGAAAGAGCTAAAGCATACGGTTGCCTTACAAAAGCTGATGTATTTATGTCCAGAATAAGAAGAAAACAACATTGGAGATTTCTTGTCTATATAAACGCTTTATTAACTGCCGGAGTAGGATTATCGAAAGACAAAATAAATCCTATAGATATTCATTATAAAGAAGGTAATAGGATCCTTAAGATATGGCAGGCAAACATGAAATATTCTAAAAGGAAAAGTATATGTGAGAAGCTTGCGGAAAAGCAACATAGTTCTATAAAACAAGTAACTAAGGATTTCAGCTATATTAAAAATGCTATATTATCAAGCTCAGAATGGATAGGTCTTGATGAAGAAGAAAAAAAGTATCTTCAAAAAATAAATTCTAACTAAGACTTGCAATCTCCACTGAAAATCCTGTTTTAGGGATTACTTTATAGGGTACAGCATTTTTTACTTCTCCTCCAGGCATCTTAAATCGCTTAACATTCATTATCCTCAGAAGATTACCAAGAACCATCTTAACTTCAGTGAAAAAATAAATATCGGAAGTATTCCTTAAGATATTAAGAAAAGTCTTGCTTATCTGGTCAGGATCCACATTAAAAAAAATAGTCTTATTAGTACTATTTATGCTTTTTATTGTTTTTATAATCTTAAAACATTCTTCCTGTGTAATATTATCATCGACCATGAAATTAGTAACCATGTCTACAAAAAGACAATCATTCTCAAACATTTTTTTAGACTCAAAAAGATCATTGATAAGATTTTTTTTGATTTTTGGCTTTCCTACTTGTGGTAGAAGAGAAATGAAAGACATATTTTCTTCCATAATATGTTGAGAAACATCATAAGATAAAGAATTCATTTGTCTTATAAAACCAATAAGATCAAGTTCAGTACTAATATACGTTCCTGTATGGCCGTTTTCAAGGAAACCATAAAGAAATCTTTGTGCTATAATACTCTTTCCGCTTCCTGGAGCTCCTTCTACAAGAACTAAAGAACCTCTAGGGATAATTTTTCCTAAATTATTCCCTAACTCGTCCCTTTCCAGATCAAATAATAATGGACCATCTCCCATAAAATAATACTTGTGTAAGGCATTTATATATTTTTGGATAATCTAGTTAGTGATAAGGATTTTTTTATTTTTACATTGCTTTGTAGTAAACTCAAAATTAGAATAGATTAAATGTTTTCTTAGCTAACTAATTTTGATAATTTAATTAAATTTAATAAGAGGATATTCCTTACATATATCAGAAATTTCTTCTTTTTTATTTTCAAGAAAAACCTTCTCCTCATCACTAATATCTTCATCAGTGGAAAGGCTGTTGATAATATCAGAAATAATCTTTGCTATTTTTTTTGATGTAATAACATCAAAACCTCTTGTAGTTATAGCTGGTGTACCTATTCTAATCCCGCTTGTGATTTTTGGAGGTTGTGGATCATCCGGAACACCATTTTTATTTGTAGTAATGCCTGCTTCTTCAAGAGCTTTCTCAACTTTTTTACCAGTTAATTTTTTTGATCTTAAATCTAAAAGCATAAGATGGTTATCAGTGCCTCCTGAAACAAGATCAACATTTTCTTCAATAAAAACATCTGCCATTGCTTTCGCATTATTAATAATATTTTTTTGGTATTCTGAAAATTCAGGCTGTAAAGCCTCTTTGAAAGCAACAGCTTTTGAAGCTATAATATGCATCAAAGGACCTCCTTGAATTCCAGGAAAAATAGCTGAATTTATCTTTTTCACAAATTCCTTTTTACTAATAATAATACCTCCTCTAGGTCCTCTTAAAGTCTTATGAGTGGTAGAAGTCACAAAATCAGCATAAGGAATAGGGCTAGGATGTAATCCGGCTGCGACAAGACCTGCAATATGAGCTATATCGACCATAAGATAAGCACCCACTTCATCACATATTTTTTTGAGCTTGGCAAAATTAATAATTCTTGGATAAGCAGAAGCTCCTGCAACAACAATTTTTGGCTTAATTATTTTAACTCTATATAAAAGATCATCATAGTCAATCATACCTTTTTTATTCACTCCATAACTGAAAGAATCATAAATCTTTCCGCTAAAATTAACTTTACTTCCGTGAGTAAGATGCCCTCCTGAAGAAAGATCCATTCCAAGAATTCTATCACCTGGTTTAAGAACAGACATAAAAACTGCCATATTAGCTTGGCTTCCCGAATGTGGTTGTACATTAACATCATAACTATCATCAAGCTTGAAAAGTTTTTTCAATCTTTCTATCGCTAATTCTTCAACGCCATCAACATTTATACATCCTCCATAATATCTCTTTTTAGGATAACCTTCAGCATATTTATTAGTCAAAACACTTCCTGCTGATTCAAGAACTGCAGAACTTACAACATTTTCAGAAGCTATCAGTTCGATAGTATTATTTAACCTATCTACTTCTTTCAAAATGAGATTATAAACATCAGGATCAGAATCCTTCAATAAATTTAATTCATTAATTTTTATCATAAACCATATATATAGAACTATCTTATAAATATGATTATACTTAAGAAAATATTTCGGCACATAAAATAAAATCAGTGATTATATTGTCTTGAAGTAGTTGAATTTGCGGTAAGAAATGGAACGACTTACAGGAGTGCAAATTAAATCAAGTTCACCCGTATTAAATATTAATTCGCAATATCACTCATTTTTATGAATATACCGATATTTCACAAATCTTTTAAGCATCCATAAATTAGTTAATTATGTGAATAAAAATGAAAATAGGATTTATAGGTCTTGGGAAGATGGGAAAAAACATGGTTTATAATCTTCTTGATAATGGTCATGAAGTGGTAGCTAACAATAGATCAAACAAGCCGATAGACGAAGTTTCTGGAAAAGGAGCCATTCCAGCATATACAATATCTGAAATGATACAGGAATTACCTAGTAAAAAAGTAATATGGGTTATGGTGCCTGCTTCTGTCGTGGGAGATATAATAGAAAAAATACTTCCTTATCTTAAAAAAGGGGATACGGTCATAGATGGAGGTAATTCTTGGTATAAAGATTCTATTAAAAGATATGAATATCTGAAAAAAAAAGGGATAAATTTTCTTGATGTAGGTACCTCAGGGGGAATTTCAGGAGCAAGACATGGTGCTTGTATGATGATAGGAGGCAATAAAGATGTTTTTAATTCATTAGAAAAACTCTTCAAAGATATGACTGTCAATAATGGTTATGGATATATGGGAAAAACAGGTTCAGGTCATTTCGTAAAAATGGTTCACAATGGAATTGAATATGGTATGATGGGAGCTATAGTAGAAGGAATGAATGCAATAAAAGAGCAGAAAGGGAACTTTGATACAGACTTGAATGAAGTTGCAAAAGTATATTCTAATGGTAGTATAATTCAAAGCAGATTAGTTGGTTGGCTAAAAGAAAGCCTTCAATCAGAAGAATTTAATAAAATATCTGGGGAAGTCCCTAAAGGTGCTACTGAAGATGAAATGGAGGCTCTCGAAAAAATATCAGAAATGAAGGTATTGCAAAAAAGCAGAGAAATGAGAGTAAATACGCGCAAAAACCCTGATTTCAAAGGAAAACTTTTATCAGCTATCAGGAATCAATTTGGAGGACATTCAGTTATTAAAAATGATGATAAAAGATAAAAAAGAAGAACTTGAAAAAAAAGCAGCATCAATAATAACCCGAAAATCAAAAAATAGTTTAGTATTAGCTATACCGGGTGGAAGTAGTGTATACGGCATTTTTAAGCAATTATTGAAAGAAGATATAGAATGGAAAAATGTTCATATATTCATGATTGATGAAAGAATTGTACCTATAAATCATGAAAAAAGCAATTTTAGACAAGCCAAAGAATCTTTTCTACAAATATTGTTGGATAAAAAAAAGATACCTGAAAGTAATGTACACCCTTACACGCCTGAAAAAGGAATTAAAAATTATCAGGAAGAACTTGAAAAAGTCGGAGGTAAATTCGACATAATACTTCTAAGTTCTGGAGAAGATTGTCATATCGCTTCATTATACCCTGAACATCATTCAATCCGGGATAATTCAGATTATTTCATTGAAATGGAAGATAGCCCTAAAGATCCTCCTAAAAGAATGTCTTCTACAAGAAAGCTATTATTGAAATCTGAAGTTTCTATTCTATTATTTTTAGGAGAAAATAAGAGAGAAGCCTTTCATAAATACATGGATAAAAATTATAATATAGAGCAATGCCCTTGTAAAATAGCTGACAAATCACCCGAGACTTATATATTAACAAATATAGATTGATTTTAAAATTCTTATAAAAAAGCAACAATAAAGGGAAATATTAAAAAACATTTAATTTTCATAATAAATATGGCGAAATTTATACCTTTAAATTCCAAATTAAGAAAAAACTTTCTTGGAATGCTAAAAGAATATTATGGCATTGAATACAAACCGGAAGATATAATATTCAAGACTGAAAAGAACCGATATTATTTCGTGAATAAGAAAATTAACGAAATAGCTGATCTTAACCTTAACTTCAGAATACTAGGTACTTATCTTGTTGAAATTAATAAATTTGGAGAAGTGAGATTAAGTATTGAGGGATCTCAGTATTTTGGACCTTATGCAAGAAAACGATTATTGGAATTAAATAAAGAAAAAGCATCAAAATATTTACAAGGTGAAGATATAGAAATAAAAGAAATCACTGAAAATGAACTAAACAATCATTATCACATAATCTATTATCTGGAAAATGAAAAAAGGAATTTTATAGGTTGTGGAAAGGTTAAAGATGGTATTCTCATGAATTTTACACCGAAAAACAGGAGAATAAAAATAGATTAAAATCTTCCATTTTTCAAATAATCATTAACATCATCGTCTGAAAGTTCTATCACAACATCTGAAGGATTACTTTTCTTATTTTTCTTTTTATTTGTTGAAAAACGATTATAGAAATTCTTTCTTTTTTTCTTAAAATACCATCCTGCTAACAATCCTGTACCAAGACCTGCTAAATGGGCTATATTAGCTACGCCTGAAGGTACAAAAATTCCAAAAATATCAATAAAAGCAAAAATAATCCCTGCAGTTCTTAAACTCATAGGTATGGCAAAAAAAAGCAATACTTGAAGATCAGGCATAAGCATAATAGTAAGACCTATAATCCCCATTATCGCCCCACTCGCACCTAAAGCTCTATCATAAAAAGGCAAGGATATCAAAGCTGCCATAATTCCGGATATTAAAAAAACAGTCAAAAATCTTTTTGAACCTACTTTCTGTTCGATTAAAGGGCCAAAAAGCAATAAAGCATACATATTGAAAAGTAGATGAGCAGGATCAGCATGAAGAAACATTGAAGTAATTAGAATCCAAGGTCTTGTAAACACATCTTGTGAAACAAGAAGGAAATTTTCAGTCAATCCATCTATAAAAATCTGTAGGAAAAAAATTAACACATTTATTCCAATAAGTTTTATAGCTATATTTTTCAGATAGTTTTTTTCAGTGACTTTTTTAATCATGATAAAGAAAAGATAGGATTCATGTTTTTAAATCTTATTAAAATATTTTTTATAGTGTTATATATTTCCAAAAAATTATAGATTTTGGGCACATGCAACAAAATGAGTGATAATATTGCCTTGAAGTAGTTTTTGAATTTGCGGTAAGGAGTAAAACGACTTACAGGAGCGTAAATTCAATCAAGTTCGCCCGGAGGAACGAACATTTGTTCGCAATATCACTCACTTTTTTGATTGTGCCAGATTTTGAATAAATTTATAAATGAGGATTAACAATATTATTTATATGAGTGAAAAAATAAGGGGTGATGGATACGAGCTAGTTCCTGAATCAAGATTCGAAAAGCTTGTGAAGAAAGTAGATGATATACTTTCAAATCCTTTAATAGACTCTTCAAACGCAAAAAAGATTGCAATAAACTTAGAGACAGTAAACGGTTCTCTTGAAAAACTACTTGAAGTCATGAAAGAAATATCTAATAAGACTTCATTTGAAGAGAAAGAGGAAAACATAATCTCCGATCAAATAAAACCTTTAGTGAAATCTGTTAAAAACATACACAAACAAAATGATACTATTGCTAATGGAATGGTAAACATAATAGATAGACTTAATGATATGCAGTCACAGATAGATGAACTAAAAAAAAATTCATTTCCAATACCTTCTGATGAAATAAATCCGAGTCTTCCTCCTTTAAGTGGTGGGACGAAATCTCCTATAAGTGATAAACCTCGAGAAAACCCTGATATGAATAATTCTCAAGCACAAAGTATGCCTGCTAATAATTCAAATAATAATGCTAATCTTCAGCAGAATAACAATATAGCAACACAACCTAATAAACCAACACCTCCTCCTTTTGAAGATAAAAGTTTAGGTTCTAATAATGCAAATGTTAATTCTGAATCTAATAATAAAGATCACAAAAAATTATTCGGAAAACATCTTAAAGGAAATGCAATCCCTCACATGTCTCCTGGTGGAATGAAAAAATGAGCTCTTATTTTTTTGAAAATGCCAGTACAAGAAAAATTGCGTACTTTTTTACCGGAAATAAATATAATTCTTATAAAGGAAACAAAGATATCAATCCTGCACACCCTTATTATAAAGATATAAAAAAAATTGAAGCTATATTTAAAGCCATAAAATCTTCAGGGAAATTAAATAATGAAGACGTAAACAAAATAAGGAATAAAATAAATAATATAAAAAATAAATTATAAATCCTTAGCCATAACGGTTTTTCTTCCGTTAGCTTCCGCTCTTGCAACTGCTTCTTTTATTGTTGCAATAACTTTCTCATTAAGCTTATCAGCAAAATCGCTGCTTACGCTTACATCACCTGTTATGTTTTTTATTTTTGCTTTAACTACTATATTTTCAGACATTTTATATAACCTCTGTATTTTTTAATATCTTTATTATTTAAAAATTTGTTCTTTTTGGATGGAAACATTTAAAAAGATGTTTACATCACACTATTTTGGGGTAGTCACAATGTTATCTGAAATGAAAATAAGAAAGGCTTTTATCAAAGTCAAAAAAGAATTAGAGAGTGTGAGAGATGAACTTAATAATATCAAAAAAGAACATGAAGAATTAAAAAAATCTTTAAGTGGTAAAAAGACAACAGCTAAAAAAACAGCTTCTAAAAAAGCTCCTTCAAAAAAAGATTATTTTGTTTCTTCTAAAAATGGAACTAAATTCCATAAAACTTCCTGTGCTTTAGCACAGAACATAAAAAAAGATTCTCAAGTGGTTTTTAAGTCAAGAAATGATGCTTTAACAAAAGGTTATAAGCCCTGCAAAACTTGTCAATCTTAATTTTTATTTACTTTTTAGTTGTAACAAAACCATAAAATATTTAAACTAGTTCTTACTCCTAAGTGATAGTTTTTAAACCTCTCAATTAAAAACAAACACCTCTCGTGACGATTTTTATCGTCACGTTTTTTCTAAATCAATAAATTTATAAATCAAATTGTACAATTGTGTAGATTAGGGGTGAGAGTATAGTTTTATGTAGAAGAAGTCAGTCAAGTATGGGTGCTATAATTATTTTTATAGCTGCAATATTTGTTGCTGCAATAGCAGCAGGAGTTTTAATACAGACTTCATCTTCTTTAACATCTAAGGCTTTAGCTACAGGTGGTGAAGCAAAGAAAAGAGTTTCTACTAGTCTTGTTGTGAGAGAGATTTATGGTAATGATGGAACTACTGATTCATTAGATAAATTTTATATAGATCTGCAAATCACTCCTGGGAGTAATGGTATTAAATTATCAAATTTAATGTTACAATTCGAGACAACAAATTCTTCGGATTCTTATTCATATAACGAAGAGGTTTCTGAATGTGATGCTTCTTCTGTTCCTTCCGGAAAATTTAATATTGCTTATTTGCTTAACTCTTCTTCAAGTTATACTTCTGGTTATATAAATCCTGGTGATGTCGCTCAAATTTGTTTTAATACCCAGAATATTATTGAAGGTAAAAAGCTTCTTTTTAAGTTGATTCCGAAAAATGGACAAGAAACTATTGTAACAACTTCTTCTCCAAATACTTATAGCAAAAAAAATGTAGTTATATATCCTTGAATTTCTTCAGAATCTTTAGATTCTTCGAGTTCAAACCAGTTTGAACAACTTCGTTCAAATCCTCTAAATAAGAAAAACAAATGAGCCTGCGAGGATTTGAACCCCGGTTTACCGGTCCGAAGCCGGTTGTACTGTCCAGACTATACTACAGGCCCGTAAATAAAAAGAAAATAATCCCTTTATGTATTTTTTGGTGAATTTACACATAAAACAAAATAAGTGATGGTATTACATTGAAGTAATATTTGGGTTTGCTGTAAGAAATCAAACAAGTTAAAGAAGCGCAAATTTAATCAATTTCTTATAAAGGACTTAACAATTATTCGCAATATCACTCATTTTTATGAAAATGCTGGTGAATTTTAGTAGATGACATAAATAAAGTATATTTTATATGGCGCAGGATAATTAAACACTAATGGTTTAACTATTACGAAATTTGACAGAATTAGTCTAGCCAAATTTCTGGGTTTTCTGCAAGGCAATATAAAAATATAACAATCTTATGTCGTCTACTATTTCTTAGTTAAAAATATAAAGGAAAACGATTTATAAAAAATTATGACATTACACATGATAGGTTTGGGATTAAGTGACGAGAAAGATATTTCTATTAAAGGATTGGAAACAATAAAGAAATGCGATTATATTTATCTTGAGCATTATACTTCAATAATGCCTTTCTCATCAATCGAAAAGATGGAAGAATTATATGGTAAAAATATCATATTGGCATCAAGAGAAATGGTTGAACAAAGGTCTGATGACATAATATCGAAAGCTAAAGATTTTGAAGTGGCTTTTTTAGTAGCAGGAGATGTATTTTGTGCAACCACACACTCTGATTTTTTATTAAGGGCTAAGCAGTCAGGTGTTAAGACAAATATAATAAATAATGCTTCTATAATGAACGCTGTGGGAAACATAGGGTTTGAAGTGTATAAGTTTGGAAAAACAACATCGATGGTATTTTTTGAAGAAAACTGGATGCCCCGAAATGTTTATGATTGTATAAAAGAAAATCAAAGCATAGGTGCACACACACTTATTCTTCTTGATATAAAAATAGCTGAAACAGCTCGGGAAAATATGCTTAAAGGAATAGAAAAGAAGTTAAAACCTCGTTTTATGGATGTAAATAAAGCATTAAAACAACTTCTTGATCTTGAAGATAAATACAAAGAAAAAGTAATTGATAAGAACACAAAAGTGATAGGAACTGCAAGACTTGGAACAAATGAGCAGGAAATTGCTTACGGAACTTTAAAAAAAGTAATGAAACATAAATTTGGAGGCCCTCTACATTCTTTAATTATACCTTCAAAACTACATTTCATGGAAGAGGATGTGTTAAAAGAATTTTCAATAGAATAAATCACGCTGCTTTTTTTATTTCTTCAATGCTTCTTTTTTTATCTATAACTTTTAATCTTCCGGAGGAGTTAGCAATTTCTTTGAAATCAATTAATAAATTTGTTAATTTTTTAGGTTTTTTTCCCGGAATATTATTTAAACCTTCAATAATTTTTGTTAATATTATAGTTGCAGTTTCTGCATCGCTTATTTCTTCATCATCTTCCGATACTTCTGCATTTTCCAATTCATATATTTTTTGTCTGATTTTTTTTGCTTTTTCTGGTTGTTTAGCTTTTTTTGCCCGTCTTTCCTTTCCTTCTAATTCTCCTATTAATTTTTCTTGTTCTATATTTTGAAAAATTATTTTTCTTAGGTCTGAAATGCAATCTCTTAATTCTTTTAATAGTTCTAATATTTGTTTTCCTCTTTGCGGGATATTTTTATTTTTGTTTAAAGAATTCTCAAGATTTTTTAATACAGATTTAGCATTATTCATGATATCTCTTTGTAATTTTTCGATTCTTAATTTCTTTTCAAGTAATTTTTTTTCATCTTTATCTTCACAATTCTTAATTTCTTTTCTTAATTGGCTGACATTCGAAGATAATTTATCTCTTAATTTTTTTATAATACCAGTAATTTCAAGAACATAATTTATCATTTCTGTAATTGTAGTGATTGCAATTGGATCCATTAATATTTCTTTATATTAGGATATTTATAAATATTAACTTTTTTTGGCACATGAAATGATTATGATATTGCTTAAAATAAATTTTAAGTTATAAAACAATTAGTATATTTATTAACTATTTTTAAATTCTACAAGAAAAGTGCAACAAATAGTTGAATATTCTTTTTTAATTTTTTTATTTAAATTATGAAGTTCTTTTACTGTTCCAAATCTCTCTAAAAATTTAATCCAATATTTGTCAGAATGCATGTTTATGTGACTTGGATCTTTATATATGTCTTCGCACATAATTCCTTGTTTCTCAGAAACAGGTAATATTATCAATACTTTATAACTTATGTCTTTCAACTTCTTAAGAATATTTTCTTGTTTCTCTTCTTTGATGTGTTCAAGAGTATCTTTTGTCATTACAAGATCAAATTTTGATTTATTTGACAATTTTTTGATTTCACTGAAATCGCTAAAAGTAATTTTTTTTTGAAGAAAATCATTTGCTTCTTTAATTACTTCTGGAGATATATCATAACCGAATGCATACATTCCTTCTTCAATAAATCCTTTAATGTAAAAACCTTTTGCACACCCAAAGTCAAGAACCTTTGATTTTTTTGGTAAATTAAGTTCATTTATTATCGCATTTGTTCTAGGTAAAATAACTGAAGGAACATATTCTATAAGGTGATTGTATCCTTTTTTCGCTCTTTTTAAAAAGTATTCTTTTCCAAAACTTTCTTTATTCATAAAGTAATTTCTTAAATAAAAAGTATTTAAATTGTTTTGTTTTTGGTAAGTTATTATAATCTTATTAAAGTGAGTTATGTAGTGGTAAGTGAATAATATTTTTGAATATTCAATCCAAACATTTAAAAATAAGAAGATAGATTTAATATCAACCATTACAAAAGGTGAGACCTTGAAAAGAAACTCCATTAAAACCCACACATTGATTACATTCATTCTTCTTTTCATATTTTTATTCTTCCTTTCCAGTAAGGTAGGGTACTGTGAGAAGTTAGAATTTAGCCCTCGTTCCAGATTACATATATCAAGTAGTGGATATAAAACACACAGAGGTAGAGTTTACGAATGAGAAGCAATTTAATAACATTTGAAATAAGTATGTTCATAATGATTTTGTTAGTTGGAGGTTATAAGGATGCAGTTTAAGTGGTTTATATTTGTTTTTATTACAGTTTTAGTTTGTGGTGGAGTTAATGGTAGTGATGTTGAGAAAATGATAAGTGATGAAGGAGTAATAACAACAGTTGATTTAGATAGTGATGATGGTGGGGAAAGTGTTAAGCAATTTGATATCTCGGGGACACAATTAGCTGAGAAGATTCAAAATACTGAAATAGGAGAAATGCAATTTTCTGGAGATCTAGATAATAAATTTGAAATGAGTATGGGAGGAGATTTGAATTTAGGTGATGGAACTTACTTAACTGTTAGTGGAGAAAAAATTATAAGAAAAACTATATCAGATAAAACCTTATTAGAAAAAAATACTAAAACAGGAGAATTCACAGAAATAACTGATGATGGTGAAGTTAATATAAGGGAAAATAATGATGGTAATTATGAAACTTATTCAATGGAATTTGCTGAAGGCGAGGATGATTACTTATCAGGATTTACAGAAAATGAAATGGGTAGCTTGAAAGATGAAGCGAAAAGTTATTATGAATTACAAAATTTGGCTGAAGAAACGGGGGCTCCCATAATGGGTGGAGGAAATATTCAGATTAAAGAAAATGGTAATGATGATGCTAGGGATTTTCAGATTTCAGCCGAATCAATACATGGAATTCAGATTGAACAAAATTCTGGTGAAGATGATGGTAATGAAGAGTGGACTATTACGAATGTAGATGGTTCAACTACTGAAATAATTCGTGAAGATGATTATTCAAAAGTAGTTCATAAAAATAAGGATGAAACTTCTACAAAAATTTTTGATCAACAAGGTCGTGAAGCAAGGATTATTACTGATGGTGATAATAAATATGCTATTCACACTGATGAAAATGGAATAACTCATATTGATGAAAATTTCTATTCTAATAACTTTGATTTTGATGAATTATCCAAAATCGATAATGAAGATACTATAGACATAGTTTTTGTGGATGGGCTTGGGGGCTTTGGTGGTTCAAATAAATTTGGTTACACTTTTGAACATGGTTCTGATATTTATCACGCTACGGAAGATGGTTATTACAAACTGCATGAAGAGAAAGAAGGAGATGAAGTAATAAGTCGTGATTTCAAAAAGGTTAAGGATGAAGATAAAATAAAAAACCTTGAGAAAAATTCCAATGCTGGAAAATTAAAAGAAAAAGCTTCTAATTTAAATGAAGATCAAATAGAAAATCTTAAAGCTGCAAAAAAGAAAGCGATAAAAGAAGCGCAAGAAGATTATAAAACAGCAAGAAGAAATAAATATAACATAGGAGGAGAAGATCTTTTTGGGGGGGGATTATCAATTGGACTTGATTATACATTAAATATAATGAACACATTTTCAGAATATGAAGGCGCATCCGCATTATTCATAGGAGAAGAAGAACTAGCAGAAAAAAAAAGAGAATACCAGAAACAAATGGAAGGCCTTTATCTTGGAAAAGTTATAGAATCAGCAATGTGCGATTCAGTACAGGAAACACCACTAGCACAAGGAGGATCAGTAGCATTCGTGACACTCCCTTCAGGAACAGAATCAATAGGAGCTACAATACAAGGAAAAATATCACATCAGACAGAAGTCATAAACGAAACAACAGGAGAAAAGAAAACAAAATTCCTTTACAAACTAACCTATTCCATAACTAACCCTTATGCGGATGAAGAACCCTTGCCAGAATGGAAATACAATGTATATGTATTAGGATCCCAGAACAAACCTATATGGTCAGGCACAAGAAAAGTAGCAGGAGGAGAAACTGAAACATATTCCAAAAGAAACATGATAACTTTCTACAGCAAAGAAAAATATGACAAAGTATGTATAAGATTTCAGGGATCACCGAAAGGACTCGAAACTGATGAAGTATGTAATATAATTGTCAACGAAGAACAATCTCCTACACCTTTCAAAGTTTCAGAAAATACTCTGGAAGAAAATCAGGAACAACAACAACAAGGAAATTCAGTACAGTTGAATGATGACTTATAAAAAAACTCTTATCGGGATGGGTATTGATGCCATAGCAGTAGCTTTATCTGCATTGATATTATACCTTCACAATCTTTTAATAAAATCGACTAAAGCATACAAATTCATAAAAGATTTCAGCCAGGCAGAATTATTACAGGATCCAAGCAAATTACCGAAAGAAAACATAATGCTTATAAGCAGTATACAAATGATATTGGCTACAATAATAGCTTTGGTCTTGATATACTTCATATTCGTTTATTCAAGAAAATATATATATAAACTGATAACTCAGAAAAAAATAGATAAAGTGCAGAGAACAATCTGGGCAGGAATATTCCTTGTATACATACCTTTGATAATAATCCTTCTCATAACTACAGGAATTATCAATTTAATTTTCAGCATATTCCCTCAAAATATATTTATTTTATACATACATCAAATAATACTTAGTGTGATATTTATAAAATTCTTTTATTTCATAACAATGTATCATGCATCAGGATTCCATGAAAAAAAACTTTTGAAATCCTACGAAAAAATTTTCAATAAAATAAAGAAAAATAAAAATCAAATTGGAAAACACATCTTGATGATAACCATAATTGTAGCTGTCCTGTATGCTATCCAATTATTATTATTCAATTTTATAGCGAACAATATATTCCAGATTATATGGTATTGGTTTATATTCCTTTTATCCATATCATTAATAAGAGTTAAAGCAATAGAATGTGCTTAATTACTATGATTTCAAAAAAAAATAAAGAAGACTTGCTTCTAAAAGAATATGCTAAAAAATATGGAGAGCAATCTAGAAAAGAATTAAATGAATGGGAAGAAACTGAAGAATAGTGGAATTATTAACAGTTAATTACAAAAAAGTAGTAACATTTAAAAACTAACAAAAATTACACTTTCTATGAAACTTAAATTTAAGAATATAGGACTATTATTTGACAAAAAGTACTCAAAAGGAACTCAAATAAAAGAACTCTCTTTAAAAAAGAACCCTGAAACCAATGAAAAATCAGTTCAAATTTTCTATAAAGGTAAAAATTCATCTGGAATAGTTGAATTAACCGAAAAAGAAATAAAACAAATAAATTCAATCAAGTTCACCCGGACAAAATAATTTGCCTTTACAAACTGACTTGTTCGGGGGGTTTTATACCCTCCTACTTTCCTTAAACTTGTTTAAGGCTAGGAACAAAGTGACTATGCCGCACTAAAAGTTTCTACTTGTTGAAACCGCCGAAAGGTTTTCCTTGACAGCGTGCCGGAACAGTTTATTGAATAGTTGTTCGCAATATCACTCATTTTTTGATGTGGATTTTTTAAGATAAATTTAAAAACAAGCAAACAAATAAAAAATCATGTTATATATAGGATCTGATCATGGGGGATTTGACGCCAAAGAAAGACTAAAACAAATTCTTGAAAAAAAACACTTAAAATACAAAGACTTAGGAATACAAACAAAACAACCATCAGACTTTCCGATAATTGCCGAAAAAATTGCAAAACAAGTAAGCAAAACCAATTCAAAAGGAATACTAATATGCACTTCAGGAATAGGAATGTCAATAGCAGCAAATAAAATAAAAGGAATAAGAGCTGCAAAAATAAACAATGAACAAGAAGCAGAAATGGCAAAAAAGCACAACAATGCTAACATAATAACCTTCAAAGGAAGTCTTAAAACAAACAAAATAAAACAAATTCTTGAAGCATGGATGAACACAAAATTCAGCAAAAAGTCAAGATACTCAAGAAGAAACAAACAAATAAAAGGAATGGAGAAATGAAAATCATCCATCATATCGAACAATCATTCATCCATAAATTTAAAAATAACAATACAAACAAATAAAAAATAATGAAAAAAGTAATACCAACAGTCTTTGTAACACAAGATCAAATAAAAAAAGACTCACAAGCATTCGCAAAAAGATTAGGAATACTCAAAAAAATCACAAAAAACATTCAAATTGATATAATGGATGGAAAATTTGTTTCTAAAAAATCAATCGAAGTCAAAAATATACCTCACCTTGATAAAAATCATAACTACGAAGCACACTTAATGATAAAAGAACCCTTAAAGGAAATAAAAAAACTAAAACAAAAAGGATTCAAAAAAATAATAATACATTACGAAACAATAAAAAACTTAGAAGAAGCAATAAAAACAATAAAACAAAACAAATTAATACCTACAATAGCATTTAACCCTGAAACCAAAATAAGCAATAAAGTATTAGAAACAATATATCAAGAAAAAACAGAAATTCTTCTAATGGGAGTACACCCTGGAAAAGAAAGACAGGAATTTGAAGAAAATACTCTAAAAAAAATTAAAAACATAAAAAATCAATATTCTGGAATACACATACAAGCAGATGGAGGAGTCAAACCATCAATTGCGAAAAGACTAGCCAAAAAAGGTTGCGATGCAATCAATTCAGGCTCATTCATATATAGCAATCCTGTAAAAAACCTTGAAATTATGAGAAAATCTATCAATCCAGGATTAAGTGAAAAAGAACTTGAAAAAAAATCTAGAAAATTAAGAATAGAAGTTATAAAAATGCTAGAAAAAGCAGGAAGTGGGCACACAGCAGGACCCTTAGGATTAGCTGACATCCTCACAACACTCTACTTTCGCATATTAAAACACAATCCTGAAAACCCAAAATGGACAGAAAGAGATTATTTATTCTTATCGAACGGACACGTTTGTCCCATACTATACGCAACACTGGCAGAAACAGGATACTTTCCAAAAAAAGAACTACAAAAACTAAGGAAAATAGATTCTTTGTTACAAGGACACCCTCATAACATAATACGAGGAATTGAAAACTCAGGAGGGCCTTTAGCTGAAGGACTATCGATGGCAGTCGGAGTTGCAATTGTATTAAAAAGAGAACAAAAACCGAACAAAGTGTATGCAATCTGTGGTGACGGTGAACTAGACGAAGGACAATGTTGGGAAGCATTCATGTTAGCAAACAAAGAAAATCTTTCAAATTTAACAATAATAATAGACAGAAACAAAATACAATTAGATGGAAACACAAAACAAATAATGCCATTAAATAACTTAAAAAACAAATTAGAATCCTTTGGCTTAGATGTATCTGAATGTGATGGAAACAACATAAAAGAATTCATAAAAACAATAAAAAAACAACATAAAAAACCAAAAGCAATAATTGCAAACACAATACCAGGAAAAGGAGTATCATTCATGGAAAATGATTATCATTGGCATGGAAAAGCACCAAACAAAGAACAAGCTGAAAAAGCCATACAAGAATTAAAATGGAAAGCATAAGAGATGGATACGGAAAAGGGCTTTTAGAAGCAGGAAAAAATAATAAAATATATGCTTTAACAGCAGACCTTAAATCATCGACAAGAACCCAATACTTTGCAGAAAAATATCCTCGAAGATTTATTCAATGTGGAATCTCTGAACAAAATATGATGTGTGTAGCAGCAGGAATAGCTTCATTAGGAAAAACACCTTTTGTAAATTCTTTTGCAGTATTTTCCCCTGGAAGAAACTGGGATCAATTAAGAGTAAGCATATGTTATTCAAACTTAAATGTCAAAATTCATGGATCTCATGCTGGATTGACAGTAGGTAAAGATGGAGCAACACATCAGGCTCTTGAAGACATAGCAATAACAAGAGTTTTACCAAATCTAAAAGTGGTTGTACCTTCAGATTCTCAGGAAGCAGAAGAATTAACAAAACAAATAGCTAAAGAAAAAGGCCCTGTTTACATAAGAACAAGCAGACATAAATTTCCGATAATATCAAATAAAAGTAAAATACAATTGGGAAAAGCATACAAACTAAAAACTGGTAAGAATCTAACAATAATATCATGTGGGATCTGTTTACATGAAGCCCTAAAAGCTGCTGAAGAATTAAAAAAAGAAGGAATCTCCACTGAAATAATAAATTGCCATACAATAAAGCCATTAGATAAAAAAACAATCTTAAAATCAGCAAAAAAAACAGGAAAAATAATAACAGTTGAAGAACACCAAAAAGCAGGAGGATTAGGAAGTGCAGTAGCAGAGCTTTTATCTGAAACAAAAATACCTATAAAAATAATAGGAATTCAAGACACATTTGGAGAATCCGGCACTCCAGAAGAATTACTTAAAAAATACAAAATAGACAAAAATGAAATTATAAAAGAATGCAGGGAAATGTATAAATAACTTTATAAATTACCTGAATTCAGCAAATAAGAAAGGTGTTGTTATGAGTAAAAAAAATAACAAAAAAAAAGGTATTAATGTATTAAAAAATATATTCACATCTAAAGCTTTCACAAATTACATACTTCCATTGTTATTGATAATAATAATAGCTATAATAAGCACAAACATAAGAAGCTATCCTTCAGATCTGCCTATAACAGAACAATGGGCAAAAAGTACAATATCTTCAAATCTTGAACAGCAAGTAAGATCGCGAATAGAATCTGAAAATCCTTTATTGCCTAAACAAAACAAAGAAATGATGGTAAAAGAACAGATGGGAAAATTCTTTGACCAAAACTCAGGAGAGCTTGAAAAACAAGTAGATAAATTAGCTCAGAATTATAAAAAAGAATTCAAGAATGATAATGGTCAGACATATCTCCTAGCCATAGACCCTTATTATTATTACAGATTCTATGAAAACATGATTGAAACAGGAACGCCTGGAGAATATGATAAAGATGGAAAATCCTATACAGATGACATGCTTGCTCCTACTGAAACCGATGTAACTCATCTGAAAAATGATTTTCACATAGTATCTTCTTTGACCGCTTATAAGATAGCTAATTTTTTCAATAATAATTTAACTCCATTAAATGTATTCTTTTACATACCAGTATTATTTGCAATACTTTCAGTAATACCTGCATTCCTTATAGGAAAAGAACTTGGAGGAAATATAGGGGGAATTATGACATCTACTTACATACTCTTCCACAACTCATTAATATCAAGAACTGTTGCAGGATTTTCCGACACAGATATCTACAATGTATTATTTCCTCTTTTAATAGCTTATTTTTCAATAATGGCTTTGAAATTTCTTGTAAAATATTTTGATTCAATAAAAACCAAAAAGAATATTATAATATCTATGATATTCACATTACTTTCAGCTTTATCGATAGCTCTTTACAGCACTGCATGGGGTGGCTGGTGGTACATGCTTTACTTTGTCTTAGGATACTTTGGACTTTTTATGTTAATAATCATAATAAAACCTTTACTATCTAAAAAATACAAATTCTTAAAAGAAAATAGCAAAATCGTAAAAAAGAAAATCATAGGATCCGTATCAATATTCGGTCTTCTATTGATAACCGCTTCATCTTTCTTGTATATTTTCGGAAAAGGATTTTTTGTGATATTTGAAAAAATGTTCTCATTTCTTTCAGTATCAGGTTTACAGAATGCAGTAAAAAACCAATTATGGCCGAATGTATTTACCACAGTAGCAGAGCTTAATCCTGGAAGTATAAATAAGATTATTTCAGCTATAGGTAATAATTCGATGAATGCAGGAAAAATATTCATCTTTTTCATATTTTTAGGTTTGGCAATGATAATATTCAAGGAATTCTTAACAAACGAAAGGATTAAAGATTTCTTCAAGAATGGTATCAAGCTTAAAAAAGATAAGAAAGATTTTAATCATTTCATATATGGAATTGCGACAGCAGTATTTTTAGCAGTATGGATTTTAGCTACAAGCTATGCAACACTAAAAGGTATAAGATTCATGTTCATGATCATAATACCTGCAGGTATAATATTCGGCGCTTTTTTCGGACTTGGAATAAACCTTTTATCAGAAATATGCAAAGAATATCTTAAAGTAAGCTATAAAGCTACATATATTTTTCTCATAGTTTTGCTTCTTTTAATAACAATCGGAACACAACCTGTGCTCTCAGTAGGATTTGATGGGATTTTTGTTGACAGAGCAAGAAAAGTAGCTTTGAATGAAGTACCTTCAATGAATGATGACTGGCATTCCGCACTAACTAAAATCAAAAATCAATCTGAAAAAGATGCAATCATAAGTTCCTGGTGGGACTTTGGTCATCAGTTTATAACAGTCGCTGACAGAGGAGCTACTGCCGATGGAGCGCACCAGAACAGACCGCAATCACATTGGCTTGGTAAGTTGTTTTTATCTGATGATTTAAGAGAAAGTGCAGGAATACTAAGAATGCTTAACTGTGATTCAAATGGAGCTTATGAACAAGTGTATGAACTTACGAACGATTCTCTTTATTCAAAAAATATTGTAGATAAACTTGTTAATCTGGATAAAGAAGAAGCTGAAAACTTATTACAAAAAGAAAATCCTTTAAAAAATAATGTGAGTGATATAATTCAAAGTACACATTGTTCCGCCCCAGAAAGCTTTGTAATAACATCCGAAGACATGGGATGTATGCAAAGAGGGAATTCCTGTAACGGAAAGACATCAGTGTGGGCACATTTCGGATTATGGAATTTTACAAAAGCGAAAATATGGGAAATCGTGAATAAAAACTCTGAAAATAAAGCTATTGAAAAGCTTATTGAAGAAGGTTATGTAAATGAAAGAGAAGCAGAACCGCTATACCTTAAACTTAATAATATGAATCAAGAACAAGGAAATTCATGGATTGCAGGATGGCCAGGATATATGACTCCGATGACTTCTTGTAAAAGCAAAGGAAACAAAACTTTAGAATGTGGTAATGGTGCCATAATCGATAATTCAGGAAATGTTCCGGAAGTGACAGTAAGAACACAGAGAGGAAATACTGAACCTAATTCTATTGTATACCTTGAAAAAGAAGGCAACAATACTGAATATAAGGTTATAAATAAAGATGAAGATTCTCAAATTTCAGTGATAATAAAAGGAAAAAATATTATGTACGCTTCTCCTGTTGTAGCTGAAAGCATGTTCACAAGATTGTTCTATCTTGATGATGGTGGTAGATATTTCAATGAGTTTGATGATAGGACTGACATTACTGGATTAAATATAAAGACCTGGAAGGTTGATTGGGATACAGTGAATTAAAATGAAAATATGCGTTATTGGTTTAGGTTATGTCGGATTACCATTAGCAATGCAAGCATCATTTAAAGGTCATGAAATAACGGGTGTTGATAAAAAACAAGATATTATTGAAAAAACTAACAATGGAATGTCTCATATAAATGAGGAATTCTTAAACAAGTTATTTACTCAAACAAAAATCACTGCAAAAACCAAGCCCTGCTCTTCTGATGCATACATTATATGTGTTCCAACTCCTGTTAATGGAAATAAAGAACCTGACTTAACACTAGTAAAAAATGCAACAGAAGAAGTAGAAGAAATATTAGATGACAATCAATTAGTTATAATAGAATCAACAATAAATCCTGGTGTTTGTGAAGATGTTGTTGAACCAATTCTAAAAAAATCAAATAAAAAATTTTTACTAGCACACTGTCCTGAAAGAATCAACCCTGGTGATAATAAATGGAACGTATCAAACATACCAAGAGTTGTTGGTGGAATAAACGCTGAGTCAACAAAAAAAGCAGTAGAATTATATGAATCAATAATTGATGCAAAAATAACTGGTCTTTCACAAATAAAAGCAGCTGAAGCTACTAAAATCCTTGAAAATACCTTTAGAGATGTAAATATAGCCTTCATAAATGAAATGGCACAATCCTTTTATAGAATAGGAATAGACATAAAAGAAGTAATAAAAGGTGCATCTTCAAAACCATTTGGATTTCTTCCCCATTATCCCGGTTGTGGGGTTGGTGGCCATTGTATTGCTATAGATCCTTATTACATGATACAAAGAGGGAAAGAAGCAGGTTTCGATCATAATTTCTTAATTCAGGCAAGGAAAATAAATTCTGAAATGCCTAGATACACAGTAAAAGTAGTTCAAAATAAATTAAATGACTTAGGATATCCTATAAACAAAACAAAAATAGTTGTTTTAGGGCTTTCTTATAAAGCAAATGTTGCAGATGATAGAGAGTCTCCTAGTTATGAAATAATTAAAATTCTTAATAACAAAAAAGCAGATATTGTAACATATGATCCTTTACTATTAAATAAATCCTCTGCAAAATCACTTGATGAAGCATTAAAAGATGCAGTTTGTGTAATAATTGCAACATCACACAAAGAATTCTTAAATGAAGAACTATATGAAGGTGTTAAATTAGTAGTAGATGGAAGAAACTGCTTAGATAAAAATAAATTCAAAAAAACAGTATATAGAGGCATTGGGGTAAGATAAAAATGGAAAAACAAAAATTTGCATTAATAGGTTGTGGCGGCTATATAGCTCCTAGGCATTTAAAAGCCATAAAGGAAACTAATAACGAATTAGTTGTAGCATTAGATATACATGATTCTGTAGGAATTCTTGATAAATTTTCAAGAGATGTTAAATTTTTCACAGAATTTGAAAGGTTTGACAGGCATTGTGAGAAAATAAAACGAGATGAAACTAAAAAAGTTGATTGGGTTTCAATATGTTCACCTAATTATCTTCATGATTCTCATATAAGATTTGGATTAAGGATTGGTGCAAATGTAATCTGTGAAAAACCAATTGTTCTAAATCCCAGAAACATTGAAAATATTATGGAATTAGAAAAAGAAACAGGAAAAAAAGTTTATACAGTTTTACAATTAAGATATCATCCAACAATAAAATCATTAAAAGAGAAATATCCTATTGAAAAATTTGGAGATAATGAAAAAATAGATATTGACCTTACATATATAACTCCGAGAGGAAATTGGTATTTTCATTCTTGGAAAGGCGATATCTCAAAATCAGGTGGTGTTGCAACAAATATAGGAATCCATTTCTTTGACATGTTAACTTGGATTTTTGGAGAAGTTGAATCTCAAAAAGTATTCTTAAAAGAAGAACAAAAAATGTCAGGTTATATAGAGCTAAAACATGCAAAAGTTAGGTGGTATCTTTCATTAGACAGAAATGATCTTCCTGAAATAAATAAAGAAGAAAATAAGCCTTTTAGATCAATAAAAATTAATGGTGAAGAATTAGAGTTTTCAAATGGCTTTACTGATCTTCATACAGAAGTGTATGAAAAAACCTTGCTTGAAGGAAAAGGATTTAGAATAAGTGATGCTCTTCCATCAATAAAAATTGTTCATGATATAAGAACAATACATATTTCAGAAATAGAAAAAGATAAAGTTCATCCTAAAGCACTAAATTTACTTTAAAATTTTAAAAAATGATTAATGAAAAAAACTATGTTGTTGGAAAAAATGTAAAAATAGGTCAAAATGTAACTATAGGAAATTATGTAGTAATACATGACAATGTAGTTATTAAAGACAATGTTAGAATTGATGACTTTACAGTAATTGGGAAAAAACCAATGAAAGCAAAAATTTCTGCAACAACCTCTAATT
Source organism: Nanobdellota archaeon (assembly GCA_051819685.1). Taxonomy (GTDB): domain Archaea; phylum Nanobdellota; class Nanobdellia; order Woesearchaeales; family DATGWN01; genus JBNJGI01. The sequence continues at coordinate 13,598 of JBNJGI010000003.1, read as the reverse complement.
CTAATGAAAAACAAGAAATTTGTATTATTGAGAATGATTCAATAATTGGAACTAGTGTTATACTATATGCAGGATCTAAGATTGGAAAAAATACAATGATTGCAGATCAGGCATCAGTAAGAGAAAATGTAGAAATTGGGGCAAATTGCATAATTGGGAAAAATACCACAATAGAAAATAAAGTTACAATAGGTAATAGGTGTAAAATTCAATCAAATGTACAAATTGTTCCCTATTCAACAATTGAAGACGATGTTTTCATAAGCCCTGGTGTAATAACCTCAAATGACTCATTTGCAGCAAGAACAAAAGAAAGATTTTCAAAATACAAAGGTTTAACTGCAAAAAAAGGTGCAAGAATTGGTGTAGCAGCAGTAGTTCTTCCTGGAATAACAATTAATGAAGATGGTTTTGTAGCAGCAGGTTCTGTTGTAACAAAAGATGTACCTGCAAAGAAAATAGTTATGGGAATACCTGCAAAAGTAGTTAAAGATGTTCCTGATGAACAATTATTAGAAAATCAAGAGTGATGAATATGGCAGTACCTTTTTTAGATCTAAAAAAACAAATAACACCAATAAAAGAAGAAATTATGAATAATATAAATTCTGTTATAGATTCAAGCAGTTTTATCTTAGGAAATGAAGTAAAAGAATTTGAAGAACAGATTGCAAAGTATCTTTCTGTAAAACATGCAATAAGTTGTGCTTCAGGAAGTGATGCTCTATTACTCTCTCTTATGGCATCAGGAGTAGAACCAGGAGATGAAGTAATAACAACACCTTTTACATTCTTTGCAACAGCAGGTTCAATTGCAAGATTAGGTGCAAAACCAGTTTTTGTTGATATAGATAAAGATACATACAATATAAATCCTGATTTAATAGAAGAAAAAATAACTAAAAATACAAAAGCAATAATGCCTGTTCATATTTTCGGTCAATCTTGTGATATGACTGCAATTTTAAAGATAGCAAAAAAACATAATTTGAAAATTATTGAAGATGCATGTCAAGCAATAGGTTCAGAATACCAAGGAAAAAAAGTTGGAACTATTGGTGATTTTGGTTGCTTTAGTTTTTTTCCAACAAAAAATCTCGGAGGTATGGGTGATGGTGGATTAGTTGTCACTAATGATGATAATTTAGCTGATTTTTTAAAAAAGGCAAGAGTTCATGGTTCAAAGAAAAAATATCATCATGAATTTGTGGGTTTTAATTCAAGATTAGATGCAATTCAAGCAGCAGTGTTACGGGTTAAGCTAAAGTATCTTGATGAATGGAATAATAAAAGAATTAAAATAGCAAAAGAATACACTAACAAACTTAAAGATAAATTTAAAACACCATTTGAAACTGAGAATATAAAACACATATATCATCAATATGCCCTATTAGCAAAAAACGAAAAAGAAAGAGACGAGATAATTCAAAAATTAAAAAACAAAAATATTTCTTGTGGGATTTATTATCCAATACCTCTTCATTTACAAGAATGCTTCAAATACCTAGGATATCAAGAAGGGGATTTACCAATTTCAGAAAAAACAAGTAGAACAGTTTTTAGCATTCCAATCTATCCAGATGTAGATTACAAACAAGTTTTGGAGGGTTTTGAATGAAACCTTTAGTTAGTGTAATAATTCCTACTTTTAATGAAGAAAAATTTATTGAAGGGTTATTAAAAAATCTACTAAATCAAGATATAAAAGAAGAATTTGAAATACTTGTTGTTGATGGAAATTCAGAAGATAAAACTAAAACAATAGTTTCAAATTATATGAAAAAACATAATAAAATAAAATTATTAGATAATCCTAAAAGAAAAACCCCTTATGCATTAAATATAGGATTAGAAAAAAGTATGGGTGATTATTTTATGATTTTAGGGGCACATTCTAAAGTTCCTAAAGATTTTTTAAGAAACAATTATGAAACTTTGATAAAACAACCAGAAGATGTTGTTGGTGTCGGTGGAAGGTTAAATGATAATTTAACTAATGCAAACAAATTCACCAAATCTGTAAGTTTTGTAACAAGTACTATTGCAGGTGGAGGTACCTCATCATTTAGATATTCAAACAAAAAACAATTTACACAAACAGTTGTATTTGGTTTATATAAAAAATATATAATTAAAGAAATTGGAAAATTTAATCCTGATTTTACAATAGGTCAAGACGGGGAATTTAATCTAAGAATAATTTCTAGTGGGAAAAAATTACTATTTGATCCAAAAATTAAGTCGACATATTATCCTAGATCATCTCCAAAGTCATTTTTAAAACAGATGTATAATTATGGGGTTGCAAGAATGAAAATGATTCAAAAACATGGAATAAAAAAAAAAATTCATTTAATTCCTTTGTTATTTATAATATATGTAATTTTATTACCCCTTTTGTTACTAATAGATATGTTGATGATAATTCCTTTAGCTCTTTATTTTATTCTTATACTTTTTTTTAGCTTAAAAAAAATATCTCTTTTTTTTATAAACATATTTGTATTCCTAGAAATTTACATCATGTTTGGATTAGGTATGCTGATACAATTAATATTAAAAAATAAAAATAATTATCGGTGAAATCAATGAAGGGAAAAGAATTTTTAAATAAAAAATATGATGTTTGTATGGTCTCTTCCAGACACCCTTTAAAGGATCATAGAATTTTTCATAAAGAAACTATGAGTTTAATTAATAAATTAAATTTAAATGTTCTAATATTGGCAATAAATAATGATAAAGAAGAAATAATAAAAGGAAAAAATTATGTGATTTATGGAATAAAAGGTAATCAACAACAAATCTTAGGTTCTATTATTAAATTATTTAAAATTTTAAGAAAAGTTAAAAGCAGAGTATATCATATACATGACTTCGAGGATTTAATATTAACTCCTTATTTAAAATTAATAAAAAGAGGAAAAGTAATATATGATATGCATGAAGACTTCATTAAAATGATTAATGAAACAGATTATATGAGTAATTTTAAAAGATTCATTTTGTCTAAAGTAGCACATATTTATGAAAAATTTTTTGTTTTTTTTACCGATACTATACTGGTAGTAGTAGAACACCACAAAAAAAAATTTAATAGATATAAAAAAAATATTCATTGTATATCTAATTTCCCTCGAATAAGAAAAAAAATAGTTAAAAACAAAAAATATGATTTTGTATATTGTGGTACTACTAATAAATCAAGAGGTATTTATGATATTTTAGAACTTTCTAAAAAAACTCCTTATAGTATTCTTTTAATATTATCAGGTTTAATTGAAGAAAGGAGAAAATTAAAGTCTATAATAAAAAAAAATAAGTTAAATATAGATTTAATTGAAAATTTACCATATTCAAAGGTGCTAAATGAAATTTCAAAAGCAAAGGTTGGATTAGTATTATTCCATAACACTCCTAAAAGAAGAGATGGGATATCAACAAAGCTAATGGAATACTCTATGGCGAAATTACCGATAATAGGAACTAGTTTTAATCCTTTTATGAAAAAATATATAGATGAAAATAATTTAGGATTTGCTTTAGATAAAATTAATTCTGAAGAAATTCAAAAAGCTTTTAAAAAGATCAATTATAACTATAATCTGTACTCTTCAAATTCATTTAAGGCTTTAAAAAATTATAATTGGGAAAATGAAGAAAAGAAATTAATCAAATTATATGAGGATTTATTAAAATGAATGAAAAAATACTTATACTCTCTCCTCACACAGATGATGGGGAGTTAGCTTGTGGTGGAACTATCTCTAGATATATTGAAGAAGGAAATGAAGTTTTTTATGTTGCGTTTTCTATTTGTGAAAAGTCTATACCAGAAGGTTATCCTGATGATATTTTAAAAAAAGAATGTATAAAAGCAACAAATGTTTTAGGTATTAAAGAAGAAAATAGATTTATTTTTAATTTTCCTGTACGCAATTTTCCTGAATATAGGCAAAAAATTCTTGATAAATTAATAAATCTAAAAGAAAAAATCAATCCTGATATAATTTTTATGCCTTCTTCAAAAGATATTCACCAAGATCATAAAACTATATATGAAGAGGGTTTAAGAGCTTTTAAAACGAAATCCATTTTAGGTTATGAGTTTATGTGGAATAATTTTTCATTTAATACAAATTATTATATAAAATTATCTGAACAAAATGTGTTGAAAAAAGTTAAATCTGTATCAAAATATGAAACTCAAAATAACAGGGATTATACAAAACCTGATGTTATAAAAGGTATGTGCTTTTTTAGAGGTGCTCAAATCTCTTCAAAATTTGCCGAAGCTTTTGAGGTAATTAGATGGGTAAAGTAAAAACATGTCTTATTGGAGGAACTGGTCGTTGTGGAACAAATATTTTAAAAGAAATACTTTCTTCCCATTCAAATGCCTTTTCTTTACCCTTTGAGCATAGATTTACTATTGACCCAAGAGGTGTTATTGATTTATATTTAGGTTTAAAAAATAATTGGTCTCCCTATTATACTGACTATAAAATTAAAAATTTTGAATCTTTTATGAAAAGTTTATCAAAAAGAAATACTTTCAAATACTATGTCTCTTTATTTTTTAAAAAATTTGGTTTTACTCCTTATCCATATTATGGATGGGAATTAAGTAAATGGTTTGAAAACTATGATTTTCATGTTAATAAATTAATAAATAACTTAAAATCATTCTCCTTTAAGGGTTCTTGGCCGGGAAGTCAAAAATTAATAAAAAATAATGAAATTTATTTTATTGAATATAATAAAGATTTAAAAAAATACTATAATTCTTTCTTTAATGATATTATTAATGATACTTTAAAAAAAAACAATAAAAAAATATTTATTGAAGATAATACTTGGAATATATTGTATTCTAGTGAACTTTTATCTTTGATACCAAATAGTAAAATCATTCATATGATAAGAGATCCTAGGGATGTTGTTTTTTCTTTTTTAAAACAAAAATGGGCTCCAAATAGTATTGAAGAGGCAGTTTCTTGGTATAAATCAATTATGGAAAAATGGGATTTTGAATACAAAAAATTAAATAAAAATTATGTTAAAATATTAAAAATGGAAGATCTAATAAATAAAACAGAGTCCTCATTAAATGAAGTTTGTGATTTTTTAGATATAAATATTGAAGATAAAATGTTAAATTTTGATTTGTCCAAGGGAAACATTGGAAAATGGAAAAAAATGAATAAAAAAGACAAAGATTTTTTAAATAAAGAATTAAAAATTTATATTAAAAAGTTCGGATATTAAAATGAATAATATTAATATTTATTTTTACAAAATTTATTTAAAATTAAGTAGGTGTTAAAATGATAAAAATAAAACATAAAATAAGACATATTATATTAAAAACATTAACATTATTTCCAATAATAAAAAAAATAATTTTAATTTTTATAAAAATATTTACAAGTAAAAAATTTTATTATTATTTTTATGGAAATTTAGATAAAGCCTTAGGTATATATAAAGTTTTAAAACCTGGAGATATTGCAGTACAAGCTGGTTGTCGTTTAGATGAGTTTAATTCACAAGCATTAGATATTGCAAGAGTTGTAGGTAAAAAAGGTACAGTAATAGTGATTGAACCAGAACCAAATAATATAAAAATCTTAAAAAAATATTCAAAACATTTTAAAGCAAAATTTATAATAGTCAAAAAAGCTTTATTTGATGTAAAAAAAGAAATGATTTTTGAAGTCACAAATGCAAAAAAAGTTAATAGATTAGTAAATATACCTGGATCTAAAAATTGGGGTAAAAATTTAAAATTCTTTAAAAATACTAAAAAAATAAAAGTAATTTCAGATAATTTAGATAATATATTAAAAGAACATAATATAAATCCACAAAATATTTCTTATGTTAATTTAACTATTAATGGAGCAGAATATAACTCACTAAAAGGTATGACAAATTTACTTTCAAAAAACAAATCAATGTCAATAACTGTAGTTGCTGGTAGAATAAGAAATAAAAAAGAGGATATAGGATATATAAATGGCGAAAAAGATGAAATAGTTATATCTAAATTTTTAAAAAAATACGGTTTTAAAACAAAATTTAGAAGATTTGCAATAAATAAGTTTGGATATGTTATAGGAACAAAAGGAAAAGCTAAGGTTTTTATGTAAAACAAAATAAAAATTATTTAAATAAAGAATTAAAATATTCATTAAAAAGTTAGGATATTAAAATGAAAATATTGACTATAGTTGGAGCAAGACCTCAATTTATCAAAGCAGCAATTTTTAGCAAAAATTTGGAAGAGCATAAAGATATTAACGAAATCATAGTACATACTGGGCAACATTATGACAAAAATATGTCGGATATTTTCTTTAAACAACTTAAAATCCCCAAACCAAAATACAATTTAAATATAAATGGTGGAAATCATGGAGAGCAAACAGGAAAAATGATGGTCGAACTTGAAAAATTAATTATTAAAGAAAATCCAGATATGATAATTGTTTATGGAGATACTAATTCCACTTTAGCAGCTTCTTTAGTAGGTTCTAAATTAGATATTCCTGTTAGTCATATTGAAGCAGGTTTTAGAAGTCATGATAAAAGTATGCCAGAAGAATTGAATAGAATTTGTACTGATCATGTTTCAAGATATTTATTTTGTCCTACATTGACGGCAGTAGATGAATTAAAAAAAGAAAATATTAGAGAAAATGTCTATTTTGTAGGAGATATTACATATGATGCAGCTATTTATTTTGTAAAAAAAGGAGATGAAGCAATATTCAATAAATTGAACATAGAGAAAAATAATTACTATTTTGCTACAGTTCATAGAGCAGTTAATACAGATAATAAAAATAAATTGGAGAATATTTTTGATGCTTTTTTAGAATTAGATAGGTTAGTTGTTATTCCACTTCATCCAAGGACTAAAAATAGATTAAAAAAATATAATATTTGGGACAAATATCAAAATAAAAACATATTATTTATTGAACCAACTAATTATTTAGATACTTTAAAACTAATAAAAAATGCAAATAAAATATTAACAGATTCTGGTGGAGTATTAAGAGAATCATACTTTTTGAAAAAAAATTGTATAGTACTTAGAGATAATATTGAATTTATTGAAGCAGTGGAGAACAAAGAAGCAATATTGGTAGGAGCAAATAAAGAAAAGATTATTAAAGCAACAAGTTCTTTCAATTCCAAAGGAGAATTTAAAAGCTTTTTTGGAGAAGGAAATGCTTGTAAAAAAATAATAGAGATAATAAAAAATGAGTTTAAAAGATAAAAATTTGTTAATTATAAGTAGTGGTTATCCAACAAAGGATGGAAAAATCACCTCTTCTGTTTTCGTAAAATCACAAGTTGATGAACTAAAAAAATACTTTAATAAAATTATAGTTATTTCGGCAGTACCATATTTTCCTAAAATTTTATCTAAAATTGATTATTTTAAAAATAAATTTAAATCAAGTTATCTTTTGAAGGATTATTCTTACGATAATGTAGAAGTATATTATCCAAATTTTTTCACACTACCTATAAATTACTTTAGAAAAAGAAACGGAGATTTTGCTTACAAAGCAACTAAAAAATGTATAGAACAAAACAATTTAAATTTTGACTTAATTCATGCTCATTTCACATGGCCTTGTGGATATGTTGGAGCTAAATTAAAAGAGGATTATGGTAAGAAAAGTATTGTAACAATACATGAAAATAGAAACTGGTTTTTAGAAGAATTTAAGTCAAATAATCCAAAATTAATAAAATCTTGGAAAGAAAATTATTTGTTAATAAGAGTTAATGAAATCGATGTTCCACTTTTAAAAAAACACAATTTAAATACCATAACTATACCTAATGGTTTTAATAGTTCTAAATTTAAGAGAATTAATAATATTTCAAAAGAAAAATTAAAAATTCCTTCAGATAAAAAAATATTATTAAATGTTGCAGGATATAAAATATCTCATAAAAATCACATTAACTTAATTAAAGCAATAAAAGAACTAGTTAAAATTAGACAAGATTTTATTTTATATTTAATAGGTAATGGTCCTGATAAACAAAAAATTATTAATAAAATCAAAGAATTGAAATTGGAAGAATATGTCAAAGTTTTAGGGCCAAAACCTCACGATGAAATACCTTTATGGATGAATGTTGCAGATTTGTTTGTTTTTCCTTCTTACTCAGAAAGTTTTGGTGTAGTTAATATTGAAGCTTTAGCATGTGGAACTCCTGTTGTTTCAACAGTAAATGGGGGGAGTGAAAGTATAATTACAAAAGATGATTATGGTTTTTTATTAAAAAATCCAAATAATTATAAAGAATTAAGTGAATTAATAAACAAAGCTTTAAATAAGAAATGGGATAAAAAGAAAATAATAAATTATAGCAAAAAATATCATTGGGATAAAATTGCTAGAAAAATTGTGAAAGAATATGAAAAGGTGTTAAAATGAAACTTATTTTTGTAACTATGAGCGAGCCTTTTACTAAAAAAGAAGAAAAAGATTTGGATATTCATTTTTTAAAAGAACATTTTAAATTAGAATTATGGGATTTGACAAAAATATATAATCCTGACTGTACCTATTTTTGTTATGAAACTAAGCTAAAAAATGTCAAGAATGTAAATTCAAAAAAAGATTTGATTCATCTTTTGAGATCTCAAAATGAAAAATTAATTTTTCTATTTTTTTCTCCACATATTAAAGAAAGAGAATTTTTTAACTTATTAAAAAAGTATGAGGCAATTTTAGTTCATTTTTCTAAGCATACAATTGCCACATATATGCAATTAAAATCAAAATTAAAAAGCAAAAAAACTTCACTAATCAAAAAAATCGCAATTCAATTATTTTTGTTTTATCCTTTGAGACAAGTGTATTATAAGACTTTTAAAAGAAATTTACTTTTAAATTATAAAATTAACGAACCTGGTTTAGATTTTGGTCTTGCAAAAAAATATATACACATACATAATATTAAATATTTAGATTATTTAGAATCTTTAAAAAATCATAAAAAATTAGTTAAAAAAAAATATGCGGTTTTTTTAGATTCCAATATTCCTTTTTTATCAGATATTTTACAGATTGGGAAGAGTGTAAAACCTAAAAAATATTATTTAGCTTTAAAAAGTTTTTTTGATTATTTAGAAAAGAAATATGATTTAGAAGTTGTTATCGCTGCACATCCTAAAGCCAATTATACAAATGAGTTTGGAAAAAGAAAAATATTTAAATATAAAACAACTAATTTGATTAAATATTCAGAATTTTGCATAAGTCATGAAACTACATCAAATATGACTGCAATATTATATAAAAAACCGTTAGTCTTTGTAATTTCGAATGAAATGTTAAAAACAGACGCAAGAGATTGGGCTGAAAGGACAATAGAATTCTCTAACATGCTTAACGCGCCTTTAGTCAATATAGATGAGAAAACTAATTTTAATTTAAAAATAGATAAAAAAGCATATGCAAAATTCACAAATAAATTTATTGTTTTTAAAAAAATGAAAGATAAAACTAATAGATATATTTTATTAAAGTTTTTTAAAAGTTTAGAAGGTGATAAAAAATGAAAATAATAGGAGTAATTCCAGCGAGATATAAATCATCAAGATTTCCAGGTAAACCTTTGGCAGATATATGTGGAAGGCCCATGATTTGGTGGGTTTATAATCAAGCAAAAAAAGTAAAAGAATTAAATGCACCATTAATTAATCTTGAAAAAAATTTAAATTTTAAATTAAAAGTAGATAATAAAGCTTATGATAAATTTATTAATAAATATATAATCGATAAAAAATCAAAAAATAAAACAAATGCAGAAATAATTATTGATTTTTTAAATAAATTATCAAAAGACATATAAAAGATAAAAACTTTAAATAAATAAAATGAAAATTGTCGCTGTAATCCCTGCAAGATATAAATCAACTAGATTTGAAGGAAAACCATTAGCAGATATATGTGGGAAACCAATGATTTGGTGGGTTTATCATCAAGCAAAGAAAGTAAAAGAATTAGATGAGATTTATGTTGCAACAGATGATGAAAGAATCGAAAAAGTTTGCAAAGAATACAACATGAACGTGATAATGACTTCTGATAAACATTTAACACCAACTGACAGAATCCAGGAAGTTTCAACTAAAATAAACGCCGATTACTATATATCTATCAATGGCGATGAACCATTAATTTCGCCTGAAACTATAAAAGAAATTATCCCAACAAAACCAAATAAAGATGAACAAATTGTTTCAAACATAATAACAACAATAAAGGATCCTGTTGAAGCAATAGACCCCTCAAATCTAAAAGTTGTAATGAATTCAAAAGGAGATGGAATATATATATCTAGAGCACCAATACCCTACCCAGGAGGAAGTATAAACTACAGTTATAAAAAACACGTCGGAGTTTACGCGTTTAATAAACAAGCATTAGATTTTTATGTTAAAACAGAACGAGGTCCTATAGAAATAATAGAAAATATTGATTTATTAAGATTTATTGAAAATAAAAAAAATATAAATTTTGTTGATTTATCTTGCGACACCCTATCTGTTGATACAAAGAAGGATTTAGATAAAGTAATTGAAAAAATAAAAAAAGATGGTTTAAATGAATAATACTTTTAAATTTAAAAAAAAAATAGAAGATGATTTCGTATTAGGTATGTTTATGAAAACCTCAGATCCATCTTTTGTAGAAATAGCAGGATTAGCAGGATTTGATTTTGTCATACTGGATGCAGAACATGGAGTTACTAATTATCAAAATATGCAAAATTTAATTAGAGCTGCAGAAATTTCAAACACATTCCCCATAATAAGAATACCTGAAATAAATGAAACAAACATAGGCAAATCTTTAGATATAGGTGCTAAAGGAATACAAGCGCCTCAAATTTCAACTAGAGAAGACATTAAAAAATTAATAAACTTGTCTAAATTTTATCCTGAAGGAGAACGAGGAGTTTGCAGGTTTGTAAGAGCAGCAAATCATTCACTAATGGATAAAAATGATTATTTTAAAAAATCAAATGAAACGATACTAATAATACAATTAGAAGGACAAGAAGCATTAACTAACTTAGATGAAATAATACAACTAAGAAACATCGATGTTGTTTTTATCGGGCCTTATGATTTATCTCAATCATTAGGCGTTCCAGGAAATATTTTTGATGAAAAAGTCATTACTGCAATGAAAACAATAGTTGATAAATGTAAAAAATCTAATAAACTAGTTGGAACTTTTGTTGATTGTGAAAAAGGACTTAAACTGTGGAAAGATGCAGGTGTAAAATATATAGCATATTCTGTTGATGTAGGAATTTTTGCTGATGCTTGTAAAAAAATAATAAATGAAAAAGATTTAAAATGAAAAAAATTGAAGTTTTGGATTGTACTTTAAGGGATGGCGGTTATGTTAATAATTGGGAATTTGGTAAAAACAATATTAAAAGAGTTATTAACAAATTAACTGAATCAGATATTGACATAATTGAATGTGGTTTTTTAAATCAAAAAAAAGCATATAAATCCGATAAATCAATTTTTGATAGCATAGATAGATTCAAAGATTTTATTCCAAAAAATAAAAACAATAAAAAATATGTTTGTATGATTAATTTTGGAACATATGATATTGAAGATATTCCAGAATATGATGGAACTTCTGTTGATGGTATTAGAGTTGCATTTCATAAAAAAGATGTAAATGAAGCAATTGAATATTGTAGAAAATTATCAAAAAAAGGATATATGCTTTTTATTCAAATAATGGTTACAATAAATTATTCAGATATGGAATTATTACATGTAATTAAAGAATTCAATGAAATAAAACCTTATGCTTTTTATATGGTTGATAGTTTTGGTATGATGAAACAAAAAGATCTATTAAGGATGTTTTATTTAATTGATAATAATTTAAATAAAAATATTAATACAGGTTATCATTCGCACAACAATATGCAATTATCTTATTCTAATGCACAAGCATTAGTTGAACTTAATACAAATAGAACAATAGTTATAGATTCATCTGTTTTTGGAATGGGAAGAGGTGCAGGAAATTTAAATACTGAATTATTTTTAGGTTATTTAAATGAATTTCATAAAACAAAATATAAAATTTATCCACTCTTAGAAATTATTGATGAAGTTTTAAACAACATATACTTTAATAAATATTGGGGATATTCTTTACCACATTATTTATCTGCAGCAAATAATTGTCATCCTAATTATGCAACTTTTTTAGCTGATAAAAATACTTTAACAGTAAAATCAATTAGTACAATTTTAGAAAAATTACCTCAAAGTAAAAAAGGTAATTTTAATAAAGATTATGCTGAAAAATTATATTTAGAATATCAAAAACATAATATTAATGATATTGAAATAATTGAAAAATTAAAAAGTAAATTTAAAGGAAAAGAAGTTATGATTATTGCTCCAGGTTCTAGTTTAAATAAATATAAAGAAAAGATTAAAGAAATAAATAATAGAAGTAATATAAAAACAATTTGTGTAAACTTTATACCAAAAGATTTTAATTATGATTATGTTTTTGTAAGCAATGAAAAAAGATTTAAAAATATTTTAGAAAAAAATAATTTAGAAAAAGAAAAAATAATAATTACTTCAAATATAAAGAAAGATTTTTTAAAAGTAAACTATATTGATTTATTAAATAATATAGATTATGTTAAAGATAATTCAAGTTTAATGCTTTTAAATTTATTAAAAAAAACCAATGTAAACAAAGTATATTTAGCAGGATTAGATGGATATCACCAAGTTGAAACTGATTATTTTGATAAGAATATGAATTTAGTAACAAGTAAAGAAGCTATAAATAAAATGAATTTAGGAATGACTAAAATATTAAAAAAATTAAATTTAAACATTGAATTTGTAACTCCTAGTATATATCAAAATATAGAGGTTTAAAATTGAATATTATTAAAAATATTTTATTTGATTTTGATGGAGTAATATTAGATTCTATGAATGTAAGAGATATTGGTTTTAAAGAAATTTTTAAGCAATATCCAAAAGAGAAAATTGATAAATTAATTAAATTTCATAGAACTAATGGAGGATTATCTAGATTTGTTAAAATTAAATATTTTTATGAAAATATATTAAAAAAAGATATAACAAAAGAAAAAATTAATGAATTAGCAAATGAATTTTCTAAAATAATGAGGTTAGAATTAATTAAACAAAAATATTTAATTAAAGAAACTATAAATTTTATTAAAAACAATCATAAAAAATATAATTTACATATAGTTTCAGGTTCTGAACATAATGAATTGAATTATTTATGTGAAAATTTAAATATATCTAAATATTTCTTATCAATAAATGGTTCACCAACCTCTAAAGATATATTAATTAAAAATATTATAATAAATAAAAATTATAAAAAAAATGAAACAATATTAATTGGAGATTCTATTAATGATTATAATGCTGCAAAAGAAAATAATATAAATTTTTATGGATTTAATAATGAAAATCTAAAAAAACTTTCAAAAAAATATATTAATTTCAC
>JBNJGI010000002.1:0-67926 GCA_051819685.1 Nanobdellota archaeon | reverse complement strand
CGCTCCACCACCAATTGAAGGAATTCCACCCAGAACTCCAACTACGATTAAAGCGATTACTATAACGACTGCTAAGATTATCAAGTATTCAGTTGCTGTCTGTGCTTTTTTAATATTTATAAAGGTCATTTACTAACCTCCATAATAGAAATATAACTTATCTTTACGTCTTTCGATTGCTGATTGCTGATTGCTGATTGCTGATTGCTGATAATCATAGTAAATCTTTTTATTTTTGTGATTTATAAAGTTAACGAAGGAACATCGTTGTCGTTAACGAAACATTTAAAAGTCAATATTACAAAGAATACTTATGGAAGATCTTTTTATGGATGAAAATTTAACTGTAGAAGAAGTTACTCCAGCTGATATAGAGATGCAAAAGCTTTACATTGAAAGGGATAGAGTTAAAGCAATATCAAATGCAGCAACTTATATGTTCTTTATTTATATTCTAGTAGGACTTATAGGTATTTTAAAATCTTTTTTTTCAGTACAAGAATTTTTATTACTTTTAGTTATGGCAATAGCAATATTATTAATCGCTTCTTATCCTTATACACGTTCTCTTAAAAAAGAACAGATATTTTTGAATAAAATTGAAAAAAAATTAGATAATAAAAAAATAAAAATTAAAAAAAGACATATAAAAAGAAAAAAATAATCAAATATTCTTTTTGATTTCAAGCCCTAATTCTTTTAATTGATTTCCACTTATTTCAGAAGGACTTCCATCCATAGGACATTGTGCATTCTTATTTTTAGGAAAAGTTATGACTTCTCTTATATCATCATATCCTAAAGCTAAAGCTAAAAATCTCGCTATACCTATCCCCATACCTCCATGTACAGGACCTCCGTATTTATATGCTTTTAATAAGAATCCAAATTTATTCTCTGCTTCCTCTTCAGACAATCCTATTATATTAAAAAGCCTTTTCTGAATATCAGGGTTAGAGACTCTTATACTTCCTGAAGCCATCTCCCATCCGTTGAGAGTAAGATCCCATAAATCACCCAATACAACTTCAGGATTTTCTTCCATTTTATCTACATATTCTTTTTTAGGCATAGAAAAAATGTGGTGTTCTGGTGCCCATCTTTGCTCATCTTCATCCCAAGAAAACAATGGGAAATCATTGACCCAGCAGAATTTATACGTTTTGGGATCTATAAGATTAAGATCCGATGCTAATTTACGTCTAATCCTATCAAGGACTGAATTTGCAATATTTTTCTTATCTGCTACAAACATAAGAACACTTTCCGGTTTTGGATCCATTCTTTCAACTAATTTTCTTTTTATATCTTCACTGAAGTATTTTGCTATGTTGCTTTCAAGTTCTTTGTTCTCATTCACACGCATCCAAGCTAATCCCTTAGCACCATTAGTCTGAGCGAAGTTTATATAATTATCGAGTTCTTTCCTGCCAAAATTGGATGGGGCGTTTATCCCTTTAACAATCCCTCCTTTCTCAACGACTTCTTTAAAGACACCGAAATCACTTTCTTTGACAATATCACTTACATCACTAAGGAAAAGGTCATATCTTATATCAGGTTTGTCACTACCATATTTATCCATTGCTTCTTTGTACGGTATGACTGTGAAAGGAGTTTCAATATCTATTTCAAAAGCTTTCTTGAAAGCATGTTTTATCATTCCTTCAACTACAGAATGTATCTCTTCTTGACTTGTGAAACTCATTTCAAAATCAAGCTGTGTGTGTTCTGGTTGTCTGTCAGCTCTTAAATCTTCATCCCTTAAACATTTAGCTAATTGATAATATCTGTCGCAACCTGAAATCATCAATATTTGTTTATATAATTGAGGACTTTGTGGTAATGCATAAAAATTACCTTTATTTACTCTACTAGGAACTACATAATCTCTCGCTCCTTCCGGAGTGGATTTTACAAGCATAGGAGTTTCAATCTCAAGGAATTTGTTGTTATTCAAATATTCTCTTATAGCTGTTATAAAATCATGCCTTGCTTTAAGATTCTTTTGCATTTCAGGTCTTCTTAAATCAAGATATCTATATTCCATCCTCATATCTTCATTAGCAACTTTATTGTCATCAATTTCTAAAGGAGGAGTTTCCGATTTGCTAAGTATTTCAAGCTCTTCTGCCACCAGTTCAATTTCCCCTGTTTTTAGTTTCGGGTTTATAAGATCTTGTCCTCTTGCCCTTACTTTACCTTTAACTTTAATTACATCTTCTCTTCTTGCTTTATCAGCTTCAGAGAAGTATTGGCAATCAGGATTGAAGACAATTTGTGTCTTACCATATCTGTCTCTTAGATCTATGAATATAACTCCACCATGATCTCTTCTTGAGTGCATCCATCCACAAAGAGTTGCTTCTGTTTCTATGTTTTCTTTATTTAATTCACCGCATGTATGTGTTCTCATTTTTATAACCTCATGCAAGACAATAGACTGTTGTCCGCTAAACCAGCCTCCCTGTTGCGGGTGCCAGAAAATCATTTATTGTAATATATAATTGTTTTTAAATTTAACTTAAAATTAGTAGGCGACATAAGATTGTTATATTTTTATATTGCCTTGAAATAGTTTTTGGATTTGTAGTAAGGGGTGAAACGACTTACAGGAGCGGAAATTTAATCAAGTTCACCTAGAAGGCTGAACATTTGTTCGCAATATCACTCACTTTTGTGAATGTGCTTTAAAATTAAAGTTTTACGATGCTTTTTAACAGCTAATAATATTAATTATAATAACTTGAGATAATGAAATAGGCTTAATCTGAAAAGCGAGCAATTTTTTTTGATAATTAATTTTTAATAAGATAATATAAAACTTATAAATGCAAGAATAATCTTTTGTTTATGGCAAGAAAAAAATCACGGGAAGACTGGAAGACTTACAGCAATGTTTTTGATAAGTTCGCACTTAATAATATCCATTATCTTGAAAATGCAGGTTATTTTGAAAAGATTTCACACTCCTTACCTATCGGGAAAGAAGCCAACCTTTTTCTTGCAGAAAAAAATGATGGAAGCAAGGTTGTTGTAAAAATATATCGTCTTGAAAACTGTAATTTCAGAAAGATGATAAATTATATAAGAAGCGATCCAAGATTCAACAGTATAAAGCCAAGAAAAAGAGATGTTGTTCTTGCATGGGTGCAAAGGGAATATAGAAATATTCTTTTGGCAAGAAATAAAGGTATAAGAGTTCCTACACCTTTTATCTATAAAGGGAATATAATAGTCCAAGAGTTCATAGGTCTAGATAAAGAAATTGCACCACAGCTTAAAAATGTGGTTTTTGAAAATAGAAAAGAGGCAAAAGAGTGCTATAATGAAGTGATTAACCAAATATCCAAACTTTATAATGATGCAGGAATTGTCCATGCAGACCTTTCTGAATATAATATTCTATATCATGATAAAAAACCGGTTTTAATAGATTTTAGTCAGGCAACGTCCAAAGATGATTATCATGCAAAAGAGTATCTTGAAAGAGATATAAGGAATATTGTAAATTATTTTAAAAAAATAGGACTGAATACTAAAAAAGAAGATTTTTTTAATAATATAAAAATGAATTAATCATTATCTTTATTTAAAGATTCCAGTTCGTCTTTTACTATCCTTTTCACCATCTGAGGTGTTGTAAATTTCACAGGATTCCAGAAGTCAAGATATTTCTGCATTACTTTAAAATCATCTTGAGATGCAACATTCTGGAAATCTTTACTCATTTTCTTCATATTCTCTTTGAGGTTCCAGATTGTGTTTTTCAATTCATCATTCTCTTCTTCAAGAGATTTTATATCCCTTCTGGCATCCTTGTTGAGAGTTACGAAATTATTTTCAAGGTTTTCCAAAGAATTCTTAATACCTCTTAAGCTATTTTCTATAAGCTTTATTCTTTTGCTTAATACAGCTATTTCTTCAAGAGCGCTTTCTTGATTATTATTTTGAGCGTTCTTTTGAGATCCTTGTTGACCGAAATTTATATCCATCTTCTATTCAGGGCATTCGCCTTCAATCCATGTATCAGCACCTTCTGAACATGCTACACAACTGTTACTATATGTTTTTCCGTCATTTCCACAGACAGGATCATATTGCATAGTACAAGCTTCAGCCTGTTTTTGTTCTGGCGTACATACATTTATCATATCAGTTCCAACACATTTTCCTGTACCTTCAAAAAGAATTTCATCAACTTGACATTGTCCTGTGTTTTTTACAGAATCAGTACAACCTGTAAGCAATCCTAAAGATAACAAAGTAATCAAAAGGACACTTCCAAATGTAAATTTAAATGATTTCATCTATATCTCCTCTTATTTTTTTTTATTTTTGTTTTTATTTTCTGATTTTTTGAGTTTCTTAATCTCTTCTTCCAGATCCAGCTCTTCAAGCAATTCCTTATATCTGTTTCTTATTGTTACTTCAGTTACACCAGCTACATCAGCCACTTCTCTTTGAGTCCTTTTTTCTGAATGTAATAATGCGCTTACATATAAAGCTGCTGCTGCAATTCCTGTAGGACCTCTTCCAGAAGTAAGTTCGATACCTTGCGCTTTATCAAGCACTTCAACAGCATATGATTGTGCTTCCGCACTTAACTTAAGACTTGAACTGAATCTTGCAACATAATCAGCAGGGTTTGAAGGAAGTATTTTTATCTGAAGCTCTCTTGTTATAAATCTGTAAGTTCTTCCAATTTCTTTTTTTTCTATACCTGATGATTCACTTAATTCATCTAAAGTTCGTGGAACTTCATGTCTTCTGCATGCTGCATACAATGTTCCTGCTACAACACTTTCCATGCTCCTTCCTCTTACAAGCCCTCTTTGTACTGCTAAAGTATAAATTCTTGCAGCTTCTTCTTCTACACCTTTCGGTAATTTAAGAAATGATGAAACTCTTTTTAGTTCGCCTAATGCAAGTTTAAGATTTCTTTCTATCGCTGTACTTATCCTATATTGCCATTTTCTTAATCTATAGAATTTGTTCCTGTTAGATCCTCCTAATGTATGAAGATCTGATTTGTGTCCTACTTCAGTCCCAAGACCTTTATCATACTGTGTATAGGTCATAGGAGCGCCAGTCCTTCTTTTTTGTTCACCAGAATCGGAATCGAATTCACGCCATTCCTGACCAAAATCGACCATTTTATCTTCAAGAACAAGGCCACACTCTTTACAAATGACTTCACCTTTATTCTTATTATACATTAAATTCAGACTTCCACATTCAGGACATTTTCGGATGTATCCTCCAGCCATTGATTTAACCCCCATATGAGCCAGAATAAAGATAGATTTTCTTCTAAACTCTGACTAAACAATAATCTTTATAAAGTATTAAAGACACTTATTTATAAATTTTTCTAAATTTATTTAAATATGAAACACTTTTTAATACAATAATGGCAAAAGAAGGAAAAAAAATTGATTTCTACAAACTAAAAAAAGAATATGAGAATTATGATTCTTCAAGAGAAAAACTAATAATTCAATCAAGAAAAGTTCTTAAAAATGCTAAACAGCTTATTTATTCTTTACACAGGAAAGAAGGTAATGAAAGAGTTAAAAATGAAGATAATCTTAAGAAAGAATTTAATAAACTTAGTTCTATAATAGAAAAAGACAAAAAACTTCTAAATGAAGGTTCTTATAAAGATGCATGTGAAGAATATGCAGAAGCAATGCTTTATTCGGGTTTTAAAGATAATGATATTCCTACTAAAGAAAATCTCGGTGTAAGTGTAGAAAGTTATCTGGGAGGAGTTGCAGATCTTACAGGAGAGCTCGTAAGAAGAGCTATTGTGCTGGCGTCAAAAAGAAATTTTGAAGAAGTTTATGAAATCAAGGATTTTGCAGATTATGTGTATAAAGAAATGATTAAGTTCAATTTCAGGAGCGGTAATTTAAGGAAAAAATTCGATTCTATTAAATATAATTTAAGCAAGCTTGAAGATATAGAATATGAGATTTCTATGAAAAATCAATAATTTTCTGGAAATCATAAAAAATTTTATTACTTCGTCTCAATTAAAGTCTGCCAACAGTAATATAATATCATCAACTTTATTGTATATACTTTATATTCAGCACATCCATAAAATAAGTTATGTTGCTTCAAGATAATATTATTGATTTTTATTTTAAGTGTTATATCCGAAACATTCACAAAAATGAGTGATATTGCGAATAAATGTTCGTTCCTCCGGGCGAACTTGATTGAATTTGCGCTCCTGTAAGTCGTTTCACTCCTTACCGCAAATTCAAAACTACTTCAAGGCAATATCATCATTTATTTTATTTTAAGTGTTATATCCGGAACATATATAAATGGGCTAAAAAATTTGATTATATGATTGAATTTTTATCTCGTTTTGGAAACAATGCATTCACTTGGGATATAATACTTGCATTAATTTTTGTGATTATAATGTCTGTATTTCTTTACAGAAATAAAAAGAATGTCAATCTTGAAAAGATTATTTTTCCTATTTTATACGCTTTCCTTTATCGTGGAAAATTCGGAATAAAATGGATGAAAAAATTCACTAAAAGACATAAAGAGTTGGTGAAGCTTTTCGGATATTGCTCAATTGGAGTCGGTTTTATCGGAATGGTATTAGCAGTTTTCTTAGTATTTTATGTAGCTTTCCAGCTTATATTCATGCCTAAATCATCTTCTGTAGCTCCATTTCTTCCGTTTACCAATGTACCAGTTCTAGGATATATTAGTTTCAGCCACTGGATTATTACTATTTTCATAATCGTTCTGGTTCATGAAGGAGCTCACGGGCTTGTATCTTTAGCTCACGGACTTAAACTGAAAAGCACAGGTTTCGGCATATTCGCTATATTTGCGCCTTTACTTCCGGCAGCTTTTGTAGAACCGGATGAAGAGAAAATAAAAAAAGAAAAAGATGTTGTTCAGTATAGTATTTTTTCAGCAGGACCAATGGCTAATTTTGTTCTCATGATACCATTATTGCTAGTAATACTGCTTATGATAAATCCAGTAGAATCAAATATTACAATGCAAGACGGATTTACTTTCGATGTAATAAAAGAAGAAGATTATCCTGCTTATTCAGCAGGTATAGAAAATGGACAGAAATTCAATACTCTTAATGGTAAGGAAGTGAAGACTGTTGATGAATTTTATAGAGATATTTATTGGATGAAACCTGGTCAGGAGATAACTCTCTCATATATTGATGAAAAAGGTGTTAAAGAATATAGTCATGAACTAAAACTTGTAGAAAATCCGGATAATAAAAATAAAGGTTTTCTTGGTGTAAAAAATTTGAGAGATAATGTGATAATTAAAGACTTTGCAAAACCATTTTCAGGAGTTTTCTCTTGGATAAAAGGATTATTTACTCTATTGTTACAGATTACTTTTTCATTAGGATTGATTAATCTTTTCCCTGCATCTATTACAGATGGAGGAAGAATGTTTTCTTTAGCTTTAAATAAAGTAAGCAAAAACAAGAAATTGAATGATAAGCTCGTAGGTGCTTTTGCTTTATTTTTCATGATAGTTATATTGTTCGCTTTAATAACTTTTTTTACTGGCAACCCTTTCAGCCTTATATTCAGTTAAAAAAACCTTCATCTCTTTGAGATCTTATAAATCTCTTTGAATTTAAAGGATAAATTGAAACTGAAGATATGTTTCTTGTCTCAGAAGTATCAAACCTTTCTTGCAGAACTTCACTTTCCCTTTTCAAGTGATAAGGTTTGAAATAAGGAATAAATTCTCCTTTTATAGATTTGTAGCCTGCATTTTTTATCTTAACTTCAAGCAAATCTGCATTTGTCTTACTTTGTGCTAATTCAAGGCCCCATAAAAATTTACTTAAAGCTTCTTCAGAAACCCCTTTAAAATCTTCCCTTACATCTCCATGGTCCAAAGCAGAAATAAAATTACTATCTAATGAGACTTTAAAATGTCCTTTAGGAACTTTTCCCTTCTGCCCATAATCCGGAGATAAACCCATACCTTCAAAGCATTGGTCATTCGGTATCAAAACCCCTTCATAAAATATATAGTCCATTTTTTAAGCTGAAAAATATAAGAATATTATAAAGTTTTCTTTTTTTTAACACTATATAGTGATATCATATAATAAAAATCAAAAAGACAGTACATACAATAAAATGAATGATAATATTAAAGTTATTTTTCAGCATCTGTATGACTTTCATCCCATAAAGTCATAAATTTTAACTTGAGTTTTTTTGCAAGATCCACATTATTTATTATTATATTACTCAGGGTTTCAGATGTATCTAAAGGGTTTTGTATTCTGAATAAAACTCTGTTTTCATCTATTATATCAAACCTCGGGATCGGGTAATTACTATATTTTATCCTGAAGTTTTTATACTTTTTACTTAAATCTATCAGTGTTTCAGGAGGTAAATGACCTTTTTGATATATAGCCATGAAATTAATCCCATTTTTCACAGCAGATATTATCTCTTTTTCATATACTCTTTTTATATCCCTATTTTCATTTGGTTTATGTATTATACCAAGACATTGAAGAACTTCTTCTTTCGACCATTTAAATGCTTTGATCTGGCTTTGCCTTATATCTAAAGGATTATTATATACTTCAGCTATATTTCTTTTATTACCAATCTCCTCTAATGCTGATTTTTCGATGTTTTCTAATTTTTTTCTTTGTTTTTTTAATAGATTTTGTATTGTTGATTTTGGATCGTTCGCATAATATTTTCGAGGTCTTGTGTTTTTGAATGATATTATCTCTTTTTCAATGAGATTATTAAGCTCATCATATATTTTTCCTATTGGAACTCCTGAAATTTTAGAAATCTTGTTAGCAGGTAAGGGATTGCTAGATAGTAATATATTAAATATATTTTTTTGATATCTTGAAAGCTTTTCATAATCAAATAATTCATTTAAACCCATTTTAAAGTTTTTTTTGTTTTTAAATTTTATAAATTTATTCATTCAGAATATATATTATCAAAATGCCTTCATCATTAGATTATTTAAGGGAAGAAATAGAAATAAAAAGCAAAAGTAAAAATATGACTGATAAAAGGGTTATGGATATCGATAAGTTGTTAAAAAAATGAAATCATTTTATCGATTTTATTAGTTCTTTTATATCATTTATACTTTTGAAAAGCTTAAGATCGGATTTCTTGATGTATTCTTTTTTTACAAGTTCATCGTTCCATTCATCAAGCTTTTTCCAAAAATCCTCATCATATAAGAGAATAGGAACTTTTTCGACCATTTTTGTCTGCATAAGAACAATATACTCAAATAATTCGTTGAAGGTACCATAACCTCCAGGGAAAAATATTAAAGCATCGCTTTTTATCGCTAAAATAAATCTTCTTACAAACATATAATCGAATGCTATTTTGTGAGTAAATATGTTATCAGCCATTTTTTCTTCTGAAAGCATATCTGCGACTATACCTATAGATTCTCCCTTAACTTCTTTAGCACCTGAATTAGCTGCATGCATAATTCCTGGACCACCTCCTGACATTATAGCATAACCTTTTTTTACAAGTTCTTTAGATGCATTTTTCGCAGCATCATAATACTTTTCTCCTGGTTTACCTTTATGAGAACCAAAAAAAGTTATAATTGGTTTATCGATTTCATTGAGAAGATCCAGTCCTTTTTCCAATTCTTTGTGTACTTTATCTGCTGTATTTTTAGAAAGATATTTTCTGTTCACTACCATATTCTAATTTCAATACTACTTGTTTTTATAATTGTTGGTTTTCGAGCATATAAAATAAAATTAGTGATAATGTTTTATTGTAACAATATAACTTATTTTATTTTAAGTGTCAATATTTGACAGAATTAGTCTGGCCAAATTTCTGGGTTTTCTGCAAGGCAATATAAAAATATAACAATCTTATGTCGTTGAATAAATGTGCCAAGCAATAGACACAATTAAAAAAGTAAGCGATGTTGAGAACAAATGTTCGTTCCTCCGGGCGAACTTGATTGAATTTACGCTCCTGTAAGTCGTTCTACTCCTTACCGCAAATTCAAAAATTACTTCAAGGCAATATTATCACTTATTTTGTTGTATGTGCTAAGCAATAGCAAACTTTAAAAGAAAATATAAGTTTATATTATATGATGAGATTAAAAAAAATATATTTGGATAATGCTGCTACCACTAAAGTTGATGAAAAAGTTCTTGAAGCTATGAAACCTTATTTTATTAAAGAATATGCAAACCCTTCCTCTGCTCACACTTCAGGTATCGATGCTAAGGAATCTATAGAAAAAGCAAGAAAAACTATAGCAAAGTCGATAAATGCTCAACCAGAAGAGATAATATTTACCTCAGGAGGAACGGAATCCAATAATTTTGCATTAAAAAGTATCGCATTTACAAACAAAAAAAAACATATAATAACCACAAAAGTAGAGCACAAATGTGTTTTAAATTCATGCAAATGGCTTGAAAATCAGGGATTTGAAGTGACATATCTTGATGTCGATAAAGAAGGTTTTATTTCATTAGAAGATCTCAAATCAAAAATAAGAAAAGATACAATATTAGTTTCAGTAATACATGGAAATAATGAAATAGGCACTATAAATGATATAGAAGAAATAGGAAAAATATGTAAAGATAATAAAATATACTTTCATACTGACGCATGTCAATCTTATACAAAAACTGAAATCGATGTACAAAAGCAAAATATTGATCTAATAACTCTAAATTCACATAAGATACATGGACCTAAAGGTGTAGGTGCTTTATATATAAGAAAAGGTACTGAAATAGAATCATGGCAACATGGTGGGGGGCATGAATTTAATTTAAGGTCTGGGACTGAAAATGTACCTGGAATTGTCGGTTTCGCAGAAGCTGTTAAACAAAGTGATAAGAAAAAACATACAAACCATATATCTAAAATAAGGAATAAGTTGATTTCAGGGATTTTAGAAATACCTGGAACTAATCTTAATGGCTCGGATACTAAAAGACTATGTAATAATACTAATTTTCTTATCGAAGATATAGCAGGTGATACTTTAGGTGCAATGTTAGACTCTAAAAATATATCTTCATCAACTGGAAGCGCATGTTCTGAAGCAAGCTCTGAACCTTCTTATGTTTTAAAAGCAATTGGTCTTGATAATAAACAAGCAGAGGCTTCGATAAGATTAACTTTAAGCAGATACAATACAGAAGAAGAGATTGATTATACAATTAAACTAATAAAAAAATTTGTGAAAAAATTAAGAAAACCTTCATTTCTTGACAAAATATCCTGATTTATCTATAATCTTTAAAATTAATTGAACTAGATTTTCTACTTATTGAAACCTTGATATTCTCCCGAAACATTTATAAAATATATATGAATTCAATTTCATATGAGAATATCAACATATAAACCCTTTTTTGATACAATAGCAAATGAGACAAGATTGAAAATACTTGAATCATTGACAAATGAAAGTCTTTCAGTTAATGAGATATCTGAAAAAACAGAAGAAGAGCAAAGCAAAGTAAGTCACAATCTTAAGCTTTTAGCAAGATGTCATTTTGTCGATTCGAAAAGGGAAGGAAAAAAAATAATTTATTCCCTTAATGGAGAAACGATAAGACCTTTGATGGAATTAGCTAAAAAACATGTGAAAACAAACTGTTCAAATATAGAACTAAGGGATGAGTGTGATCTTTGCACTGAAAAATGCACTATAAAAAAATGAAAAGAAACATATACCTTGACACGGCGGCAACTTCGATTGTAGATGAAAAAGTATCTTCAAGGATAAAAGAAGTAATGGATAATATACATGGAAACCCCTCTTCATTACATTATAAAGGAGATGAATCAAAAAATATTCTTGAAGATTCAAGAAAGACTGTTGCAGATAGTTTAAAATGCAATCCTGAAGATATAATATTTACGTCAGGAGGTTCCGAATCTAATAATCTTGCGATAAAAGGTTATGCTCTTAAAAATAAAGATAAAGGTAAGCATATAATAACAACAAAAATTGAACATGATTGCATCCTTAATACATGTAAATGGCTTGAAAAAAAAGGATTTGAAGTGACATATCTTGATGTCGATAAAGAAGGTTTTATTTCATTGGAGGATCTTAGCGATAAAATTAATGAAGATACTATCCTTGTTTCAATCATACATGGTAATAATGAAGTTGGGACCATTCAGGAAATGGGAAAAATTCATGATATCTGTAAAAGTAAAAAAGTAATTTTACATACAGATGCATGCCAATCTTTCATGAAAACAGAAATAAAATCATCTATGGCTGATATGATAACAATTAACGCTCACAAAATACATGGACCTAAAGGCGTAGGTGCACTTTATATTAACGATAGTATAAATTTAGAACCCTTAATACATGGAGGAGGACAAGAAAGAAAACTTCGATCAGGAACTGAGAATGTGCCTTTGATAGCAGGATTTTCAGAAGCAGTATCTTTAAAACAAAATACTTCTAAAATTGAAGACTTAAGAGATTATATGATTTTAAAAATAAAAGACATCCATGGTGCAAAATTGAATGGTCCTTCTGAAAACAGGCTTTGTAATAATGTAAATTTCAGTTTTGATTATATAGAAGGAGAATCGATTATATATGATCTTTCATTGAAAGGTATTTGTGTTTCAACTGGCTCAGCATGTTCATCCAAATCACTTGAAGGATCTCATGTTATAATGGCTATGCACGATGATGTTGAAAGATCCCATAATTCAGTCAGATTTTCCCTTTCAAAATATAACACTAAAGAAGAAATAGATTATGTCGTAAAAGAATTGAATGAAACGGTAAATAAATTAAGAAAGATTTCACCTTTGTTAAAGGAGGTTTAACGAATAATATTTAGTAATTATATTCCGCAATAGTTGAACCATTAGTGTTTAATTTTTCTGCGCAATATAAAATGCTTTTTATTTATGTCGTTGACTAAATATAATTTATTTTTATAATAAGGAGGTAAAAAAATGTATAATGATAAAATAATAAAAAGATTTCAGAATCCTGTAAATGCAGGAGAAATAGAAAATCCAGATGGAGTTGGAAAGTATGGAAATCCTAAATGCGGAGATATCATGAAAATTTCTATCAAAGTTAAAGATGGAATATTGGAAGATATAAAATTTAAAACTTATGGGTGTGTAGCAGCTATAGCTTCTACTGATGCTCTTTGTGATTTATGCAAAGGAAAAAAAATAGATGAAGCTTTGAATGTAAGTAAGGATGATGTAGTTAAATCTATGGGTGGTGATGTCCCTTCAGTAAAAGTTCATTGTAGCATTCTTGCCCAGAATGCCTTAAAGAAAGCAGTAGATGATTATAGAAATGAAGATTGATTATTCCTGCACTTTTTATAACCACAACCTTAGAAGAATTCTTTTAATCACCGAAATCTTTAAAAATATGATTTGATTCCCTAAATTACGCGTAAAATAAAGAATTTAATACTTAAAATGTACAAAAGAACATTAAAGCAAAACATAGAAAAAAACCTGTTTAAAGGTAAAGCAATTGTAATAGTTGGAGCTCGTCAAGTAGGAAAGACAACATTAGTGGATGATATTATAGAACCATACAAATCAAAAACATTCAATTGTGATAATCCTACTGAAAGAGAGATTTTAAACAACAAAGATATTGAATTTCTTGAAGGTTTGTTTGCAGATTATGATGTGATATTCATAGATGAAGCACAGAAAGTTGCTTCAATAGGACAGACAATTAAGCTTCTTGTGGATTATTTCAAAAAAAAGAAGCAGTTTATAATAACTGGTTCATCAAGCATTAATCTTCTTGACAGCACTTCTGAACCACTAACAGGAAGAAAAAATGTTTTCCATATTTACCCTCTATCTCTTAAAGAGATTTATTCTGACAAATTAAATATGAAAAAGCATCTGGAAAACCACATGGTATTTGGAAATTATCCTGAAATTGCATCAAATGATTCTTATGAAGATAAGATTAAACTCCTAAAAGAAATAAGCTCAAGTTATCTTTACAAAGACATCCTTGAATTCCAGAAGATAAAAAATTCAGAAATAATCTTCAAACTTTTAAGAGCTCTCTCTTTACAGCTTGGAAATGAAGTATCTTATAATGAATTGGCAAATCTTTTAGGGATAGACAAAAAAACAGTACAAAGATATATTGATTTATTAGAGAAAAATTACGTAGTCTTTAAACTTCCAGCATTTAAAAAGAACCAAAGACGAAATTTAAAAACAAAAAATAAAATTTATTTCTATGATTTAGGTATAAGAAATGCAATAATAAATAATTTCAATTTTATTGATTCAAGAAATGATACAGGGCCGCTTTTTGAAAACTTATGCATATTAGAAAAGATAAAGTTTAATGAATACAATAATATTTATTCAAACTATTATTTCTGGAGAACATATGACGGAGCAGAAGTCGATCTTGTAGAAGAAAGATCTGGAAAATTAATTGCTTATGAATTCAAATATAATAGTTCAAAAGCTAAAAAACATGATGGTTGGGACAATTTTATTGTCGTAAATAAGAATAATTTCTATAAGTTGTTTGATATATAGTATTTTTTAATTAACCACGACCTTAGAAGAATTTAAAATAAATTAATTCAGTTTTGAAGTGTGTAGAAAAAACAAATTCATAAAATTAGTGATATTGCGAACAAAAATTCAGTAAACTGTTCCGGCACGCTGTCAAGGAAAACCTTTCGGCGGTTTCAACAAGTAGAAACTTTTAGCACGGCATAGTCACTTTTTTCCTGGCCTTAAACAAGTTTAAGGAGAGTAGGAGGGTATAAAACCCCCGAACAAGTCAATTTGTAAAGGCAAATTATTTTGTCCGGGTGAACTTGGTTGAATTTGCTCTCCTGTAAGTCGTTTCAATTCTTACTGCAAATTCAATAAATACTTAATACAATATTCTCATTCTTTTAAATACACATGCTTGTTGCTATCAAGAATAAAATCCCTGTATCAAATCCATGTTCTTTTTTGAAGCAGGTATTATTTTATAAGAAACTTTATTCTTTATTTTCCCTAAAAAATCATGGTCTTTTATTAATTTCGATATTCCAACTAATGCAGGCAAAGATTGAAGCATTTCCCCTCCTGTTGCTGTAAAATGAAAAGTTTCACTTACAGTTTTGGCGAAATCTGCCGTTTCAGGATCCATGAAACATAAAGACACACCTAATACTGAAACTGTCAAAGCGAAAATAGAAGCTCTTTTTTCAAGAATTTTTCCTGCTGAAAAAGCTATGTTAAAAGGCATTCCTGTTAATTTTGAAGATTTATTGAGTATATTCTGCTGAATCTTGACTGAAAGATCGTTTATATTCTGCAACATATTCTGATTAATTTTTCGCATTTTTTTGATAAAGTATTCTGTCTCATTTATGAAAGAATTAATAATTTTAGTAGCATTATCTGAATATTTTATGTCAGCATCCAATAATTTTTCAATTTCACCTAATTCTTCTATGTGTAATTCTATCGACTCGTTATCTTCAAGTTTCGAAGTTATTTTATATTCTTCCTGGCTCAAGGATATTATTCTGTCTACAAAACTATCTTTTTCATTTTTCGAGGTGATTAGCTCATCAATGGTTTCATTAATCCTATTAAGATAATCTTTAAGCAACTCATAAGTTTTATTTTCTTTGTCTGTATATGATTTTTCAAGATAACCCTGAGTTATCAGTAGATTTTCATAATTGTCTTTTTTCGGAATGCTTTCATTTATTTTTGTTTCTTTAAGAGAATTCTTGAATTTCTTTAGCATGTTTTCTGTAACTTTCGAAGATCTTTTTATAGCATTTATGTAAACTCTTACTTTATCAGCGCTTTCTTCATTGAATGCGTTTTTAAGTTTAGAGAAAAAACTTTTCTTAAGACGGGATGTCCTATCAAGCTTATTAGATAAAATAAATAAATTCTTATATTTTTCAATTTTTTCAAGATTATTTATATCATCCATATTTTTTCATTTATATATTATAAAAAAGATATATAAACTTTTTGATGAATAGGCATACTTACAAAAATGAGTACTATTGCGAAAAGATGTTTTATTTTAGTAGACGAAATAAATAAAGTATATTTTATATGGCGCAGGATAATTAAACACTAATAGTTTAACTATTTTTCGAATAAATTCAAGAATCCAAGACTAAATTTGCAACTCTTTGCCAATATTTATCCATTATACCCTCATCATCCCCTTCTCTTGTATAATATTGTCTAAAACAAGAAGGGTGCATTGAAAGGCCATGATAACGCCTTAAGTCTTCAGGTCTCTGAATTTCTTTATGACATTCATTACATTCAGGTATTTTACCATCACTCCACCAGCCATCTTTATCTCTATATTCAATCATCAATTCTAAATAAAATCTTGCAAAATCTTCATCAGAAGCTTTCACAATTTTCTCGTAATCAAGAACCCTTTCTCCAACATGAAACAGGGGATCTTTCAAAACAAAATCATCTATTACCATAAAATTATGAATGTTATAAAGATATAAAAGTTTTTTCATTATATAGTAGACGAAATAAATAAAGTATATTTTATATGGCGCAGGATAATTAAACACTAATGGTTTAACTTTACGAAATTTGAGCACATGTATAAAAATGAGTGATATTGCTTTAAATATCAGCACTTGTTTTATTTTATGTACCTTTAATAGTATCTCTGATTGAAGATTAAAAATAGAAATCTTATAAACCGAAGTTTATTAGTAATTACAAATCACTCGCTAGAGGAGATATTGACAAAATTCATTATGTGCTCTTAATCGGAGATATTATTCAAACAATAAATTTTATAAACTTGCACAAATGCACAGACATGCAAATGAAAAATTTACAACATAAAGCAAAATTATATAAGGCATTAGGGGAACCAGTTAGATTAAAAATTGTTGATTATCTCTTAAAAAAAGGAGAATGTACTTGTATTTGCGAATTAAGTAAACTTCTAAAAAGAGATCAATCTGTAATATCCAGACATATTCAAGTATTAAAAGAAGCAGATATTTTGAATACAAATAAAGAAACAAAATACTTAATGTGTTGTATCAAAGATAAAGATAAGGTTATGCGAATTTTGGAGGATTAAAATGAATAAGAAGAAAAAAGGATTTTTTAATAAATTAATGGAAAAACTTGATAAAAAACTTGAAAAAAAATCAAAAGACAAAAAATGTTGCTGTTGTCAGGATTCTAAAAATAAGAAATGTTAAAAGAAATTGTAGATTGGATATTATATGTAGCTATCGGTCTGGATTCAACAATAAAATGGGTTGAATCACTTAATTTTTTTATCTATGACTCTATAAAAATAATACTCTTGCTTTTTTTTATGATTTTTATAATTGGATTCCTTAGGACTTATTTGCCACAAAATAAAGTTAAAAAATGGATAAGTGGTAAAAAATATGGTTCAGGAAATCTTGTCGCATCATTATTTGGATCAATAACTCCATTTTGTTCATGTTCATCAATTCCTCTTTTTGTTGGATTTTTAGAAGCAGGTATTCCATTAGGTGTAAATTTCTCTTTTTTAATTACCTCTCCATTAGTAAATGAGTATCTTGTGGTTTTGATGTTAGGGTTTTTTGGCTGGAAAATTACATTAGCATATGTAATCAGCGGAATTTTGATAGGAACAATATCAGGATTAATTCTTGGAAAAATGAAACTTGAAAAATATTTAGTCAAAGATTTTATTTCAACAAATAATGGAGTCAAAAAAGAAATAAAATATGATAGAATCAAAAAAAGATTATATTTCGGTCTGAATGAAGCTATTTCCATAATAAAAAAATTATGGGTTCTAATTTTAATTGGTGTTGGGGTTGGAGCGATTATCCATAATTATGTTCCTGCGGAAATGATCCAATCAATAATAAGCAAAAGCAGTTTTTTTGCGGTACCGATTGCTGTTATTTTAGGGGTGCCGATGTATGGAAGCTGTGCTGCAATAGTTCCAATCGCTGTTGTATTATTTGAAAAAGGAGTTCCAATCGGAACAGCTCTAGCTTTTATGATGGCAATTGCAGCACTAAGTTTTCCTGAAGCAGTCATTTTAAGAAGAGCAATGAAATTAAAATTAATTGCTATATTTTTTGGAGCAGTAACATTAGCAATTATTCTAACAGGTTACATCTACAATTTATTACAATCAGCACTTCTTTGAATGCGCATATTTATTTTTTAAAAAATATTTCTTTATTTATGTCGTCTACTATAATAACATAATATTTATAAATTTGAATTTATATCTGATAATTATGACAATAGATTCACATGTAGGTGCTGATATTCCTTGTATTGACAAAGATCATGTAATATCTCGGTCAAAAATTGAAAGAGGATTATTTATGAAACCAAAAGAATGGGAAAGAGATAGAGCAAGAGAATTGTCAAGACCTTTACCAGGAGGTTCAATTGTTGATGATGTAAAATTCTATGCAAAAAAAGATAATCTTAAATTGAAATACAATTTAATGATGTTTGCTTTGGAAGAAAAATATCCAGTAGTTTACAAAGCACTAACTTCGATAATTTTTCCCGAACCTTATTGAATTTAATCCCGTTTGAAATCTTTCTCCATACAACTTTCTGAAAAAAACTTTTTATTTTAGCAGATTCTGATGTTGAAGAATAATTAATATCAAAAGTCCTTTGGATAAATTATAATTTTAAGAAAATAATTCTGATTTTCAGAAAAAAATTAAGATATTGAGAATAAAATACTTTATTACTGATAGAAATATTTATAAATCAGAAGTTAAATAAATTATATCTGATAAAAATACTGAAAATCAGAAATAGAGCTCAAAAATATGAAAAAGTTTCCAAGAATCGTCCAATGCGATAAAAGAGGACAGGTTGTAATACCTAAAGATATAAGACAAGACCTTGGAATAGAGGAAGGAACAGGATTTTATGCTTATTCTATTACTGATGAAGGAATCCTTTTAAAAAAAGTGCCTTTGGAAACATTGGATGATAATTCAAAAATAACTGATGAAATTTCTGAAAAGTCTGAAAAGATTGGTGTTGACAAAGAAAATATTGAAAAATCGAAAGAAGATTACCGGAAAACTAAGGAGGGTAACTTAGATCTGATATGAGATTATTAAATAAAAATGGAAGAGTGAAGCTTGTTTTTGTTTTAGCATTGATTCTTATATTATTTTCAATTTTTTCAATTAATTCAATAGCAGCAAACGAACCGACAAATCTTATAGACACTGTTCATAATTATAGCATTAACAATTTTATCCTAAAGCTTGAATGGGATGCTTCCGATATAACTAATGCGAATTATACAATTCATGTAAAAAATCAAACTGATGATGGTACTTTAAAAAAGTGGGATAATATAGATTGGAGAACTGTCGGAACAGAAATAACTGAAACAGAATATAATTTTGAATCAAAAAGAGACCAACTTATAAAAGTTAAAATAAATGCAAGCAATTCTACAGATTATGCATCATATACTTTTGATCCAATTACAACTCTTGAAGAATATTTTTATGAATTAGATTCTGTATCTCTTGAAGAAAAAGGAAATGGAACAATCAACATAACTTGGGATCCTGCTAATTACAAAGTTAATAGTGAAGATGTATACGAAGAAAATCTGGATAAAATCCGTATTGAAAATAAATCAGGACAACATGATATTGATATTAATTCAGTCGGCGAAGATTCGTATGAAGATAAAGTTTATAGGACTGAAGATGGTAATCTATTAGAATATAATGTAACTATCATTTATACATGCGGAGAAGAATATACTACTACTAAAAATGTGAAGATAAATTACGGACCTACTAATGCCGAAGGAACAATATCAATGGATAAAACAGAAAACGAAGTTAAATGGGATGTTTCAGTTGAAGATAAGAATTCTGCAGATACCTTAACTTTATATTATAATTACACTTATAATGGAACTGAATATACAGATCAAGCTAATTGTCAAAGACATAATTCAACAACTCATTATTGTAATGTTACTAAATATTTAAATGACATACAGGCAGATGAAGACATTTTATTTGAAGGAACAATCAAAGATAGCGATACAAATAAATTTACAACTTTAACAAGTACCAAAAATGTTCAAAACACCCCTCCAAGTGCTGATGTAGAAGTTAAATTAGAAATTGATGAATATTCTGATGAATTTCTTGAATGTTCTTACAGTTTTAGTGATATTGATGGAGATAGTGAGGATGATTCAGGAGGATATCCAGACTTTAGATGGCAATATTATGATGGAAGCTGGAATGATATTTCTGGAGAAAAAGAACAACAATTAGAAGATAATATATACAGGAACGGTTCTTTTGATGATATGGATATCAGATGTTCAGTAAATGTGAGTGATGGAACAAATGAATCAGGATGGATTGATTCGTCTAATAATAAAACAATAGGAGATAAAAACTTCTATAAGGGTAATTTTGATTCAGTAAATGCTGAACATTACGATAATGCCTCAATTATAATAGAATGGACATTAAATTATTTAGATGTTAATAATATTAGTATAGATAGAGACAAGGGATCTGGGTTTGATGATCTTACTACGATAAGCTCGGGAGAAAACCTTTCAAAAGGATATTACATTGATAATAAAAGCATAGAAGAAGGACAAATATATAGCTACGAACTCACAGTTAATTACAAAAATGAAGAAAGTTATACTTACCCGAGTGATTCTTCACAAACTGTTTCAGCTGAAGGAGATTTATATCCAAGAATTTATGGCGACCCTAATATAACTATGAATAGAAGTAATAATGATGTTATACTTAATTTCAAGATTAATGATTCAAGTGAAAGCATATTTTTCAACGCTAGCGGAGTTTATAAAGAAACACCTTATATTACAAACAGGATTGACTGTAATGAATATGATTTCGATAAAAATCTACATGAATGTTCCTATAATTTCAATGATGGAAGTATAATATTAGAAGAAGATAAAAACTTTAGTGTTGAATTCACTGCATTTCAGAATAATGAAAATTTCAAAGTTATTGAAAATTTCAAAAAAACAACTCCAAATGCAAAACCTCAACCAACTAATATCCAAATAATTAATAAATCAAATGAGGATAAAAAATATTTATTGTGTAATTATACTTTTGATGATGTAGATAATGATGAGCAAACCGACAGTTATTTCAAATGGTTTATTAAAAATGAAGGGATAGGAGAGTTTTATAAGATAAAAAGTGAGAATAGCAATACTTTAGAATATCCTATATATGATGACAGAGATGAAGTTATCTGTTCAGTAAAGGTATCGGATGAAGAAATGAATAGTTCTTGGAAAAACTCTACAATAAAGACATATGATGAGAATCTTGTACCAATTATCAGATACACAAATAATACTGCTAATATCAACTCGCCTGTAAATCAAGGTGATGTGCTTAAATTATATGCTGAAGCATATGATTCAGACTTAGGAAACGGACAGCTTGCTTTCGCTTTTTGTAAAGATTACTCTAATAAAGAGAAAAAAGGATCAAATGAAGAAATAAAAATAGGAGATTCTTCTGATGCAAATAGTAACGCATTATGGTTATTCCATGAAAATAACGGTCTGCCTCTAGGGGAAATATGGTTGAAAGCCACAGATATATCCAATGGAACTTCAACCAATATATCTGAACCCATTTTTGATATATATGTGTATGAAACAGACGAATATGGGAAAATCCCAAAAAGTAATGCAACTTTAATTATGAAAGATGAGAATAACATTCTTGTCAAGAACAGGACAAGAAGATTTGTAACTGATAATGCTGTTGTTGAAGATGGAAAAGATTTCGCGATAAAGATATGTATCAATAATGATACTGATGATTCCACTTGTAATATTGAAGGTAGCGGAAATAATTATTTTACCTTGAAATATAATTCAAGTTATAATAAAACTTCAGGGGAAGAAATATTTACAATTTCAAATACAACAGGACATGACAATACAGGAAGACTTAATTTCAGTTCAGATAACCTTTATGTATCTGAAGGATATGATCCTGAGGGAGAGGGTTGTGGCGACAATCTGATGTGCACTGCTGTGAGTAACATAGGCGAAACTCAACCGGAAATTATGTGTGATTATGAGGTCAAACCTTCAGACAAATTAAATCAATCTTATTCAGTTTTTGTATCAGATGGTGAAGATACCTCTTTAGCGAAAAAAGGAAATTATTATATGAATCATGCTCCAAAAGCTGAAAATGTAACTTTATATAAATTAAATAAAACTCCTGATAATTATATCGAGAGTGAGGGGATTGCGAAAGATAACCAAACCCTTAAATGCAATTTCAGTATAACAGATGAAGATAATCGTTGGAATATTAGTGGAAACAATTATTCAATAGATTGGTATTTACAGAACAAAAATTCTGAAACATGGACTAATTGTTATGAATCAGGTATTTGCGCTGAAGAAAATATGGAAGAACTTCCTTATGGTATTACTGAAGCAGGAGATAAATGGAAATGCTCTGTAACTCCGATAGATGAATTCTTAGAGGGTGAAAAAAATACATCAGAGGTTGTAGAGATTGTAAGTAGTGACTACGAACAAGATGATGGGAACAGGCCTGCTATTATAGATGTACAAGACCATGTGGATAAAAAAATATATTCCGGAAGTCAGATTGATGTAGATATAGAATGGTATGATATAGATTCCACTAATTATAGGATATATATTTGTGAAGGTAACTCAAGTGAAGCAAACTCTATTATTAGGAACAGCGGATGTATTTATGGTGAACTCTATAGGAATGAAAATGTATTCGGGAGCAGGGGTATAAATTCAAAAAGCATTTCTATGACAATACCTGAAGAGAGTCCTGGAAATAAGAATTATACAGTTTTTGTGATGGATGAGACAGGACACCTTGAAGCTAATAAAAATTCACAAGAAAACTATACATTAGCTGTTGAAAGAGAGAATATAGGAATTAATATTGTAAATTCTTCGGATAATAAAATATTCGATAATAATATATCATCGCCTGATGATAATCTTAAATGTGATTTCACTTTTAATCAGAGCGGTAATATTTATAATAATTCAGATTGGGACGATATTGTAGGAACAAATATAAGTATAATATGGTATAAAAATATAGGAGTTAATAGTTTTGAAGAACAATATAGAAATGTAGAAACAATTTCTAATATAAGAACTGAAGAAGGAGATTATTGGTACTGCCAGATTGAATTCACTGATGCTCCAAAGAAACAAATAACAAACTCCAGCAGGATTGCCATTAGAGAAAATACTGAAGAACCCCTTATTGAAAACAAACCTTTTATTACAGAAGTTACTGAAGATATTCCTGAATTCAATGGATTAAACCTTACTGATGAAAATAAAACATATAATTTTGATATTGGATGGAGTGATTCAAATAGTGACAGGGTTGCAGGGTATATCTGTAATTCTTCTGATGTATCAGTTACAGGGTGTCTTGATAAGACAATAGATTATACAGATACATATACAATAGAAAATCCGATAGAACTTTCAAGTAAAATAAGTATGGAAGAAAATGGTAATGATACATTATATTTCTTTGTATGTGATAAAGAACAATGTTCAAACTCCTCCATAATTGATTATAAGATAAATGCAATACCTTCTGCTGAAAATGTAACAATTTCAAGAGAAACTTCTAGTGGTATAGCAGAGTTTGTCTGTGATTATGATTATAATAGTAATGAAGTTCCTGATAGTGGATGGAATAATGATCAGGAAAATAAAAGTGCAACCCATTATATATGGGAGTTTGACGAAGGTTATGGTTACCAGACAGTAAAAGAAGGTGATGGTAAGGATTATAAAGAATTTTCTACTGAACAAAAAGGCGATGTCAGATGTTCAGTAAGGGTAGAAGATAATAGAGGCCTTAGAAGCAGTTTTAATACTTCCGGTTCTAATAGAACTATAGAAACAACTTATGAAATTTCTGTAAATCCATTACCGAGCTTTACAAATAAAAACAAGATTAAAGTAACAGGATTATTGGAAACTAATAATACCAACATTACAGCATATGCCTACAATGAAACAATTTATGATAGCTATCCTAATGTAACAAAAAATAAATCATTATTTTATAATAATACTGTTGTGCATAGCGCTGAACTTGCTAAAGATGCTGAAGAAGGAGATAAAACTATTTATATTATAAAAGATGACAGAGGTTATAATAAGGATAATTTTTCTCTTAAAGAAGGAGAATCAAAATATATAGGTCTCGGAAAAAGTAAGATAAGAGATAATCTGAAATATTATGAATATAATAAAAATATAACTGATTCAAATCCTGATTATCTAATTATAGAATTGAATGATACTTTGGAAGATAGGGCTGAAAAAGGTGATATCATAAATCTTTATGATCATTCTTACATCACTGGAAGATTTGAGTTCAATATGAGTATAAAAGAAAATGCAACCAATATAATTAAATTCCTTTCGGATGATGGTGGAGAATTAAAATTAACAGATTCTGTTGTGAATGATATGAAAGAACCTTCAATAAAAATAAATAATACTATAGAAAACGAAAGTATCATCCACAAGCTAAGTTCTATGAAAATAGAAATAGATGATAACTATCTTATTGATTATGATAAAAATATAAACATAACTTTCGGTAAAATATCTACAGCAAATATTAATAGAAGCGTTATTTATTATAACAAGACTAACGATACGTTCGTTTTAGATGATAAAGAAGACCTTATAAATGAATTTAGTGTGAGTAAAAATATCAACAGCATATCTATTAATTATAATATGGATGATAACTTCCAAAGCAATGATTATAAAGTGAATGTAAGTATTCATGATAAAGCAGGTAATTCTGGAAATGAAAATAAGAAATTTATATATGATTCAGATGATATTAGATTGAGCGATTATGATTTTTTTGATGGTTATCTCGGAAGAAATGATTATATTAGAGGGAATCTTGTAAACATTTCATGGGAATTTGAAAACAATGAAGAGAAAATGGATAAAACCTATTTCAAGCTCTATGAAAATGATAATCAAAAAGGAGTGGCAAATATTATTAAAGAAGATTTTATCGATAATGGATCTTCCGCTAATATAAGTATTGATAATCCTTCAGATGATAAATGTTATTACCTGGAATTCCAGACAGTGTCAAAATGGATGGTATATTCACCTATATATACGACAAGATGCATTGATTATAAAAAATATGAACCTGTATTCAGTAATGTCAGATTATCTGATAATGTTACAGGAAATAATACAAGATTAAGAAGTAATGAATTAAATATCACATGGGATGAACCGAATCTTAAAGAATTGATAGACCATTATAACATAACTATAATTAAAAATGGTAATGAGAAAAAAGAATACATATCAGATAAACCTAACATAACAGTATTGCTTAATGATAGCTTTGATTCAGATT
Source organism: Nanobdellota archaeon (assembly GCA_051819685.1). Classification (GTDB taxonomy): domain Archaea; phylum Nanobdellota; class Nanobdellia; order Woesearchaeales; family DATGWN01; genus JBNJGI01. The sequence goes on along the minus strand of JBNJGI010000002.1, from coordinate 42,365 downwards.
TTACATTGAATGCAGAAGTTGAAGCTATAACTAAAGTGGATGAAAGATATTCAATAATGAGCAATAATTTAAATTATTATGATGATAACAGTCTTTTGATGGTAATAGACTCAGATAACTATTATAATGAAGATATATATTTTAATGAAAGCATGCCTTTTAAAGTAAAAGTATATAATGCTAACAAAATAGAATACAATATTATAAATGAAGTTTCTGGAGAAATAGCGAAACAAACACAAAGTACTATTACAGATACAATTGCAGATACTATAGAAAAAAGAATTGATATGACAAGCATGAATGAAAGACAATATACTTTAAATATAACAGCATCCGGAATTTCAGGACAGATAGAAAATAAAAAAATAGATTTAGTCAAAGATAATGGAAATCCTAAAATTAATCAAATCAATGGAGAAGGTAAATATTATAATGATGAAAATATCACTGTTGAAATAATGGCTGATGATACATATGGTATTAAAAAAGCTATATTGAAATCAAATGAGACAGGTGATTTCGAAAATAAAATTATGTCAAGTAAAGATGATAGTAGTTTTATATTAACTTTGAATACAAACCAATCAAGACTAAATAGCAGTCTTTCTTTTGACTTTAATGTTACTGTTGCAGATTATGCAGATAATAATGTGACAAGCAGTCTTAAGACAATAATTATCGATAATAGAAAACCAGAAAATAAAACAAAATTACCGACCATTTTCTGGAATAAAAGTATCATCACCGATTCTGAAATAAATCTAAGGGAATACTTCTACGACCCAGATCTTGATAGTTTTAATTATTCCCTTGAAAATAAAGATGAAATTGATGGAAATGACGGATACTTAAGAATGAAACCCGATAAAGGAATAATATTCGGAACAATGATTGAAGCTGATATTGGTGATTACTACCTTAATATCAGTGTTGAAGATATAAGAGGGAATAGCTCAAACCATAATATAACATTAAAAAACACAAATTTAAGCTGTAATGATCTGAATTATGATAAGAATTCATTATTTATAGGTTTCAATGAGAAATGTATAACTGATAAGGAAGAAACAGATGAAGGTGGCGGAGGAACTTCCGGAGGAAGTTCTGGAGGAAGTTCCGGAGGAAGTTATGCACCTGTATCCACAAGTTCAGTAAAAAGATTATATGAGATAGAAAGTGGAACTTCAAATGATTTTGAGATTAATAATGAAAAAACTTCAGTGAATAAATTGGATTTCACTTATAATGAAAATTTAGATTATGCGAAAATTGAACTAAAACCTATTTTATCGGTGCCTGAAGATGTTGATTTTATAGATGCTTATGAATTATTTGAAATAAAAACAAATAATATAGAAGATTCAAAAATAAGTGAAGCAGGTATGAAAATAGAAATAGATAAAAATAATGACAAAGGGATAAATAAAGATAATGCTGTAATTTATAGATGGGAAAATAATGCATGGAAAGAATACAATCTGGAATTTATAAGCGAGAATAAAAATAATTATGTTTATGAAGTTTCAATTCCTGGATTTTCATATTGGGCTATAGGGAAAAAGGAGATTGAAAAAGATGATTATCCTGTAAAAGATGATAAGGAAGAAGATACAACTGATGAGGATGGAAAAGATGATGATGTAGAATGGGATAATAATAATCCTGAAACAGATTATCCTTCTCCTGAAGATGAGAAAGAAGAGAAAGGTATATTTGAATCTATAGGAAATATGATATATATAATAATAGGAATTATTTTGGCATTATTATTGGTTACAAGTTCAGTAGTTGTAGTTAAAACTAAGAAAAAAAGTAAAGAGATGTATGGAAGTGATAAAAAAACAGAACAAAATCAGTATTTAGATGAAAAAACACTTGAAAATAAACTTGAACAATATATTAAGAGACAATTCAAAAAAGGAGTAAGTAAGGAAAAAATACTGGCTGCATTAATTGAAACTGGCTGGAAAGAAAATGAAGTTAAAGGTAAGATAGATAATATATCTAAAGAATACAAAAAAGCCATAAATATGGAAAAGATTGATGAAAATATGCTTAAATTGATACATAATCTTAAAGTCAAAAATAAGACTGAAAAAGAAATTGAAGAAGAGCTTTTAATAAATGGATATGATAATGAAAAAATATATTCCAACCTGAATTATTATACAGCCATGATAAAAATCAATATACAAGTTAAGAAATGGATCAGAGATGGATATACACTTAAACAAATTAAAGAACACCTTATAGATCTTGGATGGCCTTTGACAACAATATACCATCTTCTTAAGAAATACAGGAAACATTAAAATGTGGTTTGTATATAATAATGAGGAAAAAGACTGTAAAGATAAAAGCGTAATTGAAAGTGAAAAAAATTTATCTACAAAATTAGGCAAAATTGATTTCTTTGACTACAGGGATTCTAAAAATGGTGATATAGTAAAGACATCTAAAGATAAAAAAGTTGCAATGATAAAAGGTGATTTTTATGACGATTATAATTTTATGAAAAGAGGAGCCCAAAAAATAAATCTAAAGGATTGCGGTTTAATTTTAGCTGAAACAATGCCGGGAAAAAATTCAGTTGTTCTCGATTGCGGAGCAGGTATGGGAGGACTTACTTGCTTCTTAGCAAGGTATGTGAAAAAAGTTTATAGTATGGATCATGTAAAAAATCATATTGAAAAGACAAGGAAAAACGCTGAAAAACTGGGTCTTAAAAATATAAAGTTTGTTGAAGAAGATATAACACAGAAAATACCTGTAAGGAAAAAATTCGATCTAATAACTTTAGATATTTCTGAACCAGCAAAGGCGTTGTCTGTTGCTGAAAATAAACTTAAAGTGGGAGGAAGACTTGTTTCTTATTGCCCACAGATAACACAACTTAAAGCTTTTGTAGATAAAGCAAGAGATATGGATATGGAAATTTACGGTATCAAAGAAGTTATCGAAAGAAGATGGGAGATTGAGGGCGAAAAAACAAGACCTTCACATATAGGTCTTATGCATACAGGATTTCTTGCTTTTATAAGAAAAATATATAAGTGACATGATTATTAAAACAATATGACATTCGAAATGCTTTTCAGCGACAAGACATTACTGAAAAAACCTTTCATTCTAGCATTTATATCATTTATTTCCGGAAGTATCGGGATAATACTTAGCATATTCATTTTCCCAGGACATTCTTCTATCATTGCAGTAACATTTACAATAATACCACTCATCCCTATTTTTGTTAAACTGATAGAAAATCAGGAAAAAATATTTGAAAAAGACAAAAGATTCAAAATAAGTCATACTATTATAATGCCGATGACTTATATGTTTATAGGCCTTATACTTGCAAACACTTTCTGGTTTACATTATTGCCTGATATGCAGAGAGAAGAAATTTTTGAAGAGCAGATAAATGGGATTTATGATCTTAAGGGTCCTTTCGGATTTGCAGTTATGCAAGAAGAACATTATGAAAGAGAGGTGAATAAGCAATATTCATGTCTTGGATTAGGAGTGGATAATTATAAAGAGTTAGGGATCGATAAATGTTTTTTATCCGATTATAATAAAAATGGTGAGGATGAAATTGTATTGGCATCCGAAGGGGAACCTAAGTTTGTGATAAAAGAGTCAGGAAATAGATTGAGTTTTAATAATTTTATTTTCCAGCATATTTTTTTTAATAATTTCGGAGTCCTTATTTTTATTTTCCTTACATCATTTATATTTGGAGCAGGTTCTATATTCATTTTGGCATGGAATGCTTCTATAATTGGTGTTTTTATAGGAGATAGTCTCCACAGAACTGCTAATTTTCTTTCGGGAAAAGTTATTTTCGCATATCTTATAGATATACCTCGCATAGTCGGACCTTTGCTTGTTCATGGTGTTTTTGAGTTTGCAGGTTTCTTTTGTGCAGCAATTGCCGGAGGAGTTATCAGTGTTGCCATACTTAAGAATAAAGTGAATTCAAAACCTTTCGCAATTGTTATGAAAGATGGTTTTGAACTTATGCTTCTTTCAGTTCTGCTTATTTTAATTGGAGCTTTGCTTGAAAGTTATGTTTGAAATTAAATTTTTTTCATTTTCAAAAGCAATGAATTGCTGACAACACTTACAGAACTAAATGCCATTGCTGCTCCTGCAATAATAGGACTAAGCAACCATCCAGTAAATGGATAAAGCAGACCTGCTGCTATAGGAATACCTAAAGCATTATAAAAAAGAGCCCAAAACATATTTTGTCTTATTTTTTTCATAGTAACACGACTTAATCTTATTGATTTTACTACATCAAATAAATCGTCTTTCATTAAAACAATTTCTCCTGTCTCCATAGCTACATCAGTACCTGAACCCATTGCAATTCCAACATCTGCTTGAGCTAACGCAGGTGCATCATTAATACCGTCTCCAACCATTGCAACTAAACCTTTTTTTTGTAATTTTTTGACATAACCTGCTTTATTTTCTGGGAGGACTTCAGAGAAATAATTTTTTATCCCTGCTTTTTCTGCTATAGCTTTAGCAGTTCTTTGATTATCTCCTGTTATCATATAAACTTGAAGTCCTAAATTATGAAGTTTTTTTATTGCTTTCACTGAAGTATCTCTTATCTCATCAGCAACTGCTATGGCACCAAGAACTTTTGAGTTATCTGCTAACATCATAACAGTCTTTCCTTTTTTTTCAAATTCTTCAATTTGCTTTTTTTTACCTTCAAAAGAAATATCATTATCTTTCATGAGTTTTTTGTTTCCAATAAAATATTTTTTACTAGCAATGTCGGCTGAAACACCATGACCGGATATTGCCTGAAAATTATTAATTTTCTTTAAAGAAATATTTTTGTTTTCTGCTTTCTTGACAATAGCTTCTGCAAAAGGGTGTTCACTATTTTTTTCTAAAGAACCTGCAATAGAAATTATGTGATTTTTATCTTTTTTTTCGAATGGAATTATATCAGTTACTTCAGGAACACCTTTAGTTATAGTTCCTGTTTTATCAAGTATTATATTCTTAAGATTATGTGTGATTTCAAGAGAGGAACCACCTTTTATAAGGATTCCTTGTTTTGCACCTTTCCCGGTACCTACCATTATTGCTGTAGGAGTTGCAAGACCTAAAGCACAAGGACAAGCTATAACAAGTACTGAGACACTTGCAATCAATGCAAAAGAAAATGTCGATTCAAATAATAAAAACCATGTAGCGAATGTGAATAAAGCAATGATCAAAACTCCTGGTACAAAATAAAAAGAAACTTTGTCAGCGAATCTCTGAATAGGAGCTTTACTTCCTTGCGCATCTTCTATAAGTTTTATTATCTGAGATAAAGTCGTATTTTTACCGACTTTTGTAGCTTTTAAAACAAGACTCCCGTTTTTATTAATTGTAGCTCCTATGACTTCTTTTCCATTAGATTTTTCCACTGGTATACTTTCTCCAGTAACCATGCTTTCATCCACATACGAGTTACCTTCAATTATTTCTCCATCCACTGGTATTTTTTCTCCCGGTTTCACTTTTATAATATCACCTACTTCAACCTCATCTACAGATATTTTCAATTCTTTACCTTTTCTTATTACAATTGCAGATTTAGGTTTCATACCCAGAAGTTTTTTTATGGCTTCATTTGTTTTCCCTTTAGCCTTAGATTCAAGAAGTCTTCCGAAAATAACAATCGTTATCAAAACTGCACTTGCCTCAAAATATACATGCCCCTCTCCAATAATTATATTAAATATACTATATAAATAAGCAGCACTAGTACCCATGACAATAAGTGTATCCATGTTTGCAGATTTTCCTTTCAATGCCATTAATGTACTTTTATACATCGGCCAGGCAATAATAAATTGAACAGGAGTTGCTAATATGAACATTATTATATTTTGGTAAGGTATAGGGTTTTTCATAAAAAACATCCCTAGAATGAATATAGGGAATGAAAAGATAAAGCTTATTATAAAAGATTTTTTTAGTTTATCATATTCATTTTTTTGTTTATTTTTATTTATAATATGATTATATCCAATTAAATTAGCACCATATCCTTTATTTTTAATTACATCAATTAACTTTTTTTCATCGATTACTGAATCATCGAATTTAATTGATGCTTTGCCTGTAGTAAGATTAACATTGGCTTCTTTCACTCCTTCAGTATTATCAAGAGCTTTATTTATAACTGTCGAACAGCTTGCACAATGCATACCTATTACTTCTATTTCTGTTTTCTTCATTTTATCTTACCCCCTCCTAAACAAATATTATTTTTATATATAACACAGAACTGACCAGGAGTTATGCTTTCTTGCAATTCATCAAATTTTATAATATAATTACTTTTATCTTTTATTAAATATCCTGCATTCATATTTTGAGTATATCTTATTTTAGCTTTTATTCTCATAGGAAAATCAGTTTTTATATCTTTTATGAAATTTATTTTTTCAAGATTAACTTTTTTTCCTTTTGGTTTTTCTTTTGATACAATTAAATCATTATTTATTTTTTCTTTAACATAATAAGCTTCAGGAAGATTAAGGCCTTTTTTCTGACCTATAGTAAAAAAGTGTATTCCAGGATGTTCTCCTAAAATATTTTCATTTTCATCGTATATTTTTCCTTTTTTTATCCCTATTTCTTCTTCTAAAAAACATTTATATGATTTTTTAGAAACAAAACAAAAATCCTGACTTTCTTTTTTCTTAAGAAATATAGGAAATCCTTCTTTTTCTGCTATATCAAAAACCTCTTCCTTCATTAAATCTCCTAATGGGAATATAATTTTTTGTAATTGTTTTTGAGTCAACAAAGATAGACCATATGTTTGATCTTTTGTTTCATCTTTAGGCATAATAAGGAAATAATTACCTTCATTATCTTTTTCTTTTTTTGCATAATGACCAGATGCAACCAAATTAATGCTTTTTTTTTCTGCAAACTTCAAAAGATGATGAAATTTATGAAACCTATTACAATATATACATGGGTTTGGTGTTTTTCCGGAAATAAGTTCATCTTTAAAATATTGTATTACTTCTTTTTCGAAGTCATCACTCACATCATAAACATAATAAGACACTCCAAGTTTTTTACAAACATTTCTTGCAAGATCAAGAGATTCTTTAGTACAACACATATTTTCACATAATTTATTTTTTACATTATCCCAAACAGGAAGCTTAAGTGACACACCAATAGGTTCATATCCTTGTTTCTTAAGTAACATTAAAGCAACTGATGAATCAACTCCTCCAGACATTCCTACAACAATTTTTTGTTTCATTTTTCACTATTACTTTTACACACATTATCCTCAAGACCGCTTTTACATTCAGGACACACTTTATCCATTTTTCCTTGAGCAATCATATCATCACAATAACAATTTCCTTTTTCAAAATGCCAATTACCAATATAACACATCTTGCAGGAAGGTTTAATACAACATTTATATTCTCCTTTTTCTTCTGCTGATTCGATACCTTTTTCAAGTTCTTCTACAATGTTTTCTGGAGATCTTTCTTTAGGAAAAAAAGCAAAAGAAGATACAAATCCTACAGATAATAAAATACATATTAAAAAAATTTTAAAATATTTCATGAGCTTTCCTCCAATGCACTTTCAATTGCATCTTTAAAAACTTCAAAAGGTTGCGCTCCTGAAATAAGTTTCCCATTTATCATAAATCCAGGTGTTCCTTGAATTCCTAATTTACTTCCATCAGCCATATCTTTCTGCACTTCTTCTTTCATTCTACCTGAATCAAGACATTGATCAAATTCATTTCTATCAAGCCCTATACTTGAAGCATATTCTTTATATGATGAAACGCCTCCATCAACCCCTTTTTCAAATAATAAATCATGCATTTCATAGTATTTATTTTGTTCTCCTGCACATTCTGCAGCCTCTGCAGATTTTTGTGCATTATTGTGGAATGGAAGAGGGAAGTCGCGGAAAACTAATTTTGCTTTTCCTGTATCTATATACTTTTTTTCTATCATACTTAAGGTTTGTGAATAGAATCTCGCACAAAAAGGACACTCATAATCACTCCATTCTATTATTGTTACAGGAGCATTTTTATCTCCTTTAACATCATCATTTTCGATTAAAGCTTCCATATTTATCGCATTATTATTATTATTATTGATATTTTGTTCAATAACTTCTTCTTTCTGTTTTGGAATAAAAGAAAGCCCTATTAATATTATTATTATAAATAAAACTACTGCTATTCCTTTCCAAAATTTATTATTTTCTTTTGATTTTTTCTTACTCATTTTTTATACCTCCTATATTTAATCACAACCACAAGAACCACCTCTTGTTGCACCACATGAAGAAGAACCACAACTTCCTCCGCAAGTACCTCTTGGTTGTTCTGGGATTTCACTAACTTCTTTTTTATAATCACTAATATTTTCTTTCACAATAAAAGATCCAGGAATCATACCCATCCAACAACTCCATCTCACTCTTCCTTCTTTTGTTGGTGTAAACTCAATAGTTTGTTTTCCATGTTTTATATCAAATTCCAACTCATATTCAGGAACTTGTATTGCATTGTTACAACCATTGACTTCTTGTCCGTCTATAACCCATTTTACAGGAATATCTTTTTTTAATGCAAAAGAATTAGGGCTCCAACCATATCTTGTTACATTCATTTCTATTATTTGAAACCCGTTTTTCATAACTATATCTTCATCTGAAGTTGAATCACTGTGGGCTGAAGCCAATCCCATAATTGAATTAAAATCATATCCTGTACCAGTAAGTATAAGACCATTATTTATCATAATTACTCCTAAAATTATAACTATTGCTCCAGAAGCTTTTAATATCTTATGCGTCATCTTTGCTGATATTACGCTTGCAAAATAACCAAACCCGAGCATTACAGGTAAAGTACCTAAGGCAAAAACAAATAGAAGTTTAGCACCTTCTATCATACTTCCTGTACCTGCAGCCATTATATATATTGCCTGCAAGGGGCCACACGCTATCATTAACCCATTAAGTAAACCAATCACTAAAGGACTTTAATTTTTTGAATTCTTTCCTACAAACTTTGTAATAAATTTTGGAGTTCTAAACTGTATTTTCCTTAAAATAGGGAATATATTTAGCATTTTTAAACCGAACAAAATAAGAAACCCTCCTGCAAGAATTCCTGCTCCTCCCCTCATTGTGGGAGTGAAAGCTATAAATGAACCCAATAATCCAAATAAAGCACCAATTATAGTATATGATATTGTTTTACCTAAACCATACATTAAATGAGATTTATGAGAACTTTTCTCATCTTGAGCATTCTTTGCAGTATAACTTACTACAAAACCTCCACACATACCTACACAATGAAAACCAGTAAGTAATCCAACAACAAAAAGAAGACCATATCCCATATTTTGACTTATTGAAGGCATATTTATTCCTTCTACAATATTAAATATAAAATATCCTACTAATAAAATACCTACAATACTTAATATCCAACCTATATTTTTTTGCAGAGGCGGTTTCTTTTCTTCTAATATATAACAAGAATAGTTTTTTTCTTCTATCTTATAAAGAATTGTGTCAAAATCTGTTTTTTTATCATCAAATGTGACATAACCCGTTTCTGTCTCAATATTAAATTGAACATTTTTTACACCTTTTATTTTCATTGCCTGCTTTTCAATTATTTTTTTACAGTTAACACAAACAGTACCTTCAGCTATGAATGCTTTTTTTATAATCATTTAAAATACCTCATAACCTTCTTCTTTGACAATATTTTTTATCTTATTTTGGTCGATGATTTTCTCATCATAACATACAAGAGCTTTTCCATCTCTACAAGAAACTTCAGAATATGTTATTCCTTCAGTTTCTTCTAACGCATCCTTAATAAGAATTTCACAGCTACTACAATGCATGCCTTTAACATCAAATTTAATATTTTTCATTTTATCCTCTTTAATTATTTTATTAAAATAAATTTCAAATGATTATCTGTATACAAAAAAAACTTTTATATATACCCTTCTACATAAATTTCTACCTGAAATTGGCTGAAATGCTTGAATTTTTGTTCCAGAACGTTTAAAATTAGTTTCAGAATTTCTTAATAAGATATACTTGTTTAGTTTTACCAGAAGGTTTTCTCGATATTACGCCTTTATCTTCAAGTTTTTTAATTAATAATGAAAGTGCCGTTTTAGATATGTTTGTTCTATAACGTAATGTTGATTGTTTTATTCCTTCTCGTTCTTTTATAGCTTTAATTACCTTTTGTTCTTCTTCATCAAATCCTGCAATATATGCATTAAATTCATCTTTTTCTTTTTCTTTTTTCATAGCGTTTTCAAGTGCTGAAGAAACTTTAATCTGGTGTTCGCTCATAAATTGCTGGGTTTTATCTATAAAAGTAAGATATATTCCGAATAAAAATAATGCTCCTGAAAAAGACCACCCAAATATAAATAAGGGAAGATTCCTTTTATGGAGGCAAGTTCCATCTTCAAGAAAACAAGTACCTTCACTTTGCATAAAGTTATCCGCATAAGCATTACTTTGTTGTTGAACTATAAAAACAAACATTCCTATTAATAATGATGCTATAAGCAATATTATTCCTATGTGTTTTTGATTCATTTTATATTATGAAATGTTTCGATTAATAACTTTTATGAAAAATAAAGTCTTGTTATTTTAATTGAAATTATAAATATTAATCTTTATTTTTTATATAAATTTAATAAAAAATTAAGATATTAATTTCTTAATATCAATATCAACATCACTTATTGGTGCAATATTAAATTTTTCAACAAGGATATTGAGTACATTATCTGAAATAAAAGCAGGTAATTCAGGTCCAAGACGTATATTTTTAACTCCTAAAGATAATAATGAAAGTAATACTACTACGGCTTTTTGTTCATACCACGCAATATTATATGATATAGGTAAATCATTAATATCTTTCATTTCAAAAGCTTCGGCTAATTTTTGTGCGATTATAACTAAACTATAACAATCATTACATTGTCCTGCATCAAGGACCCTGGGAATTCCATCAATTTCTCCAAGATCTAATTTATTATATCTATACTTTGCACAACCCGCAGTTAATATAACAGAATCTTCAGGTAGTTTTTTAGCAAACTCTGTATAATAATCTCTTTCTTTATGTCTTCCATCACAACCTCCCATTACTACAAAATTTTTTATCTTTCCTGATTTTATAGCTTCAACTATTTTATCTGAAATTGATAGTGCTGAATTATGTGCAAACCCTCCGGTTATAATACCATTTTCAATCGTATCTGGAGATTTACATTGTTTTGCATGAGCAATTATTTCTGAAAAATCTTTTTTTTCATTTATATAAGGTATTTTTTTAAGACCTTCATATCCGACAAGGCCTGTTACATATACTCTGTCTTTATAGCTTTCTTTTGGCGGAACAAGACAATTTGTAGTCATAAGTATAGGTCCATTGAATTTATCAAATTCTTCGTTCTGTTTCCACCAAGAACCCCCATAATTTCCTTTTAAATGAGGATATTTTTTAAAAGCAGGATAATAATTTGCAGGAAGCATTTCACCGTGAGTGTAAACATCAATATCAGTTCCCTCCGTTTGTTCAAGAAGTTCTTCCATATCTTTAAGATCATGCCCACTAATCAGAATGCCAGGATTTTTTCCAACACCTATATTAACTTTTGTTGGTTCAGGATTTCCGTAAGTTTCAGTGTTAGCTTTATCAAGAAGAGCCATTGTTTTAACACCGAAATCACCACACTCTAATACAAGAGATGTTAACTCATCTGAATCATCAGAATCTACAATAGACGATAATCCTTTTCTTAAAAATTTAAAGATGTTTTCATCTTTATAACCCAAAATATATGCGTGATCAAGATAGGCTGACATTCCTTTTAATCCATATAATAATATTTCCTTTAGAGATTTTATGTCTTTATTTTCATCTATCTCTTTAACATTATTATGAGAATTATCTATATATTTTTTCCCTTCTTCTATTTTATCATAAAAATATTTTTCATCAAAATTAACATTGGTTATCGTAGAAAATAAAGCCCTCATTATAAAAACACTTTCTTCTTCAGAACCACTTCCTTTTTTAGAAATCTGTTTTACAACTTCTATTAGCTCATCTTGTAGATTAGCAACTTTTTCATTTTTTCCGCATACTCCTGCAACGGTGCATCCTTTTCCATTTATTGTTTCTTCACATTGGTTACAAAACATTTTTTTCACCTTTTTATATAAGCATTAATAAAATACCTAAATCCCCTCTGATTTAAATGAATGTGGCTCATTTTCTTCTATAGTAATTAAATTTCCTTGTGATAATTCAATTTCTTCATCATTTAACATAATACCTTTGCCTTTTATTACATATATAAATCCCGGTCTTGTTGATTTATGAGTGTCTATGTTTGTTTCTTTAGAAAGACATATTAAAGCGTAATAATATTTTTCAGATTTTTTTAAAACTGCACTATATATGCCCCTTGCTAGAAATCGCATTATTTTGTTTATTTGTTTTACATTTTCCATTTTTACACTTCATGAATTATCTTTTAGATATGATTTAAGCATGTTATATATTAACTTTTTATTTTCAGGTTTTATAATTCCATTAAAAAGTGATTTTAAATCATTATTGTAATGCTTCATATTTTTTATATTTTCAAATCCTTCTACAACTTCTCCAATTTGTTTTTTAATATATTCAATTGATTTTCCTTGTGATAATAATTTTCCAAATTTGTAGTTTCTTGAATTAACAGAAATTGATGTATCATAAAGGTCACCTATCCCTGCATAATCTAAGAAGCTTTCTTCTTTGATTTTTTTATTTTTATTTTTATAATAAAATGACCTATATGCTTTTGTTATTAAAGCTGACTTGAAATTGTTTCCTGTTTTAAGACCATCACACAAACCAACTAAAATTGCAATCATATTTTTATAATTTCCAAGATATTGTATTCCCTTAATATCATCTGTTAATTTAATATAAAAATTATCTGTTTCAAATAATTTTTTTATTTTTGAAGCTATTTTTTCATTACCACCAAGCATTGTAGAGCAAGTTTTCCCTTCTGCAATTTCTATTGCTATATTAGGTCCTGATATTGCAAAAACATTTTTATCTTTACATTTTAATGTACTTTTTATTGTTTCAGTTAAAGGGTTTCCCTTCTCATCAAGACCTTTTCCTGCTGAAATTATAATTTGATTATTATAAAATGGTTTTATTTCTTTTGTTATTTTAGTATATACACTAGAAGGTATGGCAAATATGATGATATCTACATCCTTTATTCTGCTTATTTTTATACTTGCTTCTATATTATTATTTAATTTTGTTCCGAACATATGTTTTTTATTTTCTTTATTTTCGTTTATATCATGGACAACATCTTTTTCATCAGATATCAGTATGATATTATTATTTTCTGAAAAAGTTTTTGCAAGTGCAGTTCCAAAACTTCCTGCTCCTATTATAGCTATATTTTTTCTCATTTTATTCATTTTTTCTCTAAAATTTTACCATCTGTCCCGATTACAATCTTTTTAATGGGAATCTTATTTATATTTTTTTCAAGAAATTCCTTTCCATCATAAGTTTCTGTGTTTTTTTCTTCTATTTGCGTAGTGTTTGTAGGAGAATATCCAATAAAAAATTCAAGAACATCACAGGATATTTCTGAATTTAATCTTGATTCACCACTTATTATCTGAATTAGTTCCCTTTGATAATTAGGGATGCACAGACTACCACCTGCATATTTTCTCTCATCAATGTTTATTATTTTTCTTTTAACCATTCTAGTATATTTTTAATATTAAGTATAAAATAGAAACTTATTTATATAAGGATGGTATCTGAATAGAAACTATGAATGAAAAATGTACAATTTACAGGACATTAGATATTATAGGAAAAAAATGGAGTCTTCTAATAATTTTAAGTATATATAAAAACAAAAATAATAAAAAACAATTTAATTCAATTAAAAAAGATCTTCACAGTATCACTTCTAAAATTTTATCTAAAAGATTAAAAGAACTTGAATATGAAGAAATATTAAAAAAAGAAATCGATAGTTCGAAGATACCAATTAATACATATTATTCTCTTACTGATTCAGGAAAAAAGTTGATTAAAATAATACAAGATATAAAAAAATGGGGTATTGAATATAAGTTTAATAATAAAGAATGTAAAGGAACTTTTTGCAAGAATTGCAACTTTTAGTTATATTTTTATATGAAAATCTTTTATGATTTTTATGGCTCATAGAATAAGATTAAATGATAATATTGTCTTGAAGTGTTTTTTTAACTTGCGGTGAGGAGTGAAACGGTCTACAGGAGCGCAAATTCAATCAATTTCACCCGGACAAAATAATTTGCCTTTACAAATTGACTTGTTCAGGGGGTTTTATACCCTTCTACTTTCCTTAAACTTGTTTAAGGCCAGGAACAAAGTGACTATACCGCACTAAAAGTTTCTACTTGTTGAAACCGCCGAAAGGTTTTCCTTGACAGCGTGCCGGAACAGTTTACTGAACTATAGTTCGCAACATCATTCATTTTTATGGATGTACCATTTTCAAACATATTCAGAATTTTAATTTTTTAAAATAAATATTATTCTTATATAACAACCAACAAATTTAAAAAGATAATAATAGATATGTTTGGTATGAAGAAACCAAAACATTTTACAGAACAATTCTATTCAAAAAAATTGATGAAATGGATAGATAAACTGACATTTCCAAGGATATTTTTACTTTGGGCTTTGATCATATTATTGTTCGGTCTTTCATATAACATTTTTATAACTGACACATCCTATCTTATGAATTCTAATGGGAGTATCATAACCAAAGTTTCTGACTCAATATATTTCAGTTTTATTGCAGCGACAACAACAGGATTTGGAGATATAGTTCCTGTAGGTAATTTTAAACCAATTGTAATAATAGAAGTTGTTCTTGGTTTTATGCTTTTAGCTATTGTTACTTCAAGGCTTGTCTCTATTAAACAAAATGTTATTCTTAATGAAGTTTACGATATAGCTTTAAGAGATAATGTGAATAGGCTTAGACTTTCTTTGGCTTTATTCATGCAGAAGGTAAGCCAGGAGATTCTTGAAATACAGGAAGGCAAGGTTTCTCAGAAAAAAATCCAGGAAATAAACCTTAATCTGATCCAATTCGAGAAACTTATTAAGGATATTAATGAGCTTACTCACAAGGAAGATGACGGGATTCTCGATAAAAAGACATTCAATATACTTGATCATGAACTTCTTGTATTCAATATACTCAATTCTATTGAAAGACTAGCAGATATGTTCAAGATAATAAAGAGAAAAAAATTTAAGAAAAAATTCAATAATTCAAAAAATATATTGAAGAAAACAATTCCTAAGATAGAGAAGATACTTGAAAGTTTTGAAAATATTGATGAAGAGATAGATTTCAAGAATTATGAAACAAGAAAAGAGAATGCACTTCAAAGAATAAAAAAAGAATTGAATATTTCTGAAAAGAATTGAATTGATAGGTTTTATTTACAAATAGCACATAAAATAGTCGCCGACATAAATGAAAAATTTTTATATGAGTTACATATTAAAAATATAATGATAGAAGTAGAAGTAAGAGCAAAAGTAGATGAATTCAAAGATATTAAAGATAAACTTAAAACTATAGAAGCAAAAAATCAACAAACTATAAAACAAATTGACAAAATTTTCTGGCATCCTAAATTTCTTGACTCAAATAAAATGATTATAGAAGGAGGAATAGTACCAAGAATAAGATCTGTAGGAGATAAATGTGCACTTGAATTCAAAGAAATATTAAGAGAAAGCGGTGGTATAGAATTGAGATCTGAATTAGGTAATATAAAACAAGGAATTGAATTATTGAACAAACTTGGATTTGAAGAAAGTTTTACAATAGAAAAAAACAGACAATCCTTTAGATATAAGAATTTTACAATTGATTTGGATGATGTCAATAAATTAGGTAAATTTATAGAAATCGAAAAGATAGTTAAATCAGTAGATGAAAAAGATAAAGCAAGAAAAGAATGTGTGGAACTTTTAAACTTCTTATCACCTGATAATAAAATAGAAAACAAAAAATACGGGGATATGATGCAAGAGCTTATCAATAACAATAAAGTATAGTCTGATTTTTATATAAACGACACTTACAATAAAATAAGTGATGATATTGTCTTGAAGTATTTTTTGAATTTATGGTAAGAAGTGAAACAACTTACAAGGGGCGCAAATTCAATCCAGTTTACTCTAAGGACTTAATTTTCGTTCGAAATATCACTAATTTTGTAATTGTGCCATATTAGTCGCCGACATAAATAAAATTTATTTATATTGCGCATAATAATTAAACGCTAATAGTTTAACTATTGCTAAATTTGATAGAATTAGTCTAGCCAAATTTTTGGGTTTTCTGCAAGGCAATATAAAAATATAATAATCTTATGCGCTAACTATATAAACAAAAAAATTATAAACTTAATTTCCTTCTTTACTTTCAATGACCTTTAAAGAAATCCAAGAAAATGTTGATGAATGGACAAGCCAATTTGAACCTCAGTATTGGCCACCTCATGAGATATTAGCTAGTCTGACTGAAGAAACAGGCGAGCTTGCTAGAGAAATAAACCATAAATATGGAACAAAAAAGAAAAAAGATCAGGAAAAAGATAATAGTATAGGGCAAGAATTAATCGATATTATATTTACTGTGACATGTATGGCGAATTCCGAAGGCATAGATCTTTCTAAAGAATGGAAATCTATGATAAACTACAAGCTTTATAAAAGAGATAATGAAAGATTCGATAAAAAATGAAATTCTAATATCACTTTTCAATCGTTCCAAAAACAAGCACTTTCAAAAAATGAGTGATACTGCAAAGAATTGATTTTTGTCTTCAAGTAAAATTTTTTTCTGAACCTCTCTAATGATTTTTTTGATTATAAAATAATTTCAATCAAAGATATTGTAAAAACAATAACATATATAAAATAAGGATAATTGAAAATATTATGGAATTCAACAAACTGTGCGATTATTTTGAAAGACTTGAAAATACATCAAGCAGACTTGATAAGATAGAAATACTTAAGGAATATATTAAAGAAACTAAAGATATTATTAAACTTACAATACCTATTCTAGAAGGTAAGATAATACCTCCATGGAGCAACAAGAAATTAGGTGTATCAAAAAAAATTTTATTGAAAAGTCTGGAAACTTCTTATGGATTAAGTAGAAAAAAAATTGAAGAAGAATTCAGGAAAAAAGGAGATATCGGCCTTGTAGCTGAATCTTTAAACAACAAGAAAACACAGCAAACATTGGCTTCCTTTTCAACAAAAAAAGAAATAAGTGTCAAAAATGTCTATAAAAACATTGAAACTCTTGCAGACATTGAAGGGAAAAATGCAGTGAAACAAAAAATATCCTTAATATCCGAATTGATTGCAGATTCGGACAGTAAAGAAGCAAAGTATATAATGAGAATTATAAATGGAGATACAAGAATCGGAGTTTCAACAGGAACTATTAGAGATGCAATTGCAGAATCACTTTTCCCTAAAATATTAGGGTTGAGAGATAAAAAAGAGATTGAAAAGGAAATTGAAAATACAATAGATGTGAATTCAATAGAGGAACTTAAGGATTTAAATACAAATAATTATTATTACATAAAACCTAAAGATTACCAGACAGCAAGAAATTGTTATAATTATATTACAAATTCTTTGCAATCAGCTTATGATAAGATAAATGAAATGAAAAAAGTTGCAAATCTTGCTATTATAGGAGGTCTTAAAGAAGTAAATAAAGTTTCATTACAACTCATGGTCCCTTTTAAAGTAATGTTGATGCAGAAAGTAAAAGATATAAAAGAAGCTACTGAATCAATACAATTACCCTTTTATCTTGAGTATAAATATGACGGTTTTAGGGCACAAGTACATAAGAAAGGTAAGAAAATAAGAATATTTACAAGAAATCTTGAAGATGTTACTGAACAATTCCCTGATGTAGTTTCAGATCTTCTTTCTGCGATAAAGGTCAAAAATATAATTATTGATGGGGAATTTGTAGGTATTGATGATAAAGGTAATTATCTTCCTTTTCAGGAAATATCTCAAAGGATTAAAAGAAAATATGATATACATGATTTAGCAAAGAAATTGCCTGTGAATTATTATACTTGGGATGTCCTTTATATCAACGATAAAGACACTCTTGATATGCCTCTTAAAGAAAGAAGAAAACTTCTTGAAGATAATATCCAACCCATGAAAAAAATAGGTTTATCAGAACAAATAGAAATAAATTCTATAGAGTCAGGAGAAGCTTTCTATAAAAAATCAATTTCTATGAATAACGAAGGTATTGTCGTAAAAGATCCAAAAGCAGGTTATAGACCAGGAAACAGAGTTGGTTGTTGGTTAAAGATAAAACCTATAATGGATCCCTTGGATTTAGTTATTCTGAAAGCTGAATGGGGTGAAGGAAAAAGATCTTCATGGCTTACGAGTTTCACAGTGGGTTGCAAAGGAAAGGACAATGATTTCCTTGAGATTGGAAAAGTTTCTACAGGAATGAAAGAAATAGAAAATGATAAAGGTACGACTTTTAAAGAGATGACTGATTTAGTTAATAACCATATTAAAGGCGATATAAATAAGAAAGTCGTTGATGTCGAACCTGCTATTGTAATTTCAGTTGGTTACGAGGAGATTCAGAAAAGCCCATCAAATAGAAGTGGTTTTGCTTTAAGATTCCCGAGATTTCTTACTTTAAGACCTGATGTTAATTTGGAAGATGTGGATGATATAAATAAAATAAAGGATTATTATGAATCACAATAAAACAAAAGGGATGTAATGTATGTTTTTTTCTTCAATATCTGATTTTTTTAAGTATTTAATAATTTTTTTTAGAAGTGTTGTTTTTCCACACTGTCTTGATCCCCTTATTGCTAAAATTTCTTTATTCTCAATCCAGTTATAAATTTCAGGTTCAATATCTCTTTTAATCATTAAATATAATATTTATTTTTATCTATAAACATTCTGTTTTAATAGCGTTATTTATAATTATATATTCTTTCGAAATTACTTATATACTCACTTGCAATTGTTCTGTTTTTAATAATTACAATATTTTCATCGTTATTTTCATTTCCATTATTTGTCGGATTATAACTACCAGTAAATACAATCTCTTCATCTATTATAAAATATTTATTATGCATCGTTTTAGGATTTTTATCTTCAACTACATCAATCTTCTGAAATTTCAATAAATCATAGACACTATAAATACTTGTCATTCTTTTTTCAAAAACCCCTTTTACATCCAATCCTTTCCTATGTGAAAGTATGATTTCGTTTGCTATAGCTTTATCAGTAAAACTAAATGTCGCGAAATATATAGATTTCTTAGCATCTCTTATAAGTCTTATAAGTTTTGAAGAGCATGAATTTTCAGGACAGAAATATATTTTTGGATATTGATCCTTTTTATTCAAACTGTTTTTTTCACCTTTTTTTAATTCATCAAATTCTTTAATGTATATTGAAGCTATTTCTTTTGATTTTATTAATAATAAGTTGTTATCATTTTTTTTCAGGCCGTTATGAGTCGGATTTGCACTGCCTGTTAAAACTTTATCATTACCTATTATACAAAATTTATTGTGCATATATGCATAATTAGAATCTTCAATGGCATAAAAATCTCCCATATTATCTTTTTCCATAATCAAAAAACTATTATTAATTATTCTATAAAATTCCTTATCTATATCAAAAAAGGCGCATTTTGTTTTTTTATTTTTTAGAATACTTTTAAAGATATCAGAACAATTTTGTTCGGGACAGAAATAATTATCGATAATAATATTTTCTTCTTCATCAGCATTCATATCATAAAAACTTAATGATATTAAGATTAAAAAAAGTATTATAAATAAAAATTTTAATTTCATATATTAGTTATTTTTTAATCTATTAAGAATTTTATTTAAAAAAAACCGTAAGATTTCCGGTATTAAAAGGCAATATCGCTATTTTATCTTATATGTCATTAAATGTTTTTGATGTTAATTTGACCTTCTTTATATTCTATAACATATTCCTCTCCTTCTTTAAATTTTGAGGAAGCACTTACTAATTTCGGAAGAAGAATTCTTTCACCCCTGAAATCAAGAGTTGTTATTATGTTATTAAAATCTTCTTTGCTTATCACTTTTCCCTGAATTTCGGGAGAAGCACTTCTTATACCTTCTTCTGTGAGGACATTTTTCACATCAGTTCCTTTTTTCTTTTCTTCAAGGAATTTTGAAGTTTTTTCAGCAAGACTTTTTGCTATTATCTCAGGAACATTGACACCAGTGGCTTCAGTAATCCCTTGCATACCAGGGCTAAGATTAGCTTCTATAACTAAAGGTGACTTAACTCCTTCTAATATATCTACACCACAAACATATGCTCCAAGAGCTTTTGCAACTTTGACGGAGATTTTCTTGATTTCAGATGAAGGTGTTATAATTTCAGAAGATCCTCCTGCATGAAGATTAGATCTTTTATCTTCTCCTGTAGATTTTCTTTTCATACAGGCTACTACCTCATCACCCACTACAACGGCCCTCACATCAGTGCCGTTTGTTTCTACAAATTCTTGTATCAGGAATGGTTGTTTAAGTGTTTCCAGAGTATCTAAGATCGAATTAGCTCCTGCAAAACTATCAGCGAACATAACCCCTTTGCCTTGAGTTCCTTGAGGAATTTTCATTATAATAGGATAATTGATATGTTTCAATAATTCTTTTGCAGCTTTTATAGTAGATGTAAGATATGTTGTAGGCATAGGAACACCATAATTTTCCAATTCTAAATGTGTAAGTATTTTATCGTGTACTATAGAAAATACACTTGGAGGATAAGGCATGTAGCATTTTCCATAAAGTTTAGAAGCTATAGATCTTTGTATAGCAGCATATTTATAAGAACCTCTGATGAAAACACAATCATATTCTTCCATTGGTTTTCCTTGATATAAGATTCCAGAGGATTTATTCCCTACACTTATTTCTATTTCTCTTATATCTATTATATCGACTTTCGAAAAATATTTTTCAAGTTCATCTGCTATCATTTCTGAACTTTTACTTCCTAAACTGATTAATGCTATTCTCATTTTGATGGATCGATAAGAAATCCTTTTTTAAGGATATCTTGTCCTATAAGTACTTTGTATGTCATATGGGTTCTGTCCGATATTGTGAACTCACCTTCAAGATCTTCCCCTTCAATTAAAACCTTTACCTTTACAACAGGTCTTAGACTCCTCCCATGACTTTGTCTTATTTTTTTATTTTTTATAATAGGTCCTAAACTAAATTCGGCAGCTAAATTCTGGTCAATCGAACTGCTTTGAGCACCTGTATCTATACGAGCTTTCATTTTAATTGTTTTTCCTAATCCTGGGGAATAAACCTCTATATCTTCAACCAAACCCAGTATAGTCCTATCTTTCATGATTTATTGATAATTATTCAATTTATAAATGTTATTAGTTTCTTTTTAAACATTGAATTACTTATTTATTAAAAATCTATATTATTAGAGATCCGATTAAACTTACCAATATCATAGTTATTCCGCTTGCTACGGGAATCATCAGATTATCATCAATCTTGAAACCTTTAATTTTTATGTTTAATCCTTCAATAGTCATACTTACAATAGAAGCAGGCATAGCAAAAGCGAAATCAACAAAAATCATAGCTAAAATAATTGCAATGAAACCTCCATATACAACACCTTCAATAAATTTTGTATTATCAAAAGGATGCCTTATATTCCCATAAGGCCCTAATAATCTTGAAAAAGAGTCTCCGAAAGCAAGTATCATTAATGAAGCTCTTGCAAAATCAATTTTAAAAAAATAAAATGCGAGTATTGTGCCTATACAATAAAAGAAAAAACCCTTACCCCTCAAACCTTTCTTTTCATTACCCCTTTCAAGAAAATTAAGGAAGAAATTGAATAAAGGTGTTTTTATATTAAAACTTTCAAGTATACATAATAATATTCCTATAAAACATACTATAAATAGAAGGTTGGTATTGATAAAGCTTAAAACCAACAGTAATAATCCAAAAGATATATGAAATGACTGCCTTTTAAGCTCATGCTTATCTTCTATCATATTCCTTATTTACTTCCTGTCCTTCAGAAGTATCTTTTATTGAATAGCCTCTTGTTTTAAGATCATCTCTTATCTTATCTGCAGTCTCAAAATCTTTATTTTTTCTGGCTTCTTCTCTTTTATCGAGAAGGGGTTTTATTTCATCATATTCATCTTGTGAAATTTTTTGAGAAGAACTTTTCAAAGATGATAAACCCAAACCGAAAATTCTATCGAAATCTTCTATAAGGACATATTTTTCAGGATTATCAAGATTACTTTTGATAACTTCATTCATAACTTTCAAAGCTTTAGGCATATTGAGATCGTCATTTATTGCCTCTAAAAATTTATGTTCGAACTCTAACATATTAGTAGATTTTTGTATTTCTTTAAATCCTTTATTTTCTTCTTTGAATTCATTTATAGAAACTATTTTTTTCTTAAGGCTTTCAAATTCACTTTTTGCATTATCTAGAGCTTCAAAACTAAAATTAAGTTTCTGCCTATAATGAGCATTAAGACAATAAAACCTATAGAGTGATGGATCGTAACCTTTTTCTTCTAATGTCCTTAAAGTAATAAAACTTCCATCTGATTTTGACATCTTTCCTTTATTCAATATAAGGAATTCTCCATGAACCCAGTAATTTACAGTAGGATGAACATTATAAGCTCCTTCAGTTTGAGCAATTTCGTTAGTATGATGGACTTGTATATGATCTACTCCTCCGCAATGTATATCAAATTTAGGGCCCAGATATTTCACTGACATAGCGGAACATTCAATGTGCCACCCAGGATATCCAGTACCCCAAGGGCTGTCCCATTTTAATGAATGGTTTTTGAATTTCGAGCTTGTGAACCATAAAACAAAATCTTGCTTGTTTCTTTTTCCAGTGTCTTCTTCAACTCTTTCTGTAGATTTCATTTGCTCAAGATTTAGATTGCCCAAATCTGCATAATATTTGAATTGAGAAATATCATAGTATATGTTTCCCCCAGATTCGTAGGTATAACCATTATCTTCTAGCTTCTTTATCATATCTATCATGTCATTGATATGTTCTGTAGCTTTACAAGGTATATGGGGTGATTTTATGTTTAACTTGTTTATATCTTCAAAAAAAGCATCTGTATAAAATTTTGAAATATCTAATACTGATTTTTTTTCTTTTTCAGCACTTTTTTCTAGTTTATCCTCTCCTTCATCACCATCATCAGTTAAGTGCCCAACATCGGTTATATTCATTACATGATTGACTTCAAACTCATTATATTCTAAGGTTCTTCTTAATATGTCTTCAAAGATGTATGTTCTTAAGTTTCCTATGTGAGCATAATTATAGACAGTCGGTCCGCAACAATACATTTTTACTTTCCCTTCTTCAATAGGTTGAAATATTTCTTTTTTCCTTGTTAATGTATTGTATAGTTTTAATGCCATTTTATATTATGTAATTGCCTTTTATTTTAAAATATTGTGTTGAATTAATAATGATATTGCCTTGAAGTGATGTTTGGATTTGCTTCTTTGTATTAAAAACCTGAAATTTATTTTAAGTTTATCTTTTGTATATGTTTTTTCTATGCCCAACTTCTACAACATGAATGATTAATTTATTATCTATAATATCCATAATTACTCGATAATCACCAACACGCAACCTAAAATATTTTGATCCCACTAACTTCTTTACATGACTATAAGGTCTTATTTGGCATCTTTTTATTGTAGAGATAATTCTGTCTTGAACATTCAATGAAAGTTTACTTAATTGTTTATCTGCAAAATCTGAAAAAGTTATTTCATAAGTCATCTTTTTAATCTTGCTTCAACTTGTGCAAGAGTTTTAACTCTTCCAAATTTTATATCTCTTTCAGATTTTCTAATATTTGCCAGTGTTTGTTCCGATAATTCCATTGTGTCTTCTAATAAATCCCTTATTATATCTTCGTAACTTTCTTTATCATACATTTTACGAGATTTTAAATCTTCTAACAAATCTTTACTTACTTGAATAGTTGTGATAGCCATAGAATATATATAATACACTATATTATATAAATTTTATGTTTTTTAAGCTTTAAAAACCTATTCAAAAAAATTGATGCTTTCTATATTAATATAGTGTGTAAACTGAAAAGATTTATTTAATTCTTCTAAATGTTTATCAGTAACCAAATTAAAAATATAAGCTTTTAAGAAATTATATTCTTTTAAAAAATATTTTAAAGACTTCGGTATTTTTTTCTCATTAGATTTACATTCTATTGCTATAATATCATTATCCTTTTCAAGTATAAAATCTACTTCAGAAGATTGCCTATTCCAAAATTTTACATCATATTTTTTTTTAATAAGTTCATGTAAAATAAAAGATTCAAGTAACTCTC
Organism: Nanobdellota archaeon; assembly: GCA_051819685.1. GTDB lineage: Archaea > Nanobdellota > Nanobdellia > Woesearchaeales > DATGWN01 > JBNJGI01. The sequence goes on along the minus strand of JBNJGI010000002.1, from coordinate 17,646 downwards.
CTTTATCAACTCTTTCATCAAATCTTGAAAAATTATTTAGAAGAATATTCAAAAATCCTATATCATGCAAATATATTTTTGGTGTTTTCATAATTTCTTTATTTTTGTTATTAAAAAAGGGTTTTACTACATATAATACATCTGTTTTATTAAGTATAGAAACTTTTTCTTGTACATTATTCCACGAAATATCTAAATCGTTTGCTAGGAAAGAATATTTTGTTAATTTACCATTATTTATAGCAATTGTTTTTAACAATTTTTCAAAAGTATAAGAATTTTTGTATCCTAAAACATCCTTAATTTCCTTTAAAAGATATATATTTACTAAATCTTTCAAGATTTTCTTTTTATCTTCAAAATTTACTTCTTTCACAACATCGGGATATCCTCCAAACATAAGAAACTCTTCAAACTCTGAATTTAATTGTTGAAGGTCATTAATTTTTCTAGGTTTTTTAAGAAGAATATTTTTTTCAGGGGATTTATAATTTACAAATTCAGAAAATGATAAGGGAAACATCTCAATAAGTGAAACTCGACCTACCAAATATTGTAAAGATTGAATAGCAATTTCAGGTTTTGAAGAACCAGAAACAAACAGTTTTGTTTTTTCAGTATCAAAAATATATTTCAAAGTTTTCACGCCATCTTTAGCATATTGAAATTCATCAATAAATAATGTTTTGTAAGGTTTTACGTATTGTTCAATAAATAATTCGGGGTTTTTTTCAAATAATAATTTAATAGAACTATCATCAAAAGTAATAAATACAGAGTTTTCTGTTTTTTTGTAAAGGTTTTTCATGGCAGTTGTTTTACCAACTTGTCTTGCACCTGTTATTACAGTTATTTTATCTTTTTTAAGTTCCGCACTTAATTTTTTGAATATATCTCTTTCAATCATAATTTTAACAAGAGTCAGTTATTCATAAATATTCTAAAAAACCTAGTGATTTCATACCTTTACTATGAAAAAAGCTAGTAATCTCATAATAATACTTTCCCTATATCTTTTAGGTCAAACATTCCTTTTGATTTATTCTTGAATGATTTCGCGAAGATTAAGTGTTTTTCTTTTCTTTCTTCATTATACCAATTTACGAGTTTTGTTTTATTTTTTAATTCAGTTAATAATTTATTTCCATCAACATTATCTTTCCATTTACATTCAGCAAAAAGAATCTCTTTTTTTTCTTCATTTAATGCAACTATGTCTATTTCTTGTTCTTTGTGCCACCATCTCCCTATTTTTTCATAATCTTCCTTTCGGAGATAATCACGACAAATATCTTCAAATTTAAAGCCTAAATATGAATTAAAATTTTGCTTAATCTTTTTAATTACAGGATTAATATCTCCAATTGACAAACTAGATTTATCTGGTTCACAAAATTTAAACCAAAAACTGAATAAATTGTCAATTGCCTTATTGATTTATCAGAATTAAACTTATATCTTAGAACTACACTTTTAACAGAATATCTTCATAGACCTGCTGTATTAATTCTTTCCTATTATATGTTAAATATTCAGACATGCCTCCTTCATTAAAATGATGATCAAAGCATTTCCTTATTTTAACTTTTTTTAGGGATTTCATAAACACAATGTATTTCTTTTTATGCTGCTTAAGTCCTGAATAAGGGCTTATAGCTTTGCTAAAAAAATAATAATCTAAGAAGTAGTATTACGCTGCTGCAGGCATTCTAATGCAATAATATTTATGCTTTGGTTGTTTAGGGTAAGGGGCACTTTCTGACATTTTACTGTCTGCTGGTAGCCATCCTGTACACCTGTCTTGTAAACTTCCATCTTCTCCTGCATCCTTGCCTCCTGGTACATGCTGCCAAGCATATAAACCAAAGTTGCAACAAGCAATATTGTCAAAACAATTATTATTATGTTTTTTTTGTCCATTTTATTCTCTTATTAATCAGTTATATTGAAATCCTTAGCTTTTATACTCCCTCAAAGCCTTTACACCATCATCAGTCTGTATTTTTACACTCAAAGCATCAGAATGTGAAGGATCAACTAAGGCAACGCTGTATTCCTGATCATCATAAATTTTCAGAGGAGATTGAGTAGAAGAATCCGGAGGAATAATTGCAACCTTTTTTTCGCCTCCATCCTGAATTTTTAGGCCAATGTCTAGGAATGATTGAACACATCCACCATTACCATCAGGAGAATACCCTTCTTGACAAGTGCATCTGTCACTTCCGGATTCTATACAGTGAGTGCCGCCGAAGTTGCCTGTGCCAGGGTCGCACTTTTCATTTATACCATTGTCGTTAGGGGATTGAACAGTTCCATCTCCACAAGTAGACGCACTTTCCCAAGTACATTTATCATTAGATTTACATTCATTTTCTGAATAAGAAGGACAATTTATTTCTTCTGAACAAAGCCAATAATTATACTCAAAAGCTGAGCTGGTATGAGTGGCACAAATATCACCGACATTCATAGGGAAAAAAACATCAGAATATATTTTCCATCTCCAGTATTCAGTACAATCTCCTGTAGGTGTTACTGGATTATTTCTACTACCTAAACCTGACTTACCCTCCTCATAAGAACACCAATACCATTCATCTGTATCCCAATTAGCATCCCTCCAAGTAACCTCAGCCCATTTTGTCTCAACAGGTCCAGTACACTCTCCAGCAGCTTCAACCACTCCAATACAAAAGACAAGAGCAAAAAGAAGGAAAAACAAAAACAATCCTTTCCACTTTTTTCCATTCATATTAGCATCCATTTTATCTTCATTAATAAACTGCTTGATTTAAATAAAAACTATTTTGAGATTATTCCAGCCACATATCTCCTTTTTGTGGATTTGAAGGAGCTTGTGTTGGTAAATTGAATTCCCCTTCAACAGTAAGACTAGTGGATTTAATATCACCAGAAACATCTAAATCTCCACTCATACTATCCCCTGATTCATCCACCCAATTATCAGTCCCTGCATCCATAAAATCAGATGCATCTTTTCCATCTAATTTATCAGAATCCAGACCAGAACCTGAACCATCGCTTTCCTCATCCCATACCTTCCTTAGATTGCCCCAAGAATTTCCTCTTCCTGTTCTGAAATAAAGGTCATCTGAATCATCAACAGTATCATCATTTATATCTGAGCTAGATAATAACTGCCAAGCTCTATAATCATCAGTCCAACCTTTAATTGTAATTACTGAATCCCAGGTATTAGGAGAACTTGCAATTTGATTTGTAAAGCTGAACTGTGCTTGTTTATTGATAAAATCTTCAGGCAGAACATCTCCAGAATCTCTTGTATCTTGTATCCTCATATAATCACCAATACAACCATTCGCATCACAAATCTTGCCTGAAGAAGTTATATCCCCTTCAGCTTGGATATCACCAATATTATTTATTGTTACAATGTTGTTGTTTGCACCGTTACGAAAATTAAAAGCCCCACCTGATTCAAGATCAAAATACATATTTTGATTATAACTCTGAAGAACACGATTATTTTTTATCCTAAAATCACCAACTTTAACATCACCTCTAACATCAAGTTTTGTATCTGGTGACGATGTCCCTATACCAACATTGCCAGTATCTTCTACAGTCATCTTCACTGAATCTGAACCATTCCTGAAATAAATATTATTACCTGAAATGTAGACATTACCATCACTATAAGGAATGTGTGTATTTCCGTTAGGTCCAAGAGACTCAAAACCTGATTCTCCTGAAACATATCTTAAGGTTAAGACACCCTGAATATTCATATCACCTCTAACATCAAGTTTAGAAGAAGGATTGCTCGTCCCTATACCGACATTCCCATTAACCTCAACATCACTATCAAAAACAGAAGTATAATCAGCAAATGCAAAAGGCATAAGCAATACAAAAACAATTAATATTTTAAACAAACCTCTCATAGTTTTTAATTTCATTTTAACATTTATAAAGTTTTTTATAAGATATAACTTTTATTCAGTAGTTAAAATAATAAAAAATCAACTGAAATAATTCAACATGCTTTTTTCACTCTCATTCTTAGCTTTCTCTGAATTTGCCAAAATCCCTTTTATTTTCTGTTCAAAAACTTTAGCTTGCTCATATAAAGGATTATAATCAACAGAAAGTCCTAAGTAATTATCTAAAGACTTAATTATCTCTGCAGCTGCAGAACTATCAGGAAGAGTGCTTGCAGTCAAAGCAAAGAAAGAAGTCATCGGATGAGAATCATCCATCATCAAAGCTGCACTCACACCAATAATAACACTTTCTTTCAATTCATTGAATTCTTTATTAACCAAATCTTGTTTTTTCTCTTCAGAATTGGAATAAAAAAGAACATGTTGCTTATCCGAAGATCCAGCAACACCTTCTAAAGAAATTATTTCTTCTGCTTCAAGTTCTGAAGCTATCTCTTTTATTTTTTCAGCGAATTCAATACCATTATCCGTAGCCTTTGTCAATGAACTAATTACTATAAGATTATAATCTTCATGATAATAAATACCCACAGGTGGAATTATTTTACCTTCATGTATTGCAATTAAAGGATTTTGATTTTCTACAACAATACGACCAATCTCTCTCATTTTAAGATGATCTCTTAAATATTCTGTAGCTATACTACCAACCATTCCGAAACCAGGAAAGCCTTGTATAATTTTAACTTTCTTAGGTTTTTCATTCAATATTAATTTCATTTTTACACCTCTGAAAATAACATCATTTAATCATTTATAATTATTTTGATTAAGTTTTTAATAAAAATATCTATTGTCAATTGATAAAAAACTCTATTTTTATCAATCAATAACTGATAAAAACTTATACACCATACTTAAAGATATTATCATCTTTCTTATCATAAGCTTGTATTATTTTCCTTTTGAAATCTTCAAAACTACCGTTAAGTATACTTTCTCTTGCATCTTCAAGAAGCTTATGAATAAACCTTATATTATGTATTGTAGCTAAAGTCTTCCCTAAATTTTCATTCATATCTAAAAGATATCTAATGTAAGCTCGCGAATAATTTTTACATGCATAACAATCACAACTCTCTTCAATAGACCTAAGATCGTGCCTATATTCACTTCTTTTAATTCTTAACAAACCATTTTGTGTAAATAAAGTTCCATTCCTTCCATTCATAGTAGGAAAAGTACTATCAAATATATCACACCCTAAAGCAACAGCATTAAGAATCTGAATAGGATTCCCCATACCCATTACATAGATAGGTTTATCTTTTGAACATTCCCTTTTAGAAATTTCAATCCCTTCATACATTGCAGAATCGCTTTCACCAAAACAAAATCCACCAAAAGCAATACCATCAAAATCAAGAGAATTAATATAAGAGGCACTTTCTTTCCTTAAATCAGGATAAGCTCCACCTTGAGAAATTCCAAAAAGCAATTGTTTTTTCTCTGAATTTTCATCATGATATTTTTTACATCTTTCAGCCCATAAATGTGTCCTTCTAAGGTGCTCTTTCATCTTTTTTTCAGTCATACCATAAAATGAAGGAACATGATCTAAAGCCATAGCAACATCACTTCCAATATTTAATTGATTATCCATACATTCTTCAGGGGATAAAGAATATTTTTTCCCTGAAAAAGGATCCATAAATATAACTGCTTCATCATTTATTTTTCTGAAGAATTGTTTACTAAGCATCTGAAAGCCACCACTGTCTGTAAAATATCCTCCTTCCCACGCAGCTAATTTATGCAGACCTCCTGCTTTTTTTATAAAATCAACCCCTGGTTTTAATGTCAAAACGAAAGAATTGGATATTCCACATTGAGTTCCTGCTTCTAACAACATATCCTGAGTTACATTTTTAGCTACACCTTTTGTCATTACCGGCATAAAAAAAGGCGTCTTTAATTTTTTCCCAGAAGGCAATTCAAGAATTCCGGCTCTTGCATCCCCTTCTTCTGATTTAATTTTAAAAGTCATTAAATAAATAAGAAAAATATCTTTTTATATAGATTGTTGTTCAAGGGCACATATAACAAAATGAGTGATGATATTACATTGAAGCAATATTTGAATTTGTGGTAAGGAGTTAAAAGACTTACAGGAGCGCAAATTCAATCAATTTCACCCAGACAAAATAATTAGCCTTTACAAATTGACTTTTTCAAAGGGGTTTTATACTTCCCTCCTTTCCTTCAACAGAATTTAACAACATAACAAAATTCAAGTATTTAAGATAATTTTTCCTGCTTCTTCAACCCCTATATTTTTTTGTTCGCCGGTATCAAGGTTTTTTAAAGTTATTTTCCCTGATTCAACTTCATTTTCTCCAATTATAACTGCAAAAGGTATCTTCATCCCATTAGCATAATCAAGATTTTTTCTTATTTTCCTCTCCATAATATCAATTTCTGTATTTATACCTTTACTTCTAAGTTTTTTTGTTACCTGCATAGCAAACTTATCCTGATTCATAGAAATAACCAATACTTGAGTTACGGTTTTTGAGTTTTTTATTTTATTATCTGCTATAAGTGCATCAAATATCCTGCTTACACCAAAACTTAAACCAACAGCAGGGAATTCTTCTTTGCTTTCAAGAAAATCTCCAATCATCTTATCAAAGCGCCCGCCCGCACACACACAGCTCGTTATTTTATTTCCTTCGAGCACTGTTTCAAACACAGGGCCAGTATAATAATTAAGACCTCTTGCAAGTATCGGGTCGAATCTAACAGAACTCAAACCATAATTATTACAATAAGTAAGTATCTGCTCTATCTCTTCTATCCCTTCTTTACCTTCATCACTTTTAATCATTTTTTTACAGGCTTTAATCTTCTCTTCATTCGAATCTAATTTACTTAAGCTTTCAAATAAATCTATAATTTCAGATGATTCTTCTTTTTCATACCCTATATCAATAAGTTCTCCTACAAGATCTTTTTTATCCATTTTAAGAAATTTATCTATAACCAGTATTACTGGAGTTTTATTATCGATTTTAAAGTTGTCAAGAAGTGAATTCATAATTTTTCTATTATTTAATTTTATAAGTGGATTAAAATCATAAGATTTGAAAAATTCCTCAGCAATCGATAAAACTTCTGCTTCAGCTTTCATTGATTTTGTACCAACCATATCTATATCACACTGCCAGAATTCTCTGTATCTTCCTGGTCCGACAGGACCATCACGATATACTTTTTCCATTTGGTATCTTTTAAAAGGAAATTTTAATTCAGGGTTTTGTCCTGTAACCCTTGCAAAAGGAACTGTCAAATCATATCTAAGCCCTAGTTCTCTTTCACCTTGGTCTTTAAATTGGAATGTTTCTTTAAGGATTTCAGATCCTCCTGCATATTTTGCACCCAAAACATCCATTTTTTCTATCGCAGGTGTTGTAAGAGGATTAAATCCTGCTCTTTCAAAATATATCCTTAATCTTGTCATGATTTCATTTAGAATTATCATTTCCTCAGGTAAGTAATCTTTCGTTCCCTTAGCATTTGCAAGTTCCATTTTAATTATAATAATTATAAATTATTTAAAAATTTATACCTCTATCGGCACATGTAACAAAATTAATGATGATATTGCCTTGAAGTAGTTTTTTAATTTGCAGTAAGGAGTAAAACGACTTACAGGAGCGTAAATTAAATAAAGTTCGTCCAGAGGCCGAAGAGTTGTTCGCAATATCACTCATTTTTGTGATTGTGTCCCTCTATCTAATATCTTTGACTGAAATTTTTTTATAATTTAGAAAAAATTAAAAAATAAAAAAGATATAATATATTTATCTATCACTTTTCTTTGATTCTTTTACTGCCTTTTGAAGCATGTTCAAAAGTTGTAGCAACATCTATCATGTATTTCCCTTCTTCAAGCTTATAAACCAAAGGTTTTTTCTGATCGAAAAGACTTACAAGATCAAGTTCAAATTTCCCTGGTTTAGACACGCGAACGCTTTCAAAATTAAGTATAACTGGGGCATCAGGATTATATTCTTTTCCAATTAAATCAACAACATCTTTCTCTATCTGCTTCTTATCCTTTGTAGTAAGATTTTCAGCAGGTTTATTCTCCATCTCCTTAAGCTTGGATTTCTTGATAAAGAAAAATAACTTTCCTCCACAATTTTTACATCCCTGAAGAATCTCATTAGATCCGTCTTCTATTAGTTTTCCGCATCTTACACATTGGTGTGGCATTTTTTATCCTAGTCTTATCGAAAGTTGATTCAGTTTCTTAGAATCTTGTTTTATATCCCTTATAATTGTAGCAGGTCCTATCAAAGTAAACCCTTCCCTTTCACCTAAAATTAGATTAGCAATATTTGATTTCAGACGACTAAAGAAACTGCCTTCCTCTTTAGAAGGATTTATTACAGCAATTTCAATACCTTTGAATTTATTATCAATATATTCCATAGTTGTTTGGATCAATTGCGCTTCTTCCTGTTTTTTGAATCTTCCTTCTAGCAATATTATTTTATTGCTTTTAACTATATCTATAATTGTCTTGATTCTTTCTTCCACAGACATTTTTTTAAGTTCAGAAAATTGCATAAATTCGAATACAAGCGATTTGGAGTTTTTATTTTTCCCACTCATTCAATCACCTTAAACAATTTTTTGTAGAATGTGTCCATGTTAGTTCCTTCTTTTGCAGAAACACCGACAACTTCATATTGAGGGAATGCAGCTTCTATCTTTTTCACATTAGATTTCTTGAGGTCATTCTTATTGGCTGCGACAACTACGGGTATGTTTCTTGCAGCAAGGTTTCCAATTATAGTTACATTTACTTGAGAATAAGGATCTAATGTTGAATCTACCACAACAATTACACAATCCATCTCATCAAGCCATTTGATGGAATCAATAATGCCTTTAGTAGCTTCTTTGGCTCTTTTTTTAGCTTCTGTTTCTTTTAAACCATATTTAAGAAAATCCTCAAAATCAACTTTTGTAGCAATTCCAGGAGTATCAACCAGATTAAACTTTATTTCCCTTCCATCATCATTTTTTATATTTATTGATTCCTTTATAGCTATCTCTCTTGTTTCATGAGGCATATCAGATACAGACCCTATATCTTCACCTAACCAATCCTTACATACCCTGTTTGCAAGAGTAGTTTTACCACCATTGGGCGGACCGTAGAGACCTAATTTTACTTTCTTGTGTTTTTTGAAGAATTTTTCAAAAATTTTTTTAAACGCTAATTGAACCTTTTTAATCATGTAACAACCCAATGATTTATTTTTTAATTCTATTTATAAATGTATCGATAAAAAGGCACAGTGTGCTATCCCGAAATTTTTTCATATTTTTATTAATTCACAAAAATTTAAAAATGTCCGTAAATAAAACCATCTTAAGAATCAAGATTTAATGATTTTACGAGGTGACTTTAATGTCAAATAAGAAAACCACTAAAAGTAAAAACAAGACAACGAAAAGTGCAGCAAGTAAGAAGAAAACTTCTTCGGCTAAAACAAAAAAACCAACAAAAACTGTTAAAACACAGCCGAAAACTAAATCTTCTCAAAAAAAGAACATAAATAAGATATTGAAAAACAATTCTATTTCTGCAGCGATATTATTCTTAGTTTTATTATTAGCAATAATGCTTTTGGTAAAATATGCTGATTTCGGAACTCAACAGGATCAAATTCAGCAAAATGAAAAAAATACACTGGCTGAATTCAGTTCAATGGATATTTCTTATAAAATGGAAAATGGTTCCTTAAAACCAGTACTTGAAAATACTGGAAATAAAATAAAAATAACAGATAAGGAATATGAATTCATTGAAAAACTTTTCAAAATAAGCGGAATGAAAGCGACAGAAAAAAACATACTAGAAGAAGCAGCTGTGAGAGATATACTTTATTATAACTCTAAAAACTTGGCAGATAAAAAAGAGATTGAAGAAAATGTAGATATGTTGTTATCAGAACCGAATGTACAGAAAATAATAACTTCTTTCAATATGTCAAAAGAACAGTTTAATAATGCATACAGAAAAGAACTTAAGAAAGATTATCTTATCCAGCAATTCCTAAAAGAAGAGATTGCAGAAAAAGTTCCAAAAGCAGAAGCTAGAAACACAAGCCATATCCTGGTATGTTTTAATGGTTCTCAGATATGCAATAGTAATAGAACAAAAGAGGAAGCTTTTGAAAGGGCAAATATGATACAAGAAAAAGCCGAGAATAATAATACAAGAGCTTACTTTGCTTCTTTAGCTAAAGAATACTCTGACGGACCTTCTGGTACAAGAGGAGGATATCTTGGAATGCTGAAAAAAGGACAGATGGTAGCGAAATTTGAAGAAATAAATTTCAACCTTGAGGAAAAAGAAATATCAGAACCAGTTGAAACAAGTTACGGATATCATATCATAAGAGTTTCTTCAATTAGTAAAGTTCCTGATATGACTACTACGACCAATGTTCTTTATGACACAAGAAGCAAAATAATTGAAAATATAGAAATCAAATAAATTGATTTATTTTTTTTATTTCTCTTTTTATTCTTAAAATATCAAATAGTTTTTATTTATATCGCTTGGCTTACAACTGTAAACTTGCATCTCATAAGTTAACATCATAACTCGTTTATTATATTTGCCGTATAACCAGCACATCTATAAAAATGGTGATGTTGCGAACAAATGTTCGGTCCTCCGGGTGAACTTGATATAATTTGCGCTCCTGTAAGTCGTTCTACTCCTTACCGCAAATTAAAAAACTACTTCAAGGCAACATCATAACTCGTTTATTATATTTGCCATATAACCATCAAAAATATAAAGGTATAAATAAATTATTGTGTATATGGATGAAAAAAATAAAAACTCTGAAAAAAGTAATACAAAACACCACATAAAATCACATCATATGAATGGGCTATTAATCATAGTTATATTACTTTCAATAATATTGCTTTTTATGATAAAACCTTCTTTTGAACATTATATGAATAATAAAAGATTTAAAGATTATGGTGAAAATCCTGGTGAAATTCTTGAATCTCTAAAAAATATAGAAAAAGAGTTATCATTAACAAAAATAAATTATACTTCATGTAAAAGGACGAATAAAATAATTACTAAAGAAAATAAGAAAATCAAAGAAAACTTATCAGATTATCAAACAGAAAATTCGAGAATAAGTTCTGATCTTGAGCTTGCGCAAAAAAAATGTGATAATAGAATAGAAGAATTCAACAATTCAGTGACCAATACTATAAAATCATATAAAATGGATGTTGAAAATAATATTAAAAGAAGAAAAGAGATGGAGGAAAACTTTAAGGAATTAGCCAAAAATTCAGCTAAAAATACATGTTGTAAACAAAAAGTCGATAATCCAAATATTAATTCATATTCAATAATAAACAACAAAATAGAATGTGGAAATGGAAAGAATAAGGAGTTAAATTGCTAAAATGGAACATTCGATCATCAATACTTTAGAAAATATTGTTTATTTAAAGAGTATATTTTCAAAAGCCAGAGGTCTTATGTTCAGAAAGCCTATAAAAAATGAAGCTTATATTTTTGATTTCGGATATGAACGAAAGATACCAATTCATATGTTGTTTGTGTTTTTTTCAATAGATGTAATTTGGGTTGACTTAAATGGTATCGTGGTTGATATCAAAAAGAATGTTAAACCATTTACACCAGCAATATATCACAGAGGTAAAGCAAGTACACTTATAGAATTACCGAAAGGTTTTGTCGATAATACAGGTATAAAATTAATGGATAAGATTAAATTTCAATAAGGTCATAATCTTCTTCTCCCAACCCTTTTTCTTCTGCATAAGATGTTTGTATAGAAAAATCAACACTTTTTTCTGTGAATTTACCGCAGGAATATTTATCAACAAGATCAAGTGAAGCTTTATCTATTGAAACCGGGTCTTTACTTATAAGAAATCCTATATCTTTCATTATAGGTTCTTGCTTCTTACCTACACAATCACACAAAGAAGTTATGTTTTCTAAAACATTTATGTAAATTACTTTCCCCTTAGGTATTAATTTAAAAACTGCTTCAGTATAATCAATAATCTTTTTTTGCACTTCTTCACTAGAAGATCCTCCCCATGGTATCCTTACAGCATTATAAGGGCATGTTGAAATACACATAGCACATCCTGAACATTTATTTTCATTAATTTTTGCTTTCCCATTTATTTTAATAGCATCAAAATCACAATTTTCAGCACATAAACCACAACCTACACATTTATCAATATCTATATAAGGTTTTGTATCAGAATGCATATGTAATTTTCCTGCTCTGCTTCCAAGACCCATCCCTATATTCTTAAATGCTCCTCCATAACCAGTAAGTATATGACCTTTAAAATGTGATATGACAATCATAGAATCATATTTCTTTATACCTTTACCAATTTTTGCCTCTTTAACAATACCATTATCAATATCAACCTTTATATCACCCTCATCATCAAGGATATCTATCTGAGCAAAATTAAAACCATGTTCTTTTGCAGTTTTTATATGGTCCTTGGTTTTAGTCCTGCTTCCTTTATATAAAACATTACATTCTATAAGAGAAGTATTGTTTCCAGACACTTTATCAAAAATTTTTTTAACAATTTCAGGATCAATATAAGTATCGCATCCTTTTTCCCCAAAATGTACTTTTAAACCTATATTATTACCAAGATCTTTAGGATTTATTTTTTCAAGTATTTTTTCAATCTTCCTACTAAAAAATACATCAGACATAAGAAATTAAGGGTTTTTACATCCTTTTTTATAAAGCTCTATCTCACTGATTCCCGATAGGTAATTCCTTCCTATACCTACAATTTCCACAATTTTTATTTCTACAGCACTTGCAGGTTCTTTCAATTCGATTACCCATGGTGTTTTTGTATAATTCTGTCCTCCATAGCGATAATCTTCAGAAATATTATTATAAGTAAGAGATACTCTATTTATATAATAATCTTTTTCAACTCTGTTCCATAACTTAACCTTACTGAAATTATTTTCTGAAGAAACAGTTATATAATTAAGCACTGAACAAGGTTTTTTCCCTGATGTGCAACTTGCAGAAGCCATCCATTGGGATGATAAATTATTATCATTAATATAACTACATGAGTTTCCAGGATATTCTGATCCACACACTACATTGAATGAAACTTCCTTGCACGAGTTTCTTTGTTCTTTATTAATCTCATCAGCAATTTCTGTTGATGGATCTTTTATTATAATTGTATTATCTTTATTATCACTGCTATCATTTTTAGCGACTAAAACAGCATCAACAGTTGAATTAAAGCTGAAATATGCTAATATAGCGGCTGAAATGAATAAAATAAGCACTATTATAAGAGAGGCCAGAGCAAAAGGATGCATATCAAAATTAAAAAAAGGTTTTTTATCAATATTTTTCAATTCTTTTTCATAATCATCAGTAGAGTTTACAGAAACTTTTACCTTAGATTCATTAGTATTTTTTTTGTTTGAAGATTTATTCACTGTCTTTTTCTTAACAGATGACTTTTTTCCGGACCCAGAACCTTCTTTTTTTGAAGTGCTCTTTTTACCAGCTTTATTTTTTGTAGATTTTTTTGCCATCTTCCTGGACTTTAGAATCAGTTTTTTAAAAATGTTTTGGATTTACTAAGATTTTTGTATTTTATATTTTCTTGCAGAAAACCCAGAAATTAGGCTAAGACTAATTCTGTCAAATTCCGTAATATTTAAAATGTGGTTTGATGATTCTGGCAATATAAAATACTCTTTATTTATTTCTTCGACTATTGTAATGTTTTTAATACAAAGAATCACATCCATAAAAATGAGTGATATTGCAAACAATTGTTAAGTTTTCTGGATGAAATTAATTAAATTTGGCTCCTGTTATTCGTTCCATTTATTACCTCAAATCCAAAAACTACTTCAAGGCAATATCATTATTAAATTAATTTATGTGCCAGCTAAAAGAAAGTTTTTTAAATGAATAATTTTGCCTATCTTTTATGGAAATCAAAATTATAGAAGATAAAAAATCAAGAGTAGTTTTTGAGCTTGTTGGTGCAGATCACACCATTGCAAATATACTTAAAGAAAAAATAGCACAACAAAAAGGTGTAAGTGCATGCTCATACAATGTGGAACATCCTATGGTTAGTAACCCTAAGTTCTTCATTGAGGCTGAAAGCGCTAAAAAAGCAATAGAAACTGCCGTTGATGAACTAAAGAAAGAAAATGATGATCTGAAAAAACAGATCAAATAAAATCTTATTTTAAAATTAATCCATGTGTTGGATTGCTTCTTGCATTAAAGGAATTACAGCTTCTGCTTCTTCTTTCACCATACGTCCGAGTTTAGCGAAACGTGTTTCTCCTTCCTGAGTCATGTTTTCTCTTGTTATCTGAAGCTTTTTAGTTCCTTCATTATAGCATTTTACAGCTACGATAATTCTTGTATTGTCGAAATCAACATATTTTGAAAATATTTCTTTGTCTAATTTTGGATCGAATGCCATTTTTATCATAAAGTCTCCAAAAAAAAGATTTTATAAATTCTTCGATATTACAAAATATATGGAAGTCGACTCAATTAAAGAAAAACTGCATGAAAATTTATATGATTCAATAAAAAAAAGAAATATCAATAAATTTCTTCCTTCACAAGAAAAAGCGATTAAAAAAGGATTGTTAGATAATGAACAAAATATGCTAATATGTACACCTACAGCTTCAGGAAAGACACTTATAGCAGAAATGGCTACAACCGATCCTATTTTTAAGAAAAAAGGAAAAGCTATCTATATAACTCCTTTAAAATCGTTAGCTGCGGAAAAATTTAAAGATTTTAAAGAAAGGTATTCCGATATAAAAATATCATTAAGTATAGGAGATATAGATTCAGCTGACAATTATCTTAAAGATTATGAATTAATAATAACTACTTCAGAAAAACTGGATTCTGAAATAAGACATGATGCAAGATGGCTTAAAGATGTCAAGACATTAGTTATTGATGAAATTCATCTTCTAAATGATACATCCAGAGGTCCTACATTAGAGATTCTAATTACTTTATTGAAAAAACACCTTAAGGATTTAAGAATTATTGGGCTTTCAGCAACGATAGGAAATCCAGATAAGATTGCAGAATGGCTCGATGCAGAATTAATAGAAGATAAATGGCGCCCTGTTGTGCTTAAGAAAGGGATTTATCAAGATGGTAAAATAGAGTTTAAAGATAGTTCTTTTGAAAACAAAAAATAATAAAAGAGAATACAACATTATATAATAATACTACCTATAAACCAAGATTTTTTATGATGATCTCTGAATCAAATTCCTTTATATCATTATAATTCTGTCCAGTACCTATAAATAAGATAGGTTTCCCTGTGACATAAGATATTGATATAGCAGCACCACCTGAATCATCAACATCGACTTTTGAAAGAAAAACACCATCTATTCTTATAGATTCAGAAAAATTTTTGGCCTGTTCTACACAATCATTGCCTGTTGTACTCTCTCCAACGAATATGTTTAGGTCAGGCTCTGCGATTTTTATTATTTTTTTCAATTCATTCATAAGATTAGTGTTTGAATGAAGTCTTCCTGCAGTATCTAATAAAACAAAATCTATATTTTTTGATTTTGCATATGAAATAGCATCATATGCTACAGCTGCAGCATCAGCTCCATAATCATGTTTTATTAGTTTTATATCAAGGTTATTAGCATGTTCTTCAATCTGCTGTATCGCTGCTGATCTAAATGTATCACAAGCAGCCATTACACAGCTCATATTTTTTTTCTTTATAAGATCGGCTACTTTAGCAAGATTTGTTGTTTTTCCGCTTCCATTAACCCCTATAAAAGAAACCACATATGGTTTTTTATTCTTCACTTCTTTGAAAATATCTATTTTATCTTTACTAAAAAGGGATTTTATACTTGATGAAAGAGTTTCTCTCAGCTTATTGTTTATTTCTTTCTTCTTTAAAGGAGTATTTACGATTTCAGACCTCATATCTTCTTTTATCTTTTCAGTCACTTCAAGACTTACATTGTTTTCCAATAATGAATACTCAAGCTCTTCAAAAAGTTCTTCGAAATTCTCGTCAGAAATTTTCTTCATAGTAAACTTTTTCTTTATACCTGAAAAAACGCCTTTTTTTTCTTCCTGTTTTAAATCTTCATCCAATTCCTTTTCTTTCTGTTCATCTTTTTCATAATCTTCAACATTATTTTCTTTTTCTGCTTTTGCCTTCTTTTTTTCCAATTCCTTCTCTTCATGAAGATCTTTTATTTCATTCTCAAGTACTTCCTCTTCTTTCTCATACTTTTCTTCAGATTTTCCATCAACTTCGACATCTTTTGCTTCTTTTTCAGCGTGTTTATCAAAATTATTGAAAAAATTCCCTATCCTTTTCTTAAGATTACCAAACATTTTTTATTCTAAAAACCCAAATGCCATATCTGCATTAGTTATTTCTATACCTGCACTTTCTTCACCTATAACTAAACCTTTGGAATTTACTATAACTCCTCCCCCAACTATATGGCTTCCGAAATTAACAGTACCATATTCAAGTTTTATACCAAGTTTATCTTCTATGTGTTTTTTGATTTTTTCAGTGACATTTTTTTGTATAATTCCACCTTTATCATTTATCGCAAGGATAGCAGATATTGCTTCCCAATCTTCAAGATAGAGGGCTTCTCCTTCGATACCTAAAAATTGTTTTATTTCTTTGATAGCATTTTCTTCCATTTCAGGATTGTAGAACATATAATTGTCATTACATATAATATTATTTCCAAGAGCAGTATACTTCGTATCTATTATTTTATAGCTTATTTCAAGTTCATCCAGATATGACTTCTCTTCTTCAGTTATTATTTCAGGAACAATTATTCCCTTGGAATTTCCATTTATCAAAGCTCCTAATTGATTCGATTTTCCTATTGTCATAAAATGTATTGGAACTGCTAAGGCTTTACTTATTTTGTCTGCTTCTTCATCGCTTAAGGATTTACCTACAAGACAAAAATTATCAGAAGTATATGCAAAAATACCTACATTAGAACTTCCGCTTATCTGGAGAACTTTTGTTCTCCCTAATTTGTTTTCGTTTACCATATTTACAGGAGTTCATGATTATTTTTAAAGGTTCTTGTAGAAAAAAATAATTTATTCCAATATCGACTTTTATTTCTCCTTCACAGATTGAAAATGTTGTAAGATGTTTTTTTGCTACACTTACAAAAAATGAGTGAAAATGCGAACATCCATTCGTGTCTCCAGAAGAAGTGATTGAATTTTCAGTAAGTAGTGAAGCGACTTACAGGAGCGCAAACTCAATACTTAATCTATTTTTTTCTTTTAAACATCTTTTCCACTTCTGCAATAGATATTTCTACTATGGTTGGCCTTCCATGAGGACAATTATAAGGGTTTCCTTCAAACTGAAAAAGTTCATCTATTATTTTTTTCGCCTGGATTATATTTAAATCATCACCTGCTTTCTCTGAAGCTCTGCAAGCCATCATCTTAAGAATATTATCTTTCATATGGTTAAAATTAAATTTCTCTCCTTCTTTGATTTTTGAAGCTAT
>JBNJGI010000001.1:64467-70433 GCA_051819685.1 Nanobdellota archaeon | reverse complement strand
AAATTGCACAGCCCCTACTGCTAAAGGCTGGGATCTCCAGAAAGATTCAGAGCCTGTTCTCTCTGCATTTATATTTAAGGAAGGGAACTTGAATATGAAAGATAAAACTATCATGACTATAAGAAAGACCATAGCTATTATTATCAGATATTCAAATGAAGTCTGAGATTTTTTCAATGTTAGAACATACCTCCCAGAGCATTTTCAATTATAACTCTTGATATCATGAACATTATATATGAAGCTATTATAATCAAAGGTGCTTTTTTTAATCCGCTTTTACCTTTCCCTTCTATCATAACTCCTGTGAAATAAGAGACTATAAATCCTGTTATGAAAAAGAAAATATATGCATATATTGTAAGAAATCCAGTAGTTATAACTATTTCTCCACCCATACCAAGTCCTGCCATTTGAGCAGAATCTCCTGATATTCCTGCTGTACCTTGAATAGAACTAACTACTTTTACAAAAAATATAGCTACAGACATAAGCAAAGGTCCACCCACCACAGTCATAAACATTATAAACATTGAGTTTGTAGTTGTATTCGTAATAAGTTCTTTTTTCAATGCCCTTCTTTCCTGTATATCCTGGGCAAGGTTTTTTAGAAGAACTGATGAATTGGTTCCCGATTCCATTGCTGATACAAATAATCTTATAGCTCTTTTATAGGAATCAGAATTTACAGTATCAACAGTTTCATAAAGGCTTTCTTTGAAAGATTTAGATCCTATTGATTTGTTTGTAGCTAATTCAAAAGCTTCAGCTATAGGTCCGAATTCCTTTTTTATGGCACTTTTGACAGCATGATAAGGAGTCAGTCCTGATACTAAATTAGAAGATATCAAGGAAAGTGCATCAGGGAGCATCTTGTCCACTGTTTTCGATCTTTTTTCTACAAGAAAGAAATAATATATATTAACTATGAAGAATGGAGATAAGGAAAATATAAATCCTGCACCTACAGTCATGAGTCTTTTGTATATGGCATGAATTCCCACTACTTCTTCAGTGACTATTCCAAGATCGTCTTCTATTTGTTTTGTTTCTGTATGGAATGGATACATACTTGCTACAAGAATAGATAGTAAAATTATAATAAGAGTTAGAAGACCTGCACCTCCGATTATAATTTGAGGATCATGTGTTTTGCCTGAATATTTAACTTGTTGAGAAAATTTTTTATATATATTTCTAGGTACTAATCTCGACATTGTTATGCAAAATCTTTGTAATAGCGTTCTCATTTTATTACCTAAAACATAACATTAGGCCTCCTACTTTTTACTAAAAGGATGAGCATTGTCTGTATTACGAAACAAACACAGACAAAACCTATGAAAAATCCTTCTGAAATACCGAAATTTGCAAATACTGAAAGCACTACAAGCATTGTGGATCCAATTGTAGGTATTGCAACTGAAAACATCATGTATACTAATGACCATAAACTAAGTTCCCTTGCGTAATTCTCAATTTGTGATTTTTGGTAGCTGTTAAGCTCATCTATTATTGGTTGCAATATTGATTTTAAATCGGATCCGGTTTTTACAGAATTTAATATCTGCCACCCTGCTTTCTTGAAATAAGATGAACGAGTCCTTTTTATCATATCTTCTAATACTTTTGTTGTAGGTAAACCTGAATTTATCCTTCTGGCAGCCCATCTGAATTCTTCAGATAAACCTCCATATCCAGAATTAGATATTATCAGCATTGTTTCAAATATAGCCGATCCTGATTCCGATTGCAAAACCATCTCTTTTAATGCGAAAACAAGAGTACGATCGATTTCGACAGCTTTGGCTTTTAGTTCTATTGAAGGCATTTTTATGAGAAGATAACTAAACATAAACATTATGAGAAAAGCTGTCGCTATACCTAAAAGTATTGATAAATGTAATGGCCTTTCATTTTTATATGATAAAGTGAATATTAGTAAACCTATGAGCGATCCGAAAAAAAAATACGAAATCATCCCTGAAGCAATGTAATCACGAGGTGATAATTTGTGATCTATGGCTTCAAGTTCTTTATCCAGATCAGGTTTTAAATGTAAAAAAAAATTAATTAGAGGTATGAAAAAAGGTTTTAAAAGATTAACTAGAAAAGGTGGCATCAAAGCGAGAAATACATGAGTTTTTTTCTGTATATAATCACCATCATTAGTGGTTTTGGTCATTTATCTTCCTCCTTACCAATTCCTTTTATGCTTTTATTATCTTTAATAGTGTCCATTAATAATTCAGGATATTTATAGTAGATACTCATTATCTGTCCAACTTTGTTGACATCTTTTATATTGTTATCAAGGAGCCATTGAAGGATATCTTTCTTTTCTTTGATATTATCTTTCATCTCTTTAAAAGTCATACCTGTATGTAAGTTAAGTTCTTCAAATATTCTTGTACTTTCATTGTCTTTTTCAAATACATCCCTTCTTGGTCGCCATCTATAAAGATAATTTAGATCAATACCCTGGTCTGCAGAACCTGCTAATATTTCAGCCATCTCTAATGTTCTTCTTATCCCTCTTCTTCTGTCCCTATATTGAACTAATATGAGATGTAATGCCCTTATTTCAGTTTCTGGAATATTTATAGGGGGTTGTGTAAGTCTCCTTTTACATTGTTCTGCAGTATCGGCGTGCATAGTAGCAGAGACGCTGTGACCTGTATGCATCGCTTCAAACATTGCTTCAGCTTGTTCTTTTCTTCTTATCTCTCCTACAATAATTCTGTCAGGTCTCATACGTAATGATGCAACCATTAGGTCAAGCATTGTAACTTCTCCTGCGCCTTCAGCATTTTTTGCTCTTGAATTCAAAGGAACCCAGTTCCAATGAAGAGGTTCAGGTAAAGATATTTCTCTTGTATCCTCAATCGATATTATCCTGTTAGTAGGAGGAGTTAATGAACTTAAAGTGTTTAATACGGATGTCTTACCTGAAGCTGTTCCTCCTACGACAAGTATGTTCAACTCATATTGGATACACATCCATAAGAAAGCCATCATTTCAAGTGACATTGTATGATTGTTAGGGTCTACCATGTGCGTTATAGTCCAAGGATTTCTTGAGAATCGCCTTATTGTAAGTGTATCTCCTTCAGTACTTATTGGAAATAAAGTAGCAGCTACACGATCACCTGTCAAGAGATGAGCGTCCATTATCGGTGTAAGACTGTTTATCTGTTTTCCAACTTTTCTCCCTATTTGTGAAGAAAAATTATAGATTTCCTGTTCGCTTTTGAATTTTTTAGTGGATTTAAGCCATCCATATTTCCTGTGATACAAAGATATTGGTTGATTAGCGCCATTGATGGCCACTTCTTCCAACCAGTTGTCAGACATTATAACATCCATGTCACCCAAACCATAAGAATCATGTAGTAGAACACCAGCTAATACTTTCAGTTTTTTTTCATCTATGTCAGGTATGATTTCTTTTATCAATGATTTAGATTTGTCATAGAAAGTTTTTTTCAGTTCAAGCATTTTTCGAGGATCAGTTATATCTTCTACTTTTAAAGGAATTGAACGAGCTATTTTTTCCATTAATGTAGATATCATAGCTCTGGATCCTTTAGATAACTCGTGAGGTACTACTTCATAAACAGGTGTGTTCTCGAAAGGTATTGCCCAGATGTTTACATCAGCAACTACATAATCTGAGATTACTGTATATTTTTCAATTAACTTTTTTTCCTGTTTTATTTCTTCATCTTTTAGAGCGCTAATATCATATTCTTTTTTCTTAATCGATATTACTGGTGGTGAGAAAGGATTTGAAGGATATTTAACTTCTACTAAACCCTCTTTCTCCAAAACATCAAGGAAATTAGTAACTTTTTCTTTATTTACAGAAGTCTCTTTAACTATATCATTAAATTTTTTAGAACCCTTTTCTTCAATAACATTGAGCACTTTATCCACTTCAGTTTCTACATTCTCTCCTTGTTTAAGTCCCTCTAAAAGATTTTTTTTGCTTCCTAATTCTAATTCACTTAATTCTTTTTCTTTTTTAACCTTATTAAGACTTAATTCATTAGGTTTACCTTCTTCTTGTTCAGATTTATTTTGAGAATCATTTTCATTTGTTTTCTGTTCTTTAGCTTCTTCTAGATTGTTGTTTTGAGTTTCCTCTTTCCCCTCATCCTCTTTTTTTACTTTGTGAAAGAAAGCCATAAGTTCCAGTAAATAGTCTTTTTTATTTGTCCAGCTGTTTTTATTTATAAATTTTCTTGATACCTGGCACAATCACAAAGTGAGTGATATTACGAACAATTTTTCAGCGCTTATTTCTTCCTCTTGCTTTAACTTTTTCGAGTCTTTCTAAAATAGAATCAGCATAAAGATTACTTTTTTTATAGTTGTCTTTTATTATTTTTATAGCTTTTTCAGAAATTTTGTAATGATAGGATTTAATGGCCTGTTCTAATAAGTGAAGGTCAACTGCTTTATCTTCTATTCTTTTTGATATAGAGCTTAATCCAAAGTCTATGAAATATACTTTTTTATTTTTGTAAATCATATTAGAAGTTGTCAGATCGCCATGTATTATGTCAAGATTATGCATTTTTCCAAGATTTAATCCTATTTGTAAACTTATATCATCGAAATGTTGAGTGAATATATCTTTTACTACTTCACCTTTTATGTAATCCATATCTATACTTTGAGTTTTATCAATCATGGATACTGCGGGAACAGGTATGTCTGCTTTATACAATTTTTCTAATATTTTGAATTCTCTTTTAGTTCTTTTTTTTCTTAGAATATCATCAAGTTCTTTAATCCTGTAACTTTTAGGAGGGCGCTTTTTTAATATTCTATCTCCAGATAAAAATATCTTTGCTTCTGCCCCATTACCTATCAATTTTCCTTTTTCCGGCATTTTAAGAATTATTTAGTATTTAATAAAAAGATGATACAGGGAAAAACTTCCCTGACATTCCATCCCTTTACTTTGTTCATGCGGGGGAAGGGATTCGAACCCTCGAAAGCACTAAGCTACTGGCTTACCCAGTGTGAGCTGGATATTAACTTCACACACCTAAGGCCAGCCCGTTTGACCGCTCCGGCACCCCCGCTTAAATAAAAATTTAAAAAATATTTATTTAAAGCTTTCTATTGTTAGCTCTTCTTCCAGGTCTTGATTTCTCAACACCTTTTCCTTTTTTATGTAAGCCTCTTACTTTCTTACCTGCAGAAGTTTTACCTCTATTAACTCTTCCTTTGTCATGTTTAACCCATGAAAAGTCTTTAGATTCTCTTATTCTTGGATGATGTCCATCCACTAATATTACTTCATGCCAGATTATATTACCATCTTGTCCTACCCAGTAAGAATTCAATACTTCACAATTTGAGAACTTTTTGGATGCTCTTTCTTCAGCTATCAATTTATAGTTTTTTCTTAAGGAAAGTTTCCGTCTTTGTGTTTTAGGCCTTCTTCCAGCCATATCATCAGGTCTTTGATGACCACCTCTAGGAACTGCTTGTCTTACTATAAATATACCTTGTTTAGCCTTGTATCCTAAAGATCTAGCTCTATCTAATCTTGTTGGCTTATCTATCTTTACAGTTGAAGGTTCTCTTCTCCACTGCATAAGCCTTTCTTTTTGCCGTGTTTTTTCCGGCTTTTTCCATATGTTTCTTATGTATTTATAAACACTCATTTTAAACCACCTGTATTTTCAGGATTTTGTGATTCAGGTTTTAGTCAATCTTTGTCGCTATACCCACATTTCACACTTTTAGAAAAAAATAATCCTTTTATAAATGTTGCTTATTTTAATTTTAAGACCACTAACATTTATAAATAAGTTAATTTTTTGTATTATTATAAAGCGGGATGGAGCAGTCAGGAGTGCTCGTCGGGCTCATAACCCGGAGGTCGTTGGTTCAAATCCATCTCCCGCTATTTATTCTTTTTTTTGGATTTGAACGAAGTTGTTCAATCT
>JBNJGI010000001.1:0-64367 GCA_051819685.1 Nanobdellota archaeon | reverse complement strand
CAAATCCATCTCCCGCTATTTATTCTTTTTTTTGGATTTGAACGAAGTTGTTCAATCTGTGATTGAACTCAAAGAATTAAGGATTCTGAAGACAAATCCATCTCCCGCTATTTATTCTTTTTTTTTCATTCATACCTTAATGTATCGACAGGTTTTCTCTTAGATGCATCTATCGCAGGAATTATTCCTGATATAGAACCTACAATTGTAGAAAAAAGGATACATCCTGCAAAAAGGATCCATGAGAAATGAGGAGATATAAAACCCCAACCTAGATTTTCAAGAACATTACCAGCAAAATCGCTTATCAACCATCCTATAATTGCTCCTAGAACTCCGGCCAGGAATCCCAGTATACTTGATTCCAGAAGAAAAATGTTAAATATTTCAGAGTTTTTAGCTCCTATAGATTTTATTATACCTATTTCCCTCAGTCTTTCAAGAACAGAAGTTATCATAGTGTTTGCTGTGTTTATTGCTGATACTATGACTGAAATAAAAGCTATAAATATGACGAATCCTATTACCATGTTAAGTATTGTACTGAACGATTCCAGTTGTTCTTCAAAAGAGGTTACCACAAAAGTTTCTTTTCCTTCTTCTTCATTTCTTGATTTTCTTAGGTTTTTTTCAACACTTTTTACTGTTTTTTCAATTTTTTCTTTATCTGCTTCACCAACTATCATGGAATAGGAATCTACTTCAGGGAATAAGTTTTCAAAAGATTCTTTTGGCATGTATACATTAGAATCATCAGCAGGATTTCCGATTGACTCTAAGAACCCTATTATACGGAATTTTTTCTCGTTTATCATAATTTTATCATTTATTTCAAATTTATCAGGGAATATTTTATCTTCTACCATATAATTATACCCTAAAATTACTTTATTCGTATCATCATCTTCAAGCATCCTTCCTTTTTCTATACCTATGTCGAATGATTCCATGAGGAGATTTTTATCAGGATTATAACCTGTCAGATAAACGTAACGCAACACATCATTTTCTTTTAATTGTATAGATTTGAAGTGAACTCCTGAAGTGTCAAATACGCCTCTCGTTTTTTCTATTGCATCGACGTCATCATCATTAAGTTTTATTTCAGAAGTTCCCGGAGCTCCTGAACCTTTTCCTTGCACCCAAAATTTATTGGCTGAACCACCTTCAGTAAGTTCTTCAATATAATCATACAATCCCCATCCAAAACTTATGAATATGAAGACTGTAGCGATGCCTATGAAAATGGAGAAAATTGTAAGAAAACTTCTACCTTTCCTCATCCAGAGGTTTCTTAATGAATATTTTAAGTTTTGTAAAGTTATCATTTTAACTCCTTATTGCATCAACAGGATTTTGTTTTGCTGCTTGTAAAGCAGGTATGGTTCCGGAAATAGCCCCTATCATAAATGCTCCGAATAAAGTCAACCCTATCAATATGAAATTCACCGAAGGTGATATGTCTGATCCTAGGAAAGAACTTAATCCCATTGTTCCTAAATATGCTATAAGCTCTCCTACTATAGATCCTATTATACCCCCTATTAATCCCATAAGTCCGGCTTCTATGGTGAACTGAAAAAAAATATCTGAATTTTTAGCCCCTAAGGCTTTCATGATACCAATCTGAGATCTTCTTTCTACAACTGATGTAAACATAGTGTTTATTATTCCTATAGCTCCTACAATAATTGAAATAGCTGCAATCAAGGATATGAATATTTGAACTCCTGTCAAGACATCGTTTACTGTCGATAAAGAAGATTCGGGAGTTTCAACAGAAAAATCTTCCTCACCTTCATCTACATCACGGTTTTTCCTTAATAGTTTTTCAATTTCTTCTTTTGTTTTGTCCATGTATTCCTTATCTTTTACTTTTGCAACAATTACATCAACTTTTTCTTCTTTATCCACTAATTTTTTCAGAGTATCACTGTTAATTATTATTATATTATCAAAAATAAAGCTTCCAAGTTTTTCATATATTCCGACCACTTCAAAATTTCTGTTTTCTATTTTTATATTGTCTCCAACTCTTATCTTTTTTCCGAACCTGTTCTCTTCTTTTCCGAAATTGTAGCCAAGATTTATTTTCTGGCCATCACCATCTTTGAGAAATCTTCCTTCTTTTACTTCAAGTTCTAAACTGTCATAGACAAAGTCTCTTTCTTCACCATCAGGAACATCTGCAGCGAAACCGAAACTTAACTGATCATCATATTCAAATTTAACTTGTTCTATTATTCTTGTTACTGCGAAATCTACAGTAGAAATTTTTTCTATATCTTCAGCATCATCTTCTATCAACGGATTAGCAACACCAGTCCCAGGTGGACCTTGGCCTGTCATTCCTCCTGCCTGTACTGTTATAACTTCTGTTGAACTTACTCCGAATTGTGAAGAAACTGCAAGTTTAAGACCTTCACCAAGACCAATTAAAGATACTACGGCAGCTACGCCGATAAAAATGCCAAGAAGCGTAAGCCAGCTCCTAAGCCTTTTATGCTTTATGTTTTCCCATGCAAGTTTTAGATAATCATTAATCCTTGCCATTTCATCTTTTCATTCCCTTTTTTTTCTTCCATATTTTATATCCTATAAAAGATATAATTAAAGCAAAGACTAGATATAACCAATTGAAAGAACTTTCTGATTTTGTATTATTTATTCTTATAGGAAAATTTATTTCCTTTGTAAAAAGTTTATTGTTGGCATCTCTATATTCAACATTTCCTTTAATATTAAATTTATTCTTTTCTGTTTTTATGTTCATATCAAATTCTGCTGTTTCAAAATCATCGCTATCAACACTCCCTACATAATATTCCTTGCTTGATAATATTTCATAATCATCAGTATTTTCAAGTTTTATATTAAGGAATTTTACATCTATTAAACCTTTATTGACCGAATTTATTGTAAGGGTTCCTTTATTCCCGTTTTCTACCTCAAAATTTTCTGAATAAAAATTGATATCCGGTTCGCTTCCTACTATAACACCAATTAATTCTGATTTTTCTACTTTTTTGTTGGTTGAGTCATAATAGCTTATAGTTATAGGTATCCTGTATACTTTTGATTGTGCTTCAGGGAATGGCATAAGACCGAATCTGAATGTACTTGTTTTCCCAGGATTTAAGTAGTTTAATTTTTTTGTGCTTGCAGATTCTATAGGCGCAAATAATAGATTATCATCAGATAAGTCAAGAGAAACTGTGACTTCCCTTAATACAGAATCTGAAGGGTTCTCAAGGTCTATCCTTAATGTTCCTTTACTACCTTGAGTTAATTGTGAGGGTTCAGTTTCAACATTTTCTACTATCAAACCTGCATCAACTGTTTTTACTTCTACATCAAATTCATAGATTACAGGGTTTTTATTCGTAGATTTCAAGGATATTTTCGCTTTATTATCCCCTTCTACTGCTTTAGAATCCACTCTCACTTTGTATTCAATAATTGTACCATAATCCTGCTCGTTGAATGCCCCTATGTTTCCTAAATTTTTTGTTTTTTCTTCAGATGCATCTAATGCAAAAGGATATGTTTCTACAAAATTAACTTCAACATCTTTTGCTGTTTCTTGTCCCATATTATCAATTCTTATTTTCAAGTCAACATATTCTCCTGGTCTTGCTGGATCGGGATCCTGATTAATGAATGTGGCTTTCAAAGATTCTTGTTGAGGCCTGAATGGCGATGCATCTATTGTATTGTTTGCAGCTAAAGCTAATGGCATGACCATTATTATTGCTATCAACATTATTATTTTTTTCATCTTATCATTCTCTTTATTTTTTTAATTTATAACTTTATCGTTTAAATCAAGGACATGAATAAAAAATTCTTATTTCGTTAACTTAAATTTACTTTTTATGAACTTACTATCTGACCATCTTTTAGTACTTGAATCCTGTCAGCATATTGTGCAAGCTCATCATCATGAGTTACCATTACAATTGTTTTCTTTTTTTCTTTATGTAGTTTCATTAAAAATTCCATGACATTGGTTCCCATTGTTGAGTCAAGGTTTCCTGTCGGCTCATCTGCTAGTATTACAGGAGGGTCTAATGATAAGGCTCTTGCTATTGCAACTCTTTGCTGTTGACCACCTGATAATTCTGTTGGAAGGTGATCCATTCTTTCTTTCAGATCAACTAATTTTAGTAATTCTTCAGCTCTTTTATCTCTTTCTTCATCAGGAATTCCTTGGAAGGACATAGGTAGTTTGATATTCTCTTTTGCGCTTAAAGTAGGGATTAAATTGAATTTCTGAAATATAAACCCTATTTTTCTACCTCTTATCTGAGCAAGATCACTTTCTTTCATTAGAGAAATATCTTTTCCTTCAAGATAGATATGACCTTTTGTTGGTATGTCAAGACAACCCACTAAATTCATTGCAGTGCTTTTACCGCTTCCTGAAGGTCCTTGTATTGCGACAAATTCACCTGGATTGATTGATATATTCAAGCCTCTTAAAGCATGTACATCTACTTTTCCTACATGATATGTTTTCCATGCTTGTTTTATTTCTATAATTGGTTTTTTATTTTTCCCACTTTTTTTTGTCATATTATACTTTTTGTTTATTTTGTTTATAAATATTATTAAAGTGCTTTGTTTTTATGTTAAAATAATAATGATAATATCCCAAAAATAAGAAAAATGATACCTGCATTGATAAAAGCTATTTGTAGTGTATAAAAGTCAGCCATAAAACCGATAAAAGGACCTATAATTGAAAATATAAGTCTTCCAAACATGCTTTTTACAGATAAAACAGTTGCTCTCATGTTTGAAGAAATGAGTTTGTTTATGTAATCTTTGATTATAGGTAAGCTTATTCCTCTTACTAAATAAAATAAGAAGATGAAAATTATAGCATAAATTTGGTTTATAAGTCCTAATAAAATATAACCTATGAAGGATATAATTATTAATGATACTAAAGAAATCTTTCTACCAAGTAATTTTTCAATTTTATAAGCATATATTGAAAAAATGCCAACTGAAAAATTTAATAAAGCCCAGATTAATCCGAATAATGCCAAAGGAACCCCTATTAGTTTTAAATAAGGTTGTATGAACCAAACCATAGTTAGTGTTGATGCTCCAACAAAACCTGAATATATAATCAACCATTTTATTTCTCTATTATGATGCATAGAGTATTTTACTATTCGCAGTATTTCATTTAAGGGATTTTTAGAGGATTCTGCAAAATGTCTTTTAGGCTCTATCAATGTAAATGCTATAGGGATGGTAAGAAATGTTATTGCAGTTTCAGCATAAAATGGCAATCTTAAACTTATTAATGCAATTAAACTTCCAAATATGCTCGCAGTTGATTCTGAAAAGTTTCCTATAGCGTTCATCCTTCCTTCTATTTTCGTATAATTTTTTTCTTTTTTATTTTGCAACAATATATCATATATCATTGCAGAATCAGTGCCTGATATAAAACTTGAACCCAAACCTAATATCAGTTCTGCTAAAAGAAAACCATAAAATCCATAAGATACAGAATAGATAAAAAAACCGATAAATCCTAAAGTACATCCTATTATTATTGTTTTTTTTCGTCCCAATACATCAGAAAAATATCCAGAAGGTATTTCAAATAATATAATTGATATTGAGAAAATTGCTTGTAATATCATTATTTTTTTTAAATTCAAGCCATTTTCTTGAAAGAATATTACAACAATAGGCATTATAAGCATAAACCATTTTAAAGTTTTTATAAGATATAACTTATAGATTTCATGCTTATAATTATAATTCATAAGAAAAAGTGTAATTTTTTAATAGATTTAAATTTATCGGAGTTTTGGCGCATTCATAAAAGTGAGTGATATTGCGGACTAATATTTTATCCTAGCGAACTTGATTGAATTACGCTCCTTTAAATAATTCTACTCCTTACCACAAATTCAAATATTAATTCGAGGCAATATCATCAATTATTTTATTGTATGTTCCAGAGGTTTTTTCTTACTAATTCCTTTGTTTCTTGAAAATAAAGTAAAGGTAAGTATTTTTCAATTGTTTCATTTGTAGTAAGAAATATTTATTTATCTGCACCATATAATATTTTGCCCTCTTTAGAATTTTTTTCTTTAAATTGGATTCTATATTTTGTTGAGTGACCTAACATTGCATTTTTTATTTTTTTGCTATTTGTAAAGCTATGTGTAGAACTTTTTCTAGATATGAATATTGATGGAAAGAATAATTTTTTTATATTGCTTTTTTGCATATTGTTCTGCCTTTGTTTTTATGATTTTCATAATTGAAAGATTTAATTATTTTAATTAACTTTTCTGATTAATCTTTATCTCTTAATGCGAGTGGTCCTAAATCAATTGCAGCACCACAATTATATAACTTTACTGGTTCAGTTTTTGGTTGAGTAAGATTTCCAAGAGTTGCTTCTAAATCAACATATGAACCTTCTAATTGTCTTATAATTTTTGCTCTTTCACTACAAACAGCTTTATAGTTATTAGCAGCAGGACCACTATAATTACCAACAGATATGCAAGTAATTCCTTTCTCTCCTAAACTAAAACCGTTCCCTGCTACACTAATATACCCGCTATGAGTACCACTAAAAGGAAGATCTAATTCAAAATCAATTTCATAAGGACAGATAACACTAAGGCGACATTTTGCCTTTTGCTTAATTTTCGCTGTGTCTATATCTCCTTCTGTAACTTTTAAATTAACTTCTAAACCAGAATTTTCTGCATTTAATTTAACATCATAATTATTACCATCATCTAGTTTATTAACTATTCCGTTCCAATTACGTTCAGCCACATTAAAACTATATTGTAAAGCATTTTTACCAACTTTATAAAATGGAAATTGGATAACATTAGTTGATATTTTTGCCAAAAACCTATCAAAAAAACTACCAGTAAGTCTTGTTCTTTCAATATTGGATTTTCCAATATGTCCATAATCATCCTGTTCTCTTTTAATAGCTTGAACATCAGGTGAAAATACATATCTTTCTTTTTTCATGCCATCAGGTAATAAAACTGTTAATCCATTAAAATCTTTTTGTGAAATTCTTATAGGAGTTACTAGAACTGAAGTAATTAAATCACCTAAAGACACACCTAACATTGCATCTACATATTGATCTATTGTAAAAGCTTCACCTTTTCTACGTTGATTTAATAAATAATTACGTTGATTACACCTCAATTGATTTAATTGTTGTGGGCTATCAACTTGAAAGAAAGGTGCAGGGGATGAAAATTTCCCACCTTGTTTTAATTCTAAATTCATTTTAAGAAATCTAGATTAACCTTATTTATATATTTTACTGTGAAGTGGAAACAAAAAATCATGCGAAATACCTTCAATTAATAAGATGATTAAGTAGCCTACTTTTAATGTTAAAACTTACAAATTTAAACTCAAAAGGCAAAACTCCATTTATTTTATTGTATCGCCCATAGTTAAATTTATTAAATGAGAGAGTTCTTCAAGCTATATGACACGTATCGCTGTAGTAGATAATGAAAAACTGACTGATCCGAGCTTAAAAAAGCATCTTATCAATATTTGTCCTGTTAATAAGAAAGGAGATCCTTGTATTTATCTTGAAAACGGGAAGCTCCAGATAGATGAAATGCTTTGTATAGGTTGTGGTATATGTCATAATGCTGCACCTGATGCGATAAGTATTGTTAATCTCCCTGAAGATCTCGACAAACCTCCTGTACATAGGTATGGAAGGAACGGATTTCATCTTTACGGATTACCAATCCCTATTTTTGGCAAAGTTACAGGTATTATAGGAAAGAATGGTATTGGTAAATCTACGGCTATTAATATTCTTTCAGGAATACTCAAGCCTAATCTGGGAGAGGATAATACAGATGATTATATGAATAAACTTATTGAATATTTTAAAGGTACTGAAGCACAATATTATTTTGAGAAGTTAAGGGATGGAAAAATAAAAGTGAGCTATAAATTACAGCAAGTTGATCAGATACCTAAAGCTTTCAAGGGTTCTGTTAAAGAATTTTTATCGAAAGTATCTGATGATGAAAAAAGGATAAAAGATTTGTCAGAAGAGTTGAGTTTCGATAATATTCTTGATTCAAATATAGGTGTAATAAGCGGAGGGGAATTGCAAAGGGTTGCTATTGCTGCTACTGTTTTGAAGGATGCTAATGTTTATTTTTTTGATGAGCCAACTTCTTTCCTTGATATAAAACAAAGATTAAAGGTTTCTGAATTTATTAAAAATCTTGCAGGGAAGAAAAATAGTAAAGGAGAGGAGATTGCTGTTGTTGTAATAGAACATGATCTTATTATACTCGACTATATAACCGATCTCATACATCTTATTTATGGACAAGAGAATACTTATGGTATAGTTAGTCTTCCTAAAGCTTCAAAAAGAGGTATCAATAGGTATCTTGATGGTTATCTTCAACAGGAAAACATAAGGTTCAGGGATTATAGAATTAAGTTTCCGGAAAAGGTCGTCAATGTCAAGAAAGAAGATGAGCTTCTTGTGTCATGGGAAAATCTTGAAAAAGATTTTGGTAGATTTAATCTTACATCAGGTGAAGGTAAGATATATAGAAAGGATATTGTTGGTGTTCTTGGAGAAAATGGTATAGGTAAGACTACTTTTATGAAGATTCTTGCAGATGAGATAAAAGTGGATAAGGGGAATATTGAAGAGAATATAAATATTTCATACAAGCCACAGTATATAGAGACAGATAGTGATGAACTTGTGATGAATTATCTTAAAGAGGCTTTAAGTAAATATAAGAACAATCTTATTAAACCTCTTGGTATCGAGAGTATACTTCTTAAGCCACTGAATGAGTTATCCGGAGGACAAATGCAGCGTGTAAGTATAGCTTATACACTTAGTCAGGATGCAGACCTTTTTCTTCTTGATGAGCCATCAGCTTATCTTGATATAGAACAAAGACTGGTTATTTCAAAAATTATAAGAGATCTTATGGAATTGAGGGGAAAGACAGCTGTCATTATAGATCACGATCTTCTTTTCCTTGATTATATTTCTGATAAGATGCTTGTGTTTGAGGGTAAGCCCGCTATGGAAGGGAAAGCAAAAGGTCCTTTCAGTCTTCAGGAAGGTATGAATGATTTTCTTAAGGAAATCAAGTTAACTTTTAGGAGAGATGAGGAGACTAATAGACCTAAGGCAAATAAAAGGAATAGTCAGATGGATCAGAAACAGATTTCTGAAAATAAGTATTATTATATTTGATATTCTATATGAATAATATCACGAAATTTCCGTATATTATAGTAAAGATAAATGAGAGGAAGAAAGCCGGTACGAAAGGTATTCCTACTTTTACTTTTACTTTTTCGATTTTTCCTTTCTTTTCAAGTTTTTTCAGTTTATTTAATTGTTTAGGTGTGAGACCAAGTTCTTTTGATTTGCATATTTCTTTTCCGTCAATTTCTATATCTTCAGCGATCCATTCTCCTTCTGTGAGATCTTTTATTTTCATATCTCTTATCATGCATGATTCTTCAACACTTTTTACCGAATAAATTAAGAATGGAAAAAGGAGTATCATTAATAATAATAAGAATGAATGCCAATTGAATAGATTGAGAAGAGCTATGGATATTGTAGCTATAAGGAAAAATATCAATACAAAATATATGAATTTTTTATATGTTTTCAGTTTTTGCTTCAAAGTATCTATGAATTTTCGGTAATTGCTTATTATATAGTATATTATCCATGCAACTCCATAGAAAGCTCCAATTACAAAACTGTTGAATATGAAATTTGCAAAAAAGGATATGTTATATGTGAAAGGAAGAGTTATATAATTTTCCAGAAGATATCTTATTGGATCCGAGATTGCAAAAGTGGTGATTCCGAATAGTGTTGCGATACCCATTATCATTTTGCAATCACCGCCACCCCATTGGCCGGAATAATACATTATGGCACTTATAAGATATGCAACTAAAAGCCATATCAGCGGTATTATTATATAGAATATATCTTTATAATATATAGCTCCTATTATACTTAATCCCAATCCTGAAAATATAAGAAAAAAATTAAGCCAATCAGGCACTTCACGTTTCTTAAAATCAGTAATAGTGCCAATAAAGAGTCCTAAAAATCCTATGATTAATGTAGTGTTACTAATTATATCTGTCGAAATCATCTTTGTTTATATTGTATATCTTGTTTTTCTTTATTTTTTAATGGAAAATCCTTTTTTAGGATTTCATATGTAAACATTTATAAATTCTTGTTTTTTTACCAAGTAATACCTAATGAATTATGATGGCGTAAGCCTGAAGGAAGGTAACTTGTTCTAAGTTACTTTAGGAGAATATAAAATGGAATTATCAAAAGAACAAGCAGAAAAAGTATTCACCTCAATAGAGGTTGCAAGATCAACAGGAAAAGTAAAAAAAGGTATTAATGAAGTTACTAAGGAGATGGAAAGAGCTAATGCAATCCTTGTAGCTTTCGCAGCAGATGCAAATCCTCCTGAAATTACAATGCACTTATCAGTTTTAGGTAAGGAAAAAGATATTATGACTGTAAAGGTTCCTTCGAAAGAAGAGCTGGGAGCTGCAGCAGGTCTTCCTGTTAGTACAGTAGCTGTTGCTGTTGTTAATGCAGGAGATGCTAAGAAAGATATTGAAGCGATGAAAGCAGATTTCAAAGAGGAATAAGATGGCTAAAAAAGAAAGCAAAGATACAACGAAATCCGGTGTAAGCTTTAGCGAGGCTGTCCCTGCTGAAATACAGGAGCTTGTCGGAAGAACAGGTACAAGAGGAGAAGCAATGCAGGTTATTGTAAAGATCCTTGATGGCAGAGATATGAATAAAGTTATGAGAAGGAATGTTAAAGGCCCAGTGAGAGTCGGCGATAAGCTTATGCTTAGAGAGACTGAAATAGAAGCAAGACCTTTGAGTTCCGGAAGCAGGTGATTATAATGGTTAAATGTAGTTTTTCAGGAAAAGAAATTCCAAGAGGAAAAGGGATTATGCGTATTAAGCCTGATGGTAAAATCATGTATTTTTATGATAGGAAATGTGAGAAGAACATGTTTAAGCTTAATAGAAAACCTCAGAATGTTAGATGGACAGAAGAAGCAAACAAAGTTAAGAAAGAACGATTAGCAGCAATAAAACATCATAAGGAGTAAAAATGGGAAGAATTAAAACTAAGCTTATAAAAAGGAAAACAAAAGATCTTATGAACTTTGCAGGTGATAAAATCAATGAAAACTTTTCTGATAATAAAGAGAGAGTTAAAGAATTGATGAGTTACAAGTCAAAGAAGATGAGAAATATAGTTGCAGGTTATACTACAAGACTTAAGAAAGCACAAGAAGAGATTTGAAAATGCCGGAAGAAAAAGAAAGCAACGAAAAAGATAATAGAATTTTTGTGGGTAACAAGCCTTTTATGAATTATGTCACTGGTGTTATTATGCAGTTCACTACCCATGAAGCAGAAGAAGTTATTATCAAGTCAAGAGGAAAATTTATTTCCCGTGCAGTAGACGTTGCAGAAGTTGTAAGAAATAACTTTCTTAAAGATCAGGTCGATATAAAAGAAATAAAGACTGATTCTGAAGTTTTTAAAAACCAAGAAGGAAAGGAAGTTCGTGTTTCTACAATCGATATTTTTTTAGTTAAAAAGAAATAAATTAATTGTTTTAAACCTTAAGCCACTTAAGTGCTGGCAAGGTTCCTTTTTCTATATATTCAAGAGATGCTCCTCCTCCTGTAGATATATGGTACATCTTATTTGCGAAACCTGATTCATAGACAGCTGAAGCAGTGTCACCTCCTCCAATAACAGTCTTTATGTTTTGTGAATTTTTCGCAAGGTATTCTGATATTTTGTTTGTTGCATGGTCGAAGGGTTTTTTCTCGAAATATCCTAAAGGGCCATTCCAGAATACTAATTTTGAACTTTTCAATGTATTTTTGAAGAGTTCTATGGAATTTCCACCTATATCATAACCGATGAAATCATCAGGTATATTATCATGAGAACATTCATATTTTCTTTTTCCTTTTTTTCCTGTAAAATCTGTTGGTAATATTATCCTATCAGCATGTTTTTTTAGCAATTTTTTTGCCAACTGAACATCTTCTTCAGAACATTCCACTTTTCCTACTTTGTATCCTTTTGCTTTGAGAAAACTGAATACTACCAGACCTCCTATTAGAGTTTTGTCCGATTTTTTTAAAAGCTTGCTTAATATTTTTATTTTATCACTTATTTTGGCAAATCCTACCATTACTGTTATATTTTTTGATTTATTCACTTTATCAAGCTTCTTTATTTCATTCTTAAGGAGTTCTCCTGCAAAACGTCTGTTTTCAGGGAAATATTGAGGTACTAAATACATACTGGAATCTTTCCTATGGCAGGTGCCGAAACTTTCATTTACATATATATCAGCTAATGAAGCCAGTTGCTTAGCGAACTTTCTGGAACCTTTTTTTTCGCCTTCATAGAATCTGAGGTTCTCTAACATAATAATGTTTTTAGTCGGTAAAGGATTTTCACCGCAATAATCAGTTTTATAGACTTTACGTCTCAATAATGTTTCTAATTCTTTTGCAAGAATGTCTGTTTTAAGATGTGTTTCTTTATTTTTAGGTCTCCCCAGATGTGTCATAATAATTAGTTGTCGAGGTTTTTGAGATAATATTTTTTTGATAGTAGGTATTGCTCTTTTTATCCTGCTGTTGTCTTTTATCTTTCCCTTCTTATCAAGAGGTACATTGAATTCTACTCTTATCAAAACTTTTTTATCTGTATATCTTGCCATTTTAGACCTCAATCATTCTATGTTGTATTTTTTGAATACTTTTTCGAATATCTTATAGTTGTCTGATTTAACGAATTCTTTCAATACATCTTCAGGAAGATTTTCTAATAGATCATCAGTTATTTGAAGAACTGTTTTTACATCCTGATCTTCATCGACGAACTTTACCTTGTTCTTTTCAACATCAAGTAGTGTAGAGTTAAGATCTTTGACTTGCGTCTTTAATGCATCCCTTTCGGTCTTAATACTATCCATATTTGTCTGTAATTGAGTGTTATTCTGAAGCAATTCCTTGTTCTTGGCTTTCAGTTCATCCCTTTCTTTTTCAAGAGATGAAGTTTCTTCTCCATCTTGTTCTACTTGTTTTTCTTTCTCTTGAAGTTTTTTATTCATTTCTTCTTCTTTCTGTTTCAATTGATTCTGAAGATCTTCTTTTTCTTTTTCAAGAGACGATATCTTTTCTTTTTTCTTAGTTATTTCAGATTCTAGCTGAAGAGGAGAGCTTGCTTCTTCTTTTTGCTTCAATTCTTCTTCTCTTTGTTTGAGATTTGATTCAAGTGTCTTAAGAGCTTCTTCTCTTTTTTCGAAGCTTAATATTTTGAGATTCATATCTCTTTCTCTCATCTCAAGTTCTTTTATCTTTTCTTTAAGACCGGTATGTTTAGATACTAAAGATTGTATTCTTGCTTCTTCTTTTTTAATATCTTCTTGTTGTTTGACTAAAAATTTTTCCCTTTCTTCCAGTTGATTCTCAAGACCTTCAGCTCTTATCCTTTTTTGTTCTGCCAATACTGAATTTTTATTTAGATCCACTTCTTTTTGTTTTAATTCAAGTTGTTTTTGCGATAGTTCCTTATTGAACTTTTCAAGTTCTTTTCTTTGTGAGTCAAGATATTTTTCAGTTTCAGCATTACTGAATTTTGAAGCTTTTATATCGTTTTTTAATGAATTATATTTATTTTCAAGAGACATAATCTGACCGGATAGATCTGTTTTCTTTTTTCTTAATTTTTCATTCTCTTTTTCTAATGAGTTATTTTCTTTTGATATTTCTTTCTTTTTTTCTTTCAGATCATTAAGAATCCTTTTATGACCTTCTATTTCACCTGATATTGTATATATTTTATTTTCCCTTTTTTCAAGATCTTTCTTTTGTTCCTTAAGTTTTTTTACCCTTTGGTTCAAGTCTTTTTCTTTTCTTGATACTGAATTAAAGATATTTTTAACTTCTTGTTCTTTTGTTTTTATGTAATTGAGCTTTTCATGTATGTTTTTGGTGTTTTTCATGAATTGATCTTTTTGTCTTGAGAAATCAATTTGATTTTTTTTGAGGTTGCTTACATTAAGTGCCAGATTTTTTTCACGTTGTTCAAGATCCTTTTCTTTATTTTTTAATTTTTCATAGGCATCTTTTATTTCTTGTATTTTTTTTGAAATCTCGAACCTTTTTGATGATGTTGTGTTGTCAGTCTCATTTATCTCTTTTTCTTTTTCATTAAGCCTTTTTTCTTTTTCTTCTAAAGATTTTTTGAGATGATTAATACTTTCTTTTTCATCATCTATCTCTTTTTTCTTATTCTCATATGTTTTTCTGTTTTCTTCAGCTTCTTCAAGCTTTTTATTTATGGCTTCTTTTTGTTTTTCGAGATCTTCAAGAACAGAAGCCACTTTATCCTGATTATTCGATAAGTCGTTTATTTTTTGGTTATATTCTTCTTTGGCTTTTGAGGATTCATCCATGAGTTCTTTTACTTTCTTTATGTCATCATCAAGAACTCCTTTGTTATTTTCATATTCTTTTTTTAGTTTGAATATCTTATCAGTAAGTTCAGATACTTTATTTTCTAATTCCTGTTTTCTTGAACTCAAGGTGTTTATTTCATGGTCAAGAGCACCTTTTTCAGCTACCTTTTTATCATCACTACCAAATGTACTTATAAGTTCTTCTTCTTCATCAAAATTATAATCTTCAGGAGAGAAATCAAGATTATCAGACGAATTATTATTTTCAGGTTCCTCTTCTGTTTTTTTGTCGTTATTTTCTTCAGGATTTAGATCTGAAGGAAGATCCGGAAGTTCATAAGAATAATCAGCAGAATTATTCACCATGTGAAACACCTCCTGAATTTCTTTTTGACATTATAGTTATCCTTTGTTTAATTGAAGCAAGTTTACTTTTGTAAAATTTTTTTACGTTTTCCGGTGAATTTTTATATATCATATTGGCTTGAGCATATAGCTTTTGCGCCCCTATTATATTTTTTTCTTTAATTTTAGACTCTATACCGGATATTACTTCTTTCAATTTTTTTTCATATCTGTTATTATGTTGCAGTTTCTCGAAATAATTTATGTTCTCATCGAGTATTTTCTGTTTTTCTTTTATATCTTTTTCTTTACGATCGACAACATTTTTAAGGTCCATAACTGTATTTTCAATCTTTTTTAATTCATCTTCATAATTATTTATTTCTTCGTTCTTTTTTTCATAATCATTTTTTAATTCATCTATTTTCTTTTTTTCTTCTTCAATTGATTTTTCTTTTTTATCTGATTCTTCTAGCTTTCTATATAACTTTTCTTCAAAATCTTTCAGTTCTTGTTCTTTATTATTGACCTTCTTTTCTTTTTCCTGAATCTCTTTATATTTTTTATTTATCTTTTCCGACTTTTCTTCTATTTCAGAAAGCACATTTTTCTTGTAATCACTTAGTTCTTTCTTTGATTCTTCAGATAACCTGTTGACTTTTTCGTAAAAAGCATTTTTATATTCTTCAAAAGATTTTTTTTCACTTTCCAGATTCCTCTTTTCTTCATCTGTATCTTCTTTTAATCTTGCGAAAGCTTTTCTTTCAGATAATATGCTGTCTTGTATTTTTTTAAGTTCAATCTTTGATTCCTGATATTGTTTGTTGAGATCTTCTATTAATTGAGTTCTTTCTTTAACTACAGAATCAAGAGTGGATTTTTCCTGTTGCAATGAGTCGATTTCAAATTTAATATTATCACGGGATGATTTAAGATCGAATATATCATGAGATAATTTTTTCTTTTCATCTAATAATTTTTGATGTGATAATTGTACCTGATTTTCTCTTTCCCTTATTTTATCTTCTCTTCTTGATATCTCTTTTTCCCTATCTTCATAATATTTTTTATTTTGAGAAAGTAAGGAAGATCTTCTCTCAATCTCTTCAAGCACTTTTACAACTTCAGGATTATTTAAAGAATCTAGTTCTTTATTCATTACTCTTTGTTTTGAATCTAAAATAAACTTTTCATGTTCAATTTCTTCTTGCTCTTTATTCAGACGAGCTTCTTTTTCTTTTAGATAATCGTCTTTTTTAGCAAAATTAGTAGCTTCTGTTACAGAATCATGCTGGTATGTTTTTTTAGAAGATTGTTCATATGAATTTTTTTTGCTGTAAGAATCTAAAAGTTCTTTTAGTTCATTGTTTTTTTTTGTTATATACTCGTTATCTTTTTCAGTCTTAACCTCATTTAGTCGATTACTTAGATTTTTCAATAAACTACCATAACTGCTTGAATTATTATCTGATCCCTGCATCATATTAACCTCTTTTCCTTCTCGACCAATTCCTTTTCATATCTATTTAAAAATTCTTCTTTTTTATTATATATAGATTCTTTTGATTGTAAAGCTTTTTCTTTTTTTGTGAGTTCTTTTATTTTTCCAGCTATCTTATGTTTTGAAACATCCAAGATTTCTTTTTTCTTTTTCATTTCATGATTCATCTGACGCATTTTTTTGTTTTCACGTATATATTTGTTCTTTTCCGTTAAAAGATTATCTAATTCTTTTTCTGATCTGGATTTTATCTCTTCCAATTTTTCCTTAGCTTCAAGGAACTGAGTTTTTGTGTTTTCTGTTTCTTTGGATTTTTCTTGAAATTCTTCCCATTCTTTTTCATATAACTGTCTTTTTTCTTCTGTCATTTTTAGTTTATCATCAAGCAAATCTTTCGTCTGGTTTATTTTTAAATATTCTTCTTTTATTTGTTCCTTCATATCCTCTACAAGTTTTTTAGCGTTGAAAAGTTCTTTTTCTTTCTTTTCGATTTGATCTTTTCTATTATAGATATCTTCTTCAGTAGATTTAACTCTTTCTTCACGTGAATTAAGTTCCTTTTCTTTATTTTTTAGATTAATGTCTTTATCTTCAATATTTTTATTGATGTCAGTGATTTTTTGTTTGATACCTTCAACCTGGGTTTTTTCTTCTTTTATTTCATCAATTAGTTTCCTATTTTGCATTTCTCTTTCTTTCAGATCAGATTCGTGAATATTCAATTCTTCAGATTTTTTTTCTAGTTCTTTCATCTTTTTATGATAATTCTGATTTTTGGTTTTAAGATTTTTTTCATCTTCAATGACTGAAGCACTTCTTTCTTCAAGTTCACTTGATTTTTTATCTATACGGACTTCTTCTTTAGCAAGAGATTTTTCTTTCTTGTCAAGATTAGCAAGTAGTTTTTCTTTTTCTTTCTTTTCGGTCTTTATTTCTTCAAGTTTGGATTTTATTTCAGATTCCTTTGTTTTGAGCGATTCTTCTTTTTTTGTGAGGGATGAAAGTTTTTTATTGTATTCTTCTTCAAGTTTGGAGATGTTTTTTTCTTTTTTATCAAGATCTTCCAGAACAGATTTCTTTTCAGATATAAGATTTTTGATGTCAGATTTTCTTGCTTCATCTTCTTTGGATTTTTCTTCAAGTTCACTTGATTTTTTATCTATACGGACTTCTTCTTTAGCAAGAGATTTTTCTTTCTTGTCAAGATTAGCAAGTAGTTTTTCTTTTTCTTTCTTTTCGGTCTTTATTTCTTCAAGTTTGGATTTTATTTCAGATTCCTTTGTTTTGAGCGATTCTTGTTTTTCTTGAAGAAGAGTTCTTTCTTTTTCAACCTTATTTATTTTGTTTTCAAGTTCCTTATTGGTTTTTCCTTGATCTTTTTTTAGTGATTGTAGTTCTTTAAGCTCTTTTTTCTTTTCAGATTCTATTTGAGAGGTTCTTGTTTTACTTTTCTTTTCTTCTTCCAATAATGTTTTTAATTCTTTTTCTTTACTTTCAATATCATTTTCTTTTTCTGAAATTTCTGACTTTTCTTTTTCAATTTGCTGACTTTTTTGATCTATTTCATCAAGCATTGCAGTATTTTTATCGATTTTTCCTTGTATTTCTGCTTCTTTATCTCTTAATTCAGTTTTTTTGGTTTCTATATTTTCAAGTTCTTTTTCAAACTCTTTCTTTTGTTTTAGATAAACATTTATTTCTTTCTCTTTTTGTTTGATATCATTCTCTTTTACTTGTATTTGAGCATCCCTTTTAGTAAGATCTTTCTCTTTTTTCTCAAGATTGTTTTTATTATTTTTAATTTCTGACTTTTCTTTTTCAAGGTTATTTTTTTCTTGTTTATTTATTTCAATTTTCTGTTTGAGTTCATCACTTAATGTTTCATAATTATTTTTTTCTTTTTCAATTTCTATTTTCTTATCTTTTAACTCTTTGTGTAGTTTCTTTACATCTTTTTTCTTAGATTCTTCTTCTTCTAATTTAAGTTTTAATGAATTATTATGTTCTATCAGATCTTCGGCTTTCCTTTCTCTTATTTCCAGTTCATTTTCACGTTTTTTCAATACATTAGCATTTTTTCTTACATTTTCTTCGTTTTCAAGAATATCCTCTTCAAGTTTTTTTAGTCTGTTTTTTTCTTGTTCAAGAGCATCTTTTTCTTTAAGGTAATTGTTATATTCTTCAAGTGCTTTCTGCTTATCTTTTTCAATTTCATCAATTTCTTTTCTTTTATCTTCAAGCTCTTTTTTTATGTTATTATTATGTCTTAATGTTTCTTCAAGCTCGAGTTTTTTCTGAGATAGTTTTTCTTCTTGGTCATTCATTCCTATTTCTTTTTTATGAAGTTCTTTTTCTTTCTTATCAACTTCCTTTTCCCTTTTACTGATATGGTTTAGGTGTTCATGTATACCTTTTTCTGTTTTGTTTACTTTTTCTTCTTTCTTTTTGAGATTTTTTTCTTTATCATTGAGGTGTTTTAATCTTGATTTGATCTCTTTTTCTTTATCAGTCACATATCTTTCCATCTCATCTATTTTACTTTTTGCTTTTTTCCAGCTGTTTTCTTGTTTTAATGAATTATTTTTTAATTTGATCTGTTCTTCATTAAGTTCTGATTGTAATTTCATTAGCTTTTTTTCTTGCACCAATAATTCATTTTCCCTTTGAGCTATATCTTTTGATTTATCACTGATTTCAGTAGATTTATCATCGAACTCCTTGACTTTTTCTACATTTTTTTCTATAAGTTCACCTACTTCCTGCTCTTTCATGAATAATTTTTTTCTTGTTTCTTCAAGTTCTTTCTCTTTTTCATAGATTTGTGTAGATTTTTCAGC
The DNA here is from genome assembly GCA_051819685.1 of Nanobdellota archaeon. GTDB lineage: Archaea > Nanobdellota > Nanobdellia > Woesearchaeales > DATGWN01 > JBNJGI01. Next base: position 45,093 of record JBNJGI010000001.1, on the reverse strand, counting down.
TAATTCACTTTCTTTAGATTCGAGATAATAAAGTTTCTCATCTATTTTTTTATTCTTTTTTTCTATTTCTTTTCTTAATTTATGGATGTTTTTCGCATCTTTGATATCTTCCTCTAACTGGATGTATTTGTTCTTAAGATGTTGTTTTTTATTTATTTTTTCCTGAAGTTTATTGTTTTCTTCTTCTATCTTTTTTTCTTCTTGGATTTCTTCAGCTTTATCTGAATTATTCTGCTCAACTGGTTCTTTTTCTATTATTTCTTTTTGAGATTGTTTGTTTTCAAAAGATTCTTCTTCATTAGTGTTAGTTTCCGGTGTATCTTCTTTAATATCAGGCGATATTGATCCACCAAGAGATTTTTTTATCTCATCTTTAATCTTTATTATCCCATCATTGAATTTGTTGATGGAATCGTCAGATAAATTTTCTTTGTTAAGCGTAAATTTATCCTTGTTTTCTGAAATACTATCATATACTTCAACTTCATTATAAGATTCAGCTGTATTTTCGACTAACTTGAGATCGTTTTCTTTTTCATAGGGTTTAGAATTATCTACAGAAAGATTTACTATATTATCATTTTTTTCTTTATCGCTTTTATCTGTTCCTACACCGAATTCTGAAGCTAATTTTTTGAGATTATTAAATTTTTCATTTAGTTCCTCAAAAGACTGCTTTTCACCTTCTTTTTTATCTACCATTAAACCCCTGTTTTTAAAGGAACAGATTCATTTATAAATATTTGTTATTATTGTTTAATGAAATTGCGTAGTTTTTTATAAGTTAATTCAAATTGAATATATATTTTACCAGTTTCTGGTATACTTACAAAAAGCGAGTGATATTGCGAATAATCTTTCGTGTCTCCGGACGAATAAGATTGAATTTGCGCTCCTGTAAGTAGTTTCACTTATTGCCGCAAATTCAAACTTTACTTCAAGGCAATATCATCACTCATTTTGTTATATGTTCTAAAATAGTAGGCGACATAAGATTGTTATATTTTTATATTGCCTTGCAGAAAAAACAGAAATTTGGCTAGACTAATTCTATCAAATTTCGTAATAGTTAAACCATAAGTGTTTAATTATTCTGCGCCATATAAAATATACTTTATTAAAAATAAGCAAAATTTATAAATATCTTAGTTAGTCTTTAGTAATTGTTAAAATATAAGTGACTCAATATGATAGAATTTTTATTAATGCTTATCGTTCTTTTGGTCCTCTCAGGGGTTTTTTCAGGACTTGAGACTGCCTTTCTTACATTAAGCCATGTAAAAGCAAGATCTCTTTATAATCAAAAGCAAAAAAACAGCGAGTTTTTATTGAAGCTTAAGAATAATCAAAGAAGACTTATTATAACTATTCTTATAGGGAACAATCTTGTTAATGTCGCTTCTTCATCAATTGCTACAGTAGTTTTTACTGAAGCTTTCGGTAGCGCAGGTATTGGTGTTGCTACAGGTATAATGACTTTGCTCATCCTGACTTTCGGAGAAATTCTTCCGAAGACTTCTTTTGCTAAACATTCGACCAAGATTAGCTTAATCGCTTCTAAATATATATTATTTTTAGAATATCTTCTGCTACCTGTCATTTTTCTTTTTGAATTACTTTCAAATTTTTTAAAGATGGATAATAAAAATCCCGATATTGTCACTGAAAGTGAAATTGAAACTATGATTGAAATGGGAGCTGAAAAAGAAGTGCTTCACAAGAAACAAAAACAGATGATGAAAAGCGTTTTCCAGTTCGATGATATTAAAGTTAAGGAAATTATGACTCCAAGAACTGATGTGTTTTCTATACAGGAAGATGAGATAGTAAAAGATATAAGAAAAAAGTTAAGCAATACTTGTTATTCAAGAGTTCCTGTTTATAGTAAGGATATAGATAATATTATAGGATATCTCCATATACGTGATTTAATTCCTTCTGGAAATAGTAGTAAAAAGAAAGCTAAAGATATATATAAAAAAATCATTTTCGTTTCTGGAGAGAAAATTATACAGGAGCTTTTTTCAGAGTTTCAAAAATATAGAATGCAAATGGCCGTAGTACTTGACGAATTTGGAGGGACTGCCGGTATTGTTACTATGGAAGATATTCTTGAAGAGATAGTGGGAGAGATTACTGATGAAAGCGATAATGAGGAGTATTTTTTTAAAAGAATAAGTAAGGATTCTTATCTTTTCGATGGAGATGTTAATATTAATGATTTAAATGAAGCTTTGAGAATAAAAATTCCTGAAAATGGTCATTATTCTACTTTAGGTGGTTATATACAATATAAATTGAATGATTTTCCTGAAATAGGTCAAGAGATAAAAGATAAGAAGAATAGGCTAGCAATGAGTGTTCAAAAGATACGGCATCATAAAATAGATAAAGTAAAGATAAAAAAGATATGATTGTTGGATTATCTATATTTAATACTTAAAAATATAAATAAATATATGCCATTTTATTTAAAACTTTATAGCAATTTATTTTAAGAGAATATCTTAAGTCATTTAAATGTATTTGCCGCCTTGTAACAAACTTTAAAAATACATTAATTATATCAATTTTATGGGCGTATTCGATGAAATTTTATCAAGTGACGAAACTCTTTTCAAAAATGAGGTAGCATTAAGCTATGACTATATACCTAAACTTATTCCTTTTAGAGAAAAATCTCAATTTTCTATCGCAAGATGTATAAAACCTTTGTTCGGAGATATGAATGGAAAGAATGCTATAATATTTGGTCTTCCAGGAGTTGGTAAGACTGTAGCAACTAAACACATTCTTTCTGAAATGGAGGACCAGACAGATGATATTCTGCCGATTTATGTTAATTGTTGGCAGAAAAATACGAGTTATAAAATTTTTCTTGATATTTGTTATCAGCTAGATTATAAATTCACTCATAATAAAAGGACTGAAGAATTATTTGCTGTTATCAAAGGTATTGTTAATAAAAAATCAGCAGTTTTTGTTTTTGATGAAATAGATAAAGCTGAAGATCAGGGTTTTTTGTATTCTATACTCGAAGAAATATATAGAAAAAGTCTTATATGTATAACTAATTATAAGAGTTGGATTTCTTCATTAGATAAAAGAATTATGTCACGGTTTGTACCTGAAAAAATAGAGTTTCTTCCGTATAGCAAAAATGAGACTAAAGAAATTATCAAAGAAAGAAAAGACCTCGCTTTTAAACCAGGAGTTTGGGAAGAAAAAACTTTAGAAAAAATTTACAATAAGACTTATGAACTGAAGGATATAAGGACAGGACTTTTCTTGTTGAAAGAGTCAACCTTTTCTGCAGAGGAAGAAAGCAGAAAAAAAGTGGAAGATAAAGATGTTGAAAAGGCTATTAATAAGCTTCATGATTTTAAGACAAAAAAAGTAGATGATCTGAAAGGGGATGAAAAAGGTATATTAGATATAATTAAAGATAATTCTCCTGCAAGAATAGGTGATTTGTATAATATTTATACTGAAAGAGGAGGTAATATAAGTTATAAGACTTTTCAAAGAAGAGTGGATAAACTGCAAGAAAATAATTTTATTAAAGTAAAAAAACAGAAAGGCGGTATTGAAGGGACAACCACTCTTATTTATTATGATACTACTGTAAAAGACCTTAATGACTTTTCTTGAAGATGTTTTTTAGAAAAAAAACGCAAACAACTGTGGAGTTTATAATTATTATATCAGTAGTCATAGCTTTTCTTTTAATTCTTACAGGTACAATTGTCAATCTTACAAGTCTTGCTGATGATAAAAAAATATCACAATCAAGGAGTATCTGGGCATCTTCTGATATAGCACTTAAGGAAATTAAATGGGATGGAGAAAAACTTGAAGCGATTATACAGAATAATCTTCCTTATAACATAAATATTACATCCATAGAAATTGATGAAAATACTTTTTCATTGAATAAATATTTGACTCCGGGAGAAACTTATAAACTGGATATAAGTGTGGATTCTCCTTCTGCTGTAGTTAAGTTCAATTATAAGAATTTAAAGAACGATAAGAATTATACAATGGACGGGCCTAAAATTATGCTTAAAAAAGAATGATTAAATCTATTCTATTATTTCACCATATCCTATAAGTCTGAATCTATTTCCAATCTGTCTGGATAAAGATATTTTTTGACCTTTTTCTGCAGCTATAGGTATTCTAAGCTCAAAAACTGTTCCTTTTTTGCTGACATCCGTTACTATTCCTACTGTAGCGGCAGAATTGACATTCATAAGAAGGTGTTCACCTTTAGCTATGTTATTAACTTTAATTTCTCCTTGATTGCTTATTATACGTTTCATTAGATGCACATCAAGTTTTATTTTTGTCCATACCTGAGGTACTTCATCAGTATGACTTAAAGTGTTACCTTTAAGGGCATCCCCTTTTACAATAGCAGGATCAAGCTCTGTCATTATTGCTACAGAACCTCCAGGAACAATTGTATTTACCGGAGCATCTCCAGTCATGATGTTTGTTATTTTAGTTTTTATGGGTTTCCAGCTTGTTTGGTTTTGTTCAATAACTATTTTTCCAGGAGTTAAGACAATGTCATCTCCAACGCTTAAACGACCTTGTTTTAGAACTCCTCCAAACACACCTCCTTTCAGATTTCCAGGTCTTGTTCCAGGTTTATTTATATCGAAGGTACGGGCAACTAAAAATCTTGCATCTTTAGAATCATCACGTTTTGGTGTTGGAAAATAATCTTGTATAGTTTCTAATAGAAGATCCATATTAAGACCGAATCTTGCTGCAATAGGTACTATAGGTGAATCTTCATATTTTGTTCCTTTAAGAAATTCTTTAATTTGATTATAATTATTTTTACAATCTTCTTCGGGAACCATATCCACTTTGTTCTGTATCACTATTATCTTATCTATACCTGATATTTCTAAAGCCTGTAAATGTTCTGCAGTTTGAGCTTGAGGACAATCATCATCGGCAGATACTAGTAAAAGAGCTCCGTCCATAATTGTTGTTCCAGCAAGTAATGTAGCCATAAGGCTCTCGTGGCCAGGAGCATCAACAAGACTTATTTTCCTTACCAATTCTGTATCAACACCGAAACTATCTTTTTTATCAACAGTAAGATTGTTATCTGAAGTTTTTCTTACTTCCATATTTGCATATCCTAATCTTATAGTTATTCCTCTTTTGAGTTCTTCTGAATGTGTATCGGTCCATACTCCGCTAAGAGCCTTGGTCAAAGTAGTTTTTCCATGATCTACGTGACCCACTAGACCCAGATTTATTTCTGGTTGGATGAATTTTTCTTCTTTGGCGTTTTTGCTTGATTTTTTTGCCATATATATGCGAAAAAAAGTCTATTTATAAATATTTGGACAACTTGGCATGAAAAAAAGTTAGTGAATATATTGCCTAGAAGTAAATGTTAAAATATTGCTTCAAAGCAATATGAAAATATAACAATCTTAGGTCGTTGACTAATGTATAAATAAATTTTTAAATACCAGTTCATAAAGTAATGTTAAGAGGTTGAGTTAATGACTTATCTAAAAAAAGGATTGAGTGTAGAAGATTCTCTGAAAGTCCTTGAAAAAACTATAAGGACAATAAGAAATAATGAGCTTCTTTCTTTAGAAAAGATATCAAATGAACTTACCCATAGTTCAACAACATTCCAAGATAGTATTTCTATTAGTATATCAAAAATTATATTTGGTATTTTTAAATTAGAAAGAATAGGAATACAAAAAAATGTACCTTTGCCTTTAAGTACTTTCATAAATCACCTTACAAAAATGCACGATTTTCTTTTGAGAGGTAAGATTAAAGAATTTGAATCTGAATCAAATGATATTATAAAACTTATCATAAAAAATGGAGAAGAGCTGAAAATAGGGAATGTTATAGAAAGAGCAGGTGTTAAAAAAGGTAGCAGACTTTATGATCATGGTATGAGTGTGGCTTTGGCAGCTGATAGTATGAATGTCTCACAATGGGAACTTTATGATTATATAGGTAAATCTTCTATGAATGATTATCCTGAAGATGTCGATACAAGGACAAAGATAAGATTGAAGTATGCGAGGGAGGTTTTTAGATGAGAGGTATTGTTTTTGATTCTGGTCCTATTATAAGTCTTACTATGAGCGGTTCCCAATGGCTTCTAGAAGCATTGAAGAAAAATTTCAATGGTGAATTCATTATACCTAAAAGTGTAAGTAAAGAGATAATAGATCGTCCTATGAAAACTAAGAAATATAAGTTTGAAAGTATAAGGATAATGCCTTATATTGCTAATGGTATTTTAAAGATAGTGGACGAAAAAGATGATGAAGATATTTCTAAAAAAGCAAATGAAATACTGGATATTGCTAATAAGTGTTTTTTCAATAAAGGGAATGCTGTAAAGATAGTACATTACGCTGAAGCAGAAGCTATTGCTACTTGTATTAAATATGATATTAAGACTCTTGTTATTGATGAAAGGAATACTAGATATCTTATTGAAGCACCTTTGAAGATAAAGAAAAGACTTGAGAGAAAACTTCATACTAAGATAGATGTAAAAACTGAAATGATTGAAAATTTAAAGAAAAAGGTTGGTTTTATCAGAGCGATAAGATCATGCGAGCTTGCAACTATTGCATATGAAAAAGGTCTTCTTGATTTCTATAAATTATCTAATTTCCAAAAAAGGAAAGATTTCGATAAAGGTATACTTGAAGGTATTTTATGGGCTTTGAAGCTTAACGGGTGTGCTATTGTAGATAAAGAGATTAATGCAATACTTGAAATTGAGAAATAGAAGTTATTTTGATTCTGAAGACGTTCGAATACCTGACAAAGCATTTTAGAATAAAATGCGGGGGAAGGTAGCGGGAAAAAGTATTTTCCCTGACCTTCCACCTCTTCACTTCGTTCATGCGGGGGAAGGGATTGTTACGAGTTTACGAGTAACTCGAAGAATCTTTGATTCTGAAGACGTTCGAATACCTGACAAAGCATTTTAGAATAAAATGCGGGGGAAGGGATTCGAACCCTTGAACTCACTAAGAGACAGGATTGCTCAAATGCAAAATCATCGCCTTCCGGCTCATCACTCAATTACTTGAGTCCTGCGCATTTGACCAGACTTTGCTACCCCCGCAAATCAAACTTTCTGAAAAAACTTACCTTTAAAAAATTATCCATAAAATAGTAGACAACATAAATAAAGTATATTTTATATGGCGCAGGATAATTAAACAATAATGGTTTAACTATTACGAAATTTAAGCACATCTATAAAAATGAGTGATGTTGCGAACAAATGCTAGTTCCTCCGGGTGAACTTGATTGAATTTGCACTATTGTAACTAGTTCCATTTTTTATCGCAAACCCAAAATTTATTTCAAAGTAATATCCTTCCTTATTTATTTTTATGTTTCAAATGTTCAAAATATTTATAAGTCAGTTTTAAATTATTTTATATAAAATGGAAAATAAATTGAAAAATGAATTGAAAACAGAATTCAATAAGTTAGATCATTTTGTATCAAAATTAAATTCGGATCAATTACCATCTAAAAAAGAAGTCGAAGAAATAATTATTATAGAGAAAAAAATTAATGATATTTTGAATTCAATAAAAGATATAAAGAAAAAAGATGCTTATGAAATAAGGGATGGAATTAAAGGAATAAAAGCAGGGAATAGATCCTCAGCGATTATATTCAAAGCTCTTTTAGAAAAGATCAATAAACTTTGATTAAAAATTACATAATGGAAAAGATACTTGTTACGGGAGGAGCAGGATATATAGGATCTGTTGCTGTGAAAAGATTGGCAGATAAAGGTTATAAGGTGTTTGTTATTGATAATCTGTATAAAGGCAATAAAGATTTAATAGATAAAAGGGCAGTTTTTTTTCATGCAGACCTTTGTGATGAATCTGGTTTAAGGGATGTTTTTAATTATGAAGATTTTGATGCTGTTATACATTTTGCAGCTTATAAAGCAGCAGGAGAGAGTATGAAAAATGCAGTGAAGTATTCGGATAATATAAAAGGGACTTTAAATCTTCTTAATATGTGTGTTGATTTTAATGTTAAAAGGTTTATATTCTCTTCTTCAGCAGGAGTTTATGGTGATAGCGATAATGTACTTGATGAAGATTCTTTAACTAATCCGATTAATTTTTATGGTTTTACTAAGCTTGAATGTGAAAAAATCATAGATTGGTATAATAAGATTCATAAGTTAAGCTTTTGTTGTTTAAGGTATTTCAATGTTGCAGGTGATGAGTTAGGTTATCAGGATCCTGATGCAAAGAATGTATTTCCTATCATTATGGAAACTATTGAAGGTAAGAAAGAGGAGTTTTGTGTCTTTGGTAATGATTATCCTACTAAAGATGGTAGTTGTATAAGAGATTACATACATATTTCTGATTTGGTAGATGCACATATACTTGCTTTGGAAAATAGTTATAATGGTATTCTTAATCTTGGTAGTGAAGAAGGTTTTTCAGTTTTTGAGCTTGTCAAATATTTCAAGGAAATTTCAGGAAAAGATTTTAAATTGAAAATTGAAAGCAGAAGGGAAGGGGATCCTGCTAAGATATTAGCTTCAAGTAAAAAAGCTAAGGATATATTGGGTTGGTCTCCAAAAAAGAATATAAGAGATATGGTAGATTCTACAATAAAATCTTATAAAAATATTTAACTATACAGTGATAAATATAAAAAACTTTTTAAATTAATTTATTTTTTTACTTTGAATGGATAATAAGATACTTTTAAACGAATCCGTCGATACTTTTCTACAAAATGCTGATTTATATGAAAGTAGTTTATATGATTTCCATAAAACGAAATTAAGTCTTTTATTGAGCGGAAAAAAGATGATATCTTACCTTGATGAAAGGATTTCAAGACCAGGTGATCCTGAAATTAGAATTAAATCAATTGTAACTCCTAATGATGAACCTTTTCCAGGAAGTAATTTATCTAATTTATATGATGAGTTAATTAATGGGAATGATGGTTATCGAAGTTTTGATGAATTAGTCCAAAATTTTTCAAAAAAATTCATGCCATGGCATTATATTACACATAAAACTATGTCTTTTAAAGGTATAAGGGATAATTTTGATTTAGGTTTGCCTTTGATTTTAGCAGAAAAAGAATCTGATGATAGAAAAATAATAGTGACCTCTTTACCTGCAAATCTTGAAAGAAAAATCCCTTTGAACAGATTTGAAGAAATACTATCTACACCAGATTATCAAAAGAGCGCATCTACAAAAATTAGTGATATTGCGAACTAATATTAATCCCTCAGGGCGATTGAGTAAATTAGTTTTGATTTTAAGACTTATAACTGTAAACTCATAACTCAAATAACAATATCATTACTCATTTTGTTATAATTGTTAATATTTGACAGAATTAGTCTAGTCAAATTTCGGGTTTTTCTGCAAGGCAATATAAAAATATAACAATCTTATGTCGCCTACTATTAAAAGAATAGTTTTTTAAAAAACGAAAGCATATAATATTTTATGGAGTCAAATTTTAAGATTATAGGGACTAGTCATGTAGCTAAAGAATCTGTTAAAGAGATAAAAAATGAGATGGATGGTTTTGACCCTCATATCGTTTGTATCGAACTTGATGAATCAAGATTGGCAGGTCTTATCAATAAAAGCAGTAAAAAAATAGGTTTTTCTGCTATCTTTAAGATAGGCTTTTTTGGTTTTATTTTTGCAAAAATAGGCCAGTATTTTCAGAAAAAGATAGGTAAGAAGCTTAATATAATACCAGGTAATGATATGCTTAGTGCTTTTAATGAAGCAAAAAAAGCAAATAAAAATATTTTTCTTGTGGATCAGGATATAAGTATAACTTTAAAGAAACTTTCAAAAAGTATAGGTATAAGAGATATATTTAATATGCTGTGTGATGTCTTTAAGGGTATTTTTTTCCCTAAAAAAGCTATGAGAGATAATTATGGACTTAATATGGGTATAAAGGATTTGAATAAGGTTCCTAGTAAAAAGATAATTAAGAAAGCAATAGGTATGTTAAAGAAAAGATATCCAGGGATGCATAAGGCTTTAGTAGAAGATAGAAATCATGTAATGTCACGAAGAATTGTCAATATAATAAAAAAATATCCTGAAAGCAGAGTTCTTATAGTTGTAGGTGCAGGACATAAGGAAGAAATGGATAAAATTATAAATAAAAAGCTTAATTTAATAGATAGGTTATAAATATGAGGTTCACATATAATAGTTTTTTAAGCGGTTTCAGGAAATTCGGAAACTTTTCTTTTAAAGAACTTTTAAGAATGATAATTGTTTCTATTGTTTTCGGTTTTATATTTAGTTTTAGAAAATGGGGTGAGAATTCATATAATCCTTTAGCAGGTTTGACTAATTGGTTTATTTTTTCTGTTTTTTCCTTTTTGACTTTATTTTTTATGCTTTTGGGAGGTAAATTCGCATCTATCAGATTTGGTTACAGGCTGGATTACCGTATGTGGAAATTAGGTCTTGTAACTAATGTGTTTATTACATTTATAACGAATGGTTTTTCAGTTTTTCTTTTACCAGGAGGGTTTGATCTTAAAATGATTGAGAGTTTACAATTAGGTAAATATATACATGGTTATTCTCCTTATAGAAAAAGAGCTTATATTGTTTTTTGGAGTTTGTTTTCTATGTTCTTTTTTGTTACAATGATTAAATTTTTCCTGCCTGAAAATCTTGCTTTCAGGATTGTTTTAACTTCAGTGGTTGTTTCTGCATGGAGTCTTTTCCCTCTTGAAGCTGTCATTTTTTATTTTGTAAAAGAATTTCCCCCTAGTTTCGGAAGTTGTTTAATTATGGGCCCTGTGAGTTTCACTGTTTTTACAGTAGTTTTCTATATCATTAATGTTCTTATTTTATTCTTTTCCAGTGGAATAATACCTATTTTTATGAGTATAATCCTGAGCGCTTTAGCATTTTTTGTCTATATCACTTTTATTTCGCCCGCTAAATTATATAAAGGATGAATAAATATTTTATAGCGAATATAAAATTTACTTTAAGTTATGTAGCATTTATTTATCTTGAATTCATTAATTTTTTAAAATATAAGATTAATCTTATGTTATGGTGAAAAAAATTCCTTTGGCGTCGATGGAAAGGATTATCAGAGAAGCAGGTGCTGAAATAGTTTCAGAAGATTCTAAGGAAGTTCTGCGAGAAGAACTTGAAAGTTGGACAAAAGAAATTATCAGAAAAGCTTCTGGTTTTGCGCGTTATGGAAAAAGAAACACTATTATGAAAAAAGATATTATTTTAGCTTTAGAAAAAAATGATTGATATAACTATTTTAGGCACTGCATGTATGGTTCCGACAAAAGAAAGGAATGTTTCTTCTACTTATGCTGAAATTAAAGGGAAAGGAATTCTTTTTGATTGTGGGGAAGGTACTCAGAGACAGATGAATATTGCAGGGATAAAAAGGGGTAAAGTGAGATATATATTTATTTCACATTGGCATGCTGATCATACATCAGGTTTAGCAGGGCTTATACAGACTATGGGTTTTGATAGCGACAATCCACAGCTTGATGTTTATGGTCCTACTGGAACTGAGAAGTTTTTCGCTAATCTAATGAGTTCCTCAATTTTTGAAAATAAAGTTAATATTAAAGTACATGAATTGAATTGTCCTGATGTGAGAACTATATTGAAATCAGATGATTTTATTGTCCAGGCTATGAACCTTGATCATGGAGCCCCATGTCTTGGATTTTCTTTGATAGAAAAGGATAAAAGAAGGATGAAAACAAAAGATTTGAAAAGTTTGGGTGTGCCTGAAGGACATTTATGGTCTGATCTTCAAAATGGCAAGGATATATTTTTCAATGATAAAAAACTTAAATCCGATGATTATACAACCAGGATTAGGGGTAAGAAATTAAGTTATATAAGTGATACATTGTTTAATAAGAAGATTATTGATCTTGCTGAAAAAAGCGATATTATTATTTCTGAAGCCACTTATGAAGAAAAGCATGAAGACAGAGCTGAAAGTTATTTCCATATGACTTCAAGACAGGCAGCTCAGATAGCTTCAATGAGCAATTCGAAAAAACTAGTTCTTTTTCATTTTTCTCAAAGATATGATGATCTTAATAGCTTACTAGAAGAAGCTGGGAACATTTTTCCAGAAACAATTTTAAGTTATGATTTGATGAGAATTCCTTTAAAATAAATATTTTTAATCTATAAAAGTTTTATTCAGAGTAACACTAAAAAAATGAGTCATATTGCAAACAATTTTTCAATTCTTCTTCTTATGAACTTGATTAAATTTGCGCTTTCAAGGTATTATTATCACTTATTTTAGTTTATATGTCAATTAAAGGCATTTTTTATTGTAAATTCAAATTTTAAAAATCAAAGAAAAATATTACCGATAATATGGGATTTTTATGATACGCAAAGCCCGATTTAGAGAAAAATTTATAAATTAAATATTCCACGATTGTTTAAGAACTTAGAGGTTTAAAAATGTTTATGAAAAAAAGAAAAAGTCAAACAGCAACTGAATATCTAATTATTCTGGCTGTTGTAATAGTGATAGCTTTAATTGTTGTTGCTGTTCTAGGAGGAATTCCAAGTATTGGTGGAGGCGCAAAAGCTGGTTCACGATCAACTTATTGGAAAACAGCTAAAATAGGTGTAGCTAGTATGACAGTACCTGCAAATGCGACAAATGTAAGCTTAAAGCTAACAAATAATATGCCTAATACAATAAAGATTACAAGTGTGTCCTTAAGTAATGCAGAAGGAACAACTGTTACAAATGCTTCATATAATCCAACACTTGCACAAGGTGATATTGGAGAGTTTGTTTTTACAAATCAAACACTTGATGTAGCTAACCCAGGTGAAAGGTACTCTTATACATTGGATGTTGAATATACTAATGTGGATAATAATGCACAATACACATTCGATGGTGATGGTAATAGACTGGAAGGTGAAAGAACCAGTAGTTAATAATTAATTTTTTATTTTAATTTTTCATATAATTTATAAATAGTTCTTTAGTCAATCTTTTTAGGTGATAAATATGGTTACAGAAATTAATAATGAAAATTTTGAGAAGGAAGTAATTAATGAGAATCTACCAGTTCTTGCAGATTTCTGGGCTTCATGGTGCGGACCTTGCATGATGATGGCTCCTGCTTTTGAAGAAGCCAGTAAAGAATTTGAAGGTAGAGTTAAGTTCGTAAAGATTGACACAGAAAAATCAAGCGATCTTGCTTCAAAATATGAAATTCAAGGAATCCCTTGCCTTATCTTGATGAAAAATGGGAAAGAAATCGATAGGCTTGTTGGTTTTAGACCTAAGGAACAACTTAAAAATGATCTTGAAGAACTTTTGAAGAAAATTTAATATTATTTTTTATTTTTAATATTTATCCTTCTAATCTTTCGTCATCCTCAAGACCTTCTTCGTCAGATCTATCAGGTTCAGATTCTTCATTATAACCACTAAGGAAACCTTCTTCTTCAGATGAAATTTCTGAATTATCTACTTGTTCATTCAGCACTTCATCGCTCTCTATATCGTCCGGCATTGTATCTTCTTCAGCCATTGTAATTTGCTAAAGTTAATAAGTTATTTTTATGTTTTTTGTTTTTAAGATAATATATTTATAAATGATAATTGGAATTAACAGAAATTTAACTTTAATTAGATTTATAATTAAACTGCTTTTTAATATAAAAGCAAATTTATGAATTTTCTGCAAGGTAATATAAAAATAAAAAAATCTAATGTTCAGACTAAATAACAAAAAGCTTTATAAATAGAAATATTTTTTGCTTAATAATATGGCAGTAAAAATTGTTATCGGAAGTAAAGAAGGTAAATGTTTACAGAAGGAATTAGAAAGTGCTAAACCTCTTTATGGTTACAAAATCGGTTCTAATATAAAAGGCGATATTTTAGAGTTACCTGGTTATGAATTTGAAATAACTGGTGGAAGCGATAAAATAGGAACTGCTATGAGAAAAGATGTTGAAGGTGCAAGAAGATCAAAAATCCTTGCTGTTGAAGGCGTTGGAGTTAAAAGGAAAGCTAAAGGAGCTAAAATAAGAAAAAGCGTAGCCGGAAACACAATAGGTGAAAATACTTCACAAATCAATCTAAAACCTTTAAAATATGGTTCTCAACCTCTTTTTGAAGAAAAGAAAGAGGATGAAGAAAGTTCAGAGAGCGAAAATAAAGAACAATAGGTGTAAAAATGACTGTAATAGGATTTAATTTCAATAAAATTTCCGTCGAAAGGACAGGAAGCAAAAAAGGCAAACTTAATATTTCAAACAATGTAGGTATTTCTGATGTTTCAGAAGAAAAAGTACCATTCTCAAATGATAAGAATAAATGTATAAAAGTCGTTTTCAAATTTGAATCTAAATATGAACCAAGCGTCGCTACTATAAATCTGGAAGGAGAGATTATGTACATGCTTCCTCCTGAAAAAATCGATGCTATCATGGCTGAATGGAAAAAGGATAAAAAGATTCCTAAAGATTTCATTCAACCGGTCATGAATGCTATTTTGAGTAGATCTAATGTTGAAGCTCTTGTATTAAGCAAAGAGATGAATCTTCCAAGTCCAATTCCATTACCTAAAGTGAATGTGAATGAAGGAACTAAAGAAGCAAGTCAATGAAGATAACTATAACAGGGACTCCCGGAAGTGGAAAATCTACTGTTTCTGAATTAATTAAAAATAGATTAGGCCAAAATCACAGGATTGTGGATGTAGGTGCATTAAGAAGGCAATTTGCAAAAGATAAAGGTATGACTATTGAAGAGTTTAATGAATGGTCTGAAAACAATCCTTCTGAAGGTGATGAATATTTTGATAATAAAATTGAAAGTTTTGGAAAAGATAACAATGATTTTATAGTTGTAGCCAGACTTGGTTTTTATTTCATACCACAATCTATCAAAGTATTTCTTTATTGTAATGAAAAAATCGCTGCTGAAAGAATTTTTAATCAGAAATCAAAAGAAAATAAAAGGAATGAACTAGAAGTTTCAAGTATAGAAAAGCAGATGAAAATAATAAAAGAAAGGATGGAAAGTGATTCTAAAAGATATAAAATGTTATATGATGTGGATCCTTATGATAAAGATAATTTCGATATTTCTATAGATACTTCTGAAATAAGTCAGGAAGAATCTGCAGAACTTATACTTAAAAAAATACATGAATTCAAGAATTAGTTTCTTCTTTATCTTCAGGTTTCATTGTAGGAAATAGAATTACATCCCTTATACTTTCAGCTCCTGTCAGTAACATAACCATCCTATCAATACCCCAGCCGATTCCACCAGTAGGAGGCATCCCTACTTTAATAGCATTGATAAAATCATTATCCATTGGGTGAGCTTCTTCATCACCACCTCTTCCTTTTTCTGCTTGCGCACTAAGGTGTTTTTCCTGAAGATCAGGATCATTAAGCTCAGAATACATATTACCTAATTCCATACCAAATCCTATAGGTTCACATTGTTCATTGAACCTATTATCATCTCTTTTGCTTTTGCATAAAGGAGTTCCTTCTTTAGGATGATCATAAATATGTGTAGGTTGTATTATTTTTTCTTCCACTAGTTCAAATATTTCTATAACAATATCACCCCAAGTGTCATTAGCACTCACTTCAAGATTATTTTTGGTTGCGAAATCAACAAGTTCTTCTTTACTCATATCTTTAACATCTATAGATAAATATTTTTTTATAGCTTCAGCCATAGATAATCTTGGCCAAGGTGCTTTTAAGTCAACTTCGTGATAAGTTCCATTTGCATTATAATTTATCTTTGTATTTCCATTGACTTTTAAAGATACATATTCATAACATTCTTCAATCAGCTTCATCATATCATTATAATCAGTATAAGCCTGATAAATCTCTATCATCGTGAATTCAGGATTGTGGCTTTGATCGACACCTTCATTACGGAAATTTTTGCATATAGTATATATTTTCTCAAAACCACCAACTAATAATCTTTTAAGATAAAGCTCAGGTGAAATAGATAAGTACATTTTCATATCCCAAGCATTTATATGTGTCTCGAAAGGTCTTGCTTTAGCACCACCGTACTGAGTTTGAAGTAAAGGTGTTTCTACTTCTAAAAAACCTTTATTATCAAGGAATTCTCTTATAGCTTTTATTATAATACTTCTTTTCCTGAATATATCCATGACTTCATCATTCATTATAAGATCGAGATATCTTTGTCTATATCTTAATTCTTTGTCTTTCAATCCATGGAATTTTTCAGGTAAGGGTTTCAAAGATTTGCTTAATATTGAATATTCACTGACATATATCGATACTTCGCCTGTTTTTGTCTTAAATATCTCACCTTCAGCCCCTATGAAGTCACCTATATCTAATTTTTTCAAAAACTTATAATTTTTCTTACCTACAGAATCTTCTCTTAAGTATAATTGTATCTTGCCTTTCTGGTCTTTAATGTGCATAAAAGAAGCACGCCCCATACGTCTTATAGAAATTATTCTTCCTGCTACTGAACATTTATTTTCAGAATGTTGTTCTTTTTCAAGCCCAGAATTTAATTCTTTTATATCATATGAATATGAATCCCTTTTATAAGAATAAGGATAAGGATTAATGTCCATAGCTCTTATCTCTTCTAATTTTCTTTTCTTTTCTTTTTCTAAAATATCAGATTCTTCCATATAAAAGTGTCGTTTTAGCTTATTTATAAATACTTTGATTTAAAACTTATACAAAAAAGTGAGTGATATTGTTAAAAATGTTTGTTCTATGTTAACTTGATTAAATTCGCGCTCCTGTAAATAATTCCATTTCTTACCCAAAATTAAAATATTATTTCAAGGAAATATTATCCTTATTTTATGTGTTGATTAAAGAAATTAAAAATAATAGATGATGTATTAGATTAGGATTGTTTAAGGTTTATATACACCTTTAACAGCTTCAAGCAAAAAATATAATCCTTTATTATCCTTTTTAAAACGATAATCAAGATGTTCCTCAATATGTGACCTCAATTTTGAGGTTAATTTAGTTTCATCAAGATGCTTTTTTTTTCTCCCCATAAGATGAGGTTCAAGGTTGTTTTCTGTCATCAAATCAAAAATATCATGGTTAATAAAATCAGATGTTACAAAAAACAAAGAACCATTTTCATTAAGATGATAAGGAGAATTATTTATTATCTTTTTCAGGTTCCTATTACCTGATGGGCCTCCATCAACGATTCTTCTTAAACCATAAGGTAATTTTTCATCTTTCGGTACTGGTATAAGAGGAAGATCGACCATAATAAGATCAGTCCGGAAATCTTTTTTCATGTATTCGAAACAGTCTTGTACTTGAACATCTACTGGCTTTTCTATGTTATTTCTCCACAAATTTTTTTTTGTAAGATTTACAGCACGAGGATTCAAATCTACAGCTCTTCCAAATTTCATATTAGGTAATGACATAACTCCTACAAAATAGAATCCTCTACCTGTACCGGGTTCAAAAGCATTTTCATATTGAGGATTTTTTGCGATTTCCAATAAATGTCTTATTCCGAAATCTGCATAGTAATTGCTACCGCTAACAACTTTTTCAGAATCTTCTATATCAATAATTTTTTTCCCAAGACCATAATAAGATTTCCCTTTTTGAACTTGCGCAGTACTGACAACTGAAACCATTTTGAAATAGGGAAGTTTTTATTATTTTTAAATAAAATGATTTTTTAGTCAACGATATAAGAGTGTTATACTTTATCTATGTCAACGACTATTTAAGGAATATTAGTAGACGACATAAATAAAGTATATTTTATATGGCGCAGGATAATTAAACACTAATGGTTTAACTATTAAGAAATTTGAGCACATCTATAAAAGTGAGTGATGTTGCGAACAAATATTCGTGAAACTGTTCCGGCACGCTGTCAAGGAAAACCTTTCGGCGGTTTCAACAAGTAGAAACTTTTAGTGCGGTATAGTCACTTTGTTCCTAGCCTTAAACAAGTTTAATAAAAGTAAAAGGGTATAAAACCCCCCGAACAAGTCAATTTGTAAAGGCAAATTATTTTGTCCGGGCGAACTTGATTGAATTTGCGCTCCTGTAAGTCGTTTCACTCCTTACCGCAAATTAAAAAACTACTTCGAAGCAATATCATCACTCATTTTATTTTAAGTTTCAATATTTGACAGAATTTGTCTAGCCAAATTTCTGGGTTTTCTGCAAGGCAATATAAAAATATAACAATCTTATGTCGCCTACTATATTTAATTTATAAGAAGTATTTTAACAGTTATGTATAACAAATTATTTAAAAGAAAAGACATTATCATAAATTAATATGAATTCAAGTGATTTTGAAATAAAAAGTAAAATTATATCTTTTTTGAGAGAAAATCCTGCTGGAGCTTCAGCTTCTGAAATAGCAAATAGAATAAATCATAATCGTATTACTATCGGAAAATATCTTCAGATCCTTAAAGCAGAAAAGTTAGTCACTTCAACGAAGATAGCTTCAGCTATGTATTGGAAATTGGCTGAATTTTCAAAGAAATTCAGAGTGCTTGTAGCTGATGATGAGAAGAATATTGTGGATCTTATAAGGTTAAGTCTTTCTGAAGGCAGATATGATATTTATGAAGCTTATGATGGAGAAAAAGCATCCGAGATGATCAATAAAATAATTCCAGATATAATTGTTCTTGATCTTATGATGCCAAAAAAAAGTGGAGAAGATTTATGTAAAGAAGTGAAAAGAAATGTATTAACTAAAAATATACCTGTAATTATCCTTTCTGCAAAAGGTGAAATCAAAGATAAGGTTAATCTAATGGATATGGGAGCAGATGATTACATTACTAAGCCTTTTGACCCTCTTGAGCTTGAAGCCAGAATACAAAGCAGACTTAAAGTAAAAGAAGGCCTTTATTCCGTGAATCCAATTACAGGGATTCCATCAAAGATAATTGCAGAAGAGAATAAGAATATATGGGATAAAAAGAATTCATGGTATGAAATTAAGGTCAAGGTGAATCATTTTGATGATTATGTTAAGTTTTTTGGTCATAAGAAAAGTTATGAGACAATTCAATTGATCGGAAAGATGATAATGGATTGTATTAAAGATGAAAATAATTTTATAGGACATATTGAAGATAATATTTTTACTATATTTTCTTCAAAAGATATAAGTAAAAGTATCGATGAGATGAAGAAAAGGTTTACTGAAACACTTCCTTACCTTTATACCGGTAATGATAATAAAGGTGATTTTAAGAAGATGTCATTGGTTATCGATACAATAAAACACTGAGCAAATGGTTAACCTGCTTATCGCGGAATTAAGTATACTTGTCGTTTCTGTCTTTATTCTGGGATTTATTCTAATAAATAATAAAAAGAAATTTAACAAATCTATGAATGAAAGGTTAAGGGTTCTTTTCGAAGTGAGTAAAAGTTTCTATAAACAGAAAAATCTTAAAGATATATCTAAAAAAGCCCTTTCTACAATTGTAGATATGACTCCAGGAGTTTTATTCGGAGGTATTGTTTTTTGCGATCCAGTTAATAGAAATTTCTCATGTATTTATGATAGCATTAAAGGCCATAGTAGTATAGAAGTTTCAGATAATTTTGTAAAAAGAATAGAAAATACAAGACATTATTTTAATATATCAAAAGAAGATGTAAAGTTGAATAATTATCTTTCTTATTCTAAAAGCTATTCGGATTATAGTTATTTGCATGTTATTAAATTTTATCTTCAGAAAAATACTTTCGGAGCATTTTTTTTCGGTACAAAAAAGAATAAGTTTAATTATGGAGATTATGATTATTTGAGGATTATTATAGATCACTTTGCTTTCGGGCTTCAATCTATCAATCTTTCAAGCAGACTTTCACATTTTTCTAAAACTATAGAAGTTCTTGAAAATGTGTATCAGAATATTGTCGATAATCTTCCTGTTGGTCTTATAGGTATAGATAATTCTAATGATAATGTTGTATTATGGAACGATAATGCAAGTAAATTATTTCAGTTAGATGAGAATAATATTTTAGGAAAAAATTTTCTACAAATTTTCAGCAAAAAGAAAAACATGGATAATGTTAAGAAAATTGTAAAGAATACTTCTTTTTATATGAAAGACCATGAGATTAAATATATTAAATTTGAGAATGAAGAAGGTAATACGAGATATCTAAATATCCTTTCTTATCCATTGAAAAGTAAATTGAGCGATTTTGATGGAACTGTTCTTATGATAAGAGATGTATCTGAAAATATAATTCTTCAGAAAGAGCTTGAGGAGGCTTATAAGCTCAGAGAGAAAGAGTTGCAGAAGAAAGTTAATTCAGCTACTAAAGAATTGAGGGATGCAAATATTGAATTAAGGAGAATGAATAATCTTAAATCAGAGTTTGTCTCTGTCGTCTCTCATGAACTTAGAACTCCTTTGACTTCTATAAGAGGTTATGCTTCTTTGCTTCTTTCAGAAAGATTAGGGGATATTAATGATAAGCAAAAGGAAAGTATAAGTGTTATTGATAACGAAAGTAAAAGGTTATCTAATCTGATTAATGATATTCTTGATCTTTCAAGACTTGAATCAGGCCGAAGTACATTAAATTTACAGGATGAGGATATTGTAAATACAGTGAAAGGAGCTATCGATAGTCTTATGATACAGATAAAAAATAAGAATATTTCTCTGGAAAGGGAAGGAAGGAAATCTTTGTTTATTGCTCATGATAAAGATAAGATATATCAAGTCATTTATAATCTTGTAGGTAATGCTATTAAATTTACTCCTAATAACGGCAAGATATTTGTTAAGATAAATAGCGGAAAGAATTATTGTACTATAAGAATAAAAGATACAGGTATAGGTATTTCAAAGAAAGATCAGAAAAATATATTCCAACCATTTTTACAAGCAGAAGGGCATATGAAAAGAAATATTAAAGGAAGTGGTTTGGGTTTGACTATATCTAAACATATTATAGAGCTTCATCATGGAAATATAACATTGAATAGTAAGCTTAATAAAGGTTCAGAATTTGTTTTAAAGATTCCTAATGACCTTAATTCTAAAAAATAAAATGGAGAACGAATTATTAAGAAATGCTTATGAAATGCTTGAACCTGATGTTAATTTCGATAATTTCGATATGAGTTTGTCTTATTCAAGGCGTTTTAGTGATTTTAATGCTAATGTTAAATACAAGAATAAAGAATATAATTTTAATTTGAGCTATAAGTGGAAAGATGTTTCTAAAGATATTGTTATAGGGCTTTTACAATCTCTTATGAAAAAGATTTTCAGAATCAATAGGAATAGAACTATTAATATGGATATTTATGATCATTTTATAGCTAATTTGGGTAAATATCCGGAAAAGAAGTATTCTGACCCCTATCTTTTGAAAATTTTTGAAGATATAAATAATATTTATTTTTCTGGAGAAATTGAAGTCTCATCTATAGATTGGGGCAAATATTCTAAAAGGACTTTAGGGCATTATAGTTACACTAAGGATAAGATTACTATAAGCAGAGTATTTAAGGATTTGCAGGAAAACGAAAAAAAATATTTAAAGTATGTTGTCTATCATGAGATGCTTCATAAGAAGCATAAGTTCCGTTCATCTGATACTGGAAAGAGGATGCATCATACATCAGAATTCAAGAAGGAAGAAAAATTGTTTCCTGATTTCAATAAAATTAATAATGAACTCAGGAAATTTTTAAGGAAAAAATAACTTTTTATTCTTTTTTTTCAGAAGATTCTTGATTTTTAGATTCTTTCTTTTTCTCTTTTGAATCTTCTTTTTTATTTGCCTTTACTTTTTTTCCTGTTTTTTTAGGCTTTTCTGAAGGTTTTTTTGCCGAACTGCTTTTTTCTTTTGTCTCAAAACCTTCTTTTGTAAGAGCTTCAGATACTTCTTTATTAGAAGCTCCTTTTTTTATATCAATTGATTTTTCTGTAGGCTCAAGGTGGTTTATATTACATTTTTTCCTTCTTGTCTGCCCGTCAATTTCTACAAAATTATTATCTTTCTTGTCTATGATAACACAGTAATTACCTGCATCTCTTCCTGCTATTTTCATACATACTCTTCCTATTTCGTATATCATCTTAACCTCCGAGCTGAGAATCATGTCGATTGTCGCCAATTCAACTACGAGCTCGTTCGATCATTACTCTTTTAGTAGCTTTTGGACTTAATGCGCCTCCGAAAGGCCTTTCAGGTCTTTTTTTACTTTTAGAAGCATTTCCGGATTTAGCTTTTGAAAGTCTTGGCACTCCTGCTAGTTTTTCACCAGTCAATTGACATCGTGCAACTTTAGGTTTTTTGTTCTTAAACCTTAACACTGTATCTTTAGAGACTTTTTTATGGAATTTCTTAGCGCTTCCGCTTTTTTTATTTCCTGCTACCATAGTGTTTTGTGGAATTGCATCCTTTTATAAATATTTTGGAAATAAAATTATATGAGTTATGAATTATTTTGAAGTAATATTTGAATTAAGAGTAAGGAATGGAAAAGGAATATATATTGAAAAATATATAAATATGGGAATTATTTAACATTTATGGATGGAACTTTATTTGTAATAATTAATTGTATTATCATTGTAATGCTTACACAAGTAGTCAAACCATTGATTAATAAAGGATATGGTTCTAAAGGGTTTTTTTCATATGGAGGGATGCCAAGTAGCCATGCCTCACTTGTTGCAGCTTTATGCACTTCTGTTTTTTTGATTGAAGGTTTTAGCATTGTTTTTGCTGTATCTCTGATATTTTCAGCACTTTTTATAAGAGATGCATTAGGTTTAAGAAGAGAGTTGCAAAATCATTCTTTGAAGCTTAATAAATTGTCAAAAAAGAAAGAAATGGATGAAAGAATCGGACATTCTGTTCCAGAAGTACTTACAGGTATTGTTTCAGGTATTATATTAACGATTATTTTTTATTTAATTATACTTTGAATTCTATAAGATATATGAATCCGTCTATGTTGATTTCAAGATCAGCTATTTTGTTATTATAATCTCCTTGAATATCAAGATCAGATTTTTTCCTGCAGTTATCGAAATTATCTTGTTCTATGAGACATTTTTCTAATTTTACTCTTTCTTTTTTTATTTTTTCTATATTTTTCAGCATTTTTAATTCAGGCATATTTATACTGAAATGAGGAAAGTAATGTAAATATCCTCCGGATTTTTTCCATGATGAAATTATTTGTTTTTTTAAAGCAATTCCTTTGAGCTTGTCTTTATAAGAGTATAGTTTGAAATCAATATTTTTATCAAGAAAATATCCATCTCTTTTTCTGATATTATCCTGTATGTAATTATTATAGGTTTCTGCTTTTTGTTTATAATAATTATTGAATTTTTGTTCAAGATTTTTTAAGAATAGATTTTTCTGCATTTCATATTTTTGTTTTGTAGTATTTTCAAGCTCGAACTTGACTCCTTTAATAGCTTCTTCGTAATCTGATGCTTTGTTTTTAAAGTAATCTTCAGCTACTGTCTCAATAAAAAATATATGGCTTTCGGTTATTCTTTGTAATCTTGTCAAGACTGCTGCATCTTTTCCTGCATATTCACGGAAATCTATTCTGTTTGTTATCTCATGTACTGCTATTGTAAGGGATCCCAGGAGAAAAAACATTATAAGAGCTACTATGAAAATTGATACGCCTTTTTTTGAAAATTTCCTTATCATTTTTTTAACACCATTAGCTTGCAGTATTCTTTGTAAAATGTACTTATTTGAAGATTAGGATTTACTGAAGGATTCCAAGTGTATATCCCTGCTTCACCAAAATTTGAGCAGTCTAATTCATAAGGGTCTTTTCCTTTTCCGAAAAAAAGAGTGGCAGGAACAAATAGTTCCAGCTCATTGTCTTTTATTAGAGGATAATATCTAAGTACCCAATACTCAGGAGAAAAGTCAGCATTACTTTCTTTCCCTATTTCATTTCTGAAAGTCTTATAGTATTTTATCCTATCTTTCTGTCTCCCTTCTGCTGTATCACTTTCTACCATATTGTCAATTATCTTTTTATTTATAGAAATAAGATCCTTAACTGCATCTTTGTCAGCTTCTTTCAATGTGGATATATATGCTGAAGCACTGTCTATTTCCTGGAATTCTATTATTTCCATATCTTTCAGTTTCTTGAATTCATGGTCTATGAAAAGGTATGCAAAAAAAACTGCTATTACAAAGATTACTCCGAAAGTTATATTTACTACTAGTGTTGTCTGGCTTCTTTTACTTTTCATGGTTGCCAATACCTCATTTCGATAAATCCTGCCTGGAATTTATCGTTTTCATATATCATTATAGGATATTTTTTTTTGTAAGAATCATGTGTTTGAGGGTAATTAGAAGTGGATACTTCAAGTATTTTTGATTTTTCTTTAGAAAAGATAGTGACTTTAAGTCCTTTTTTCGAATTTTTTCCTCTTACACCCATTATATTATCTAATTGCTGTTTTTTTGAAATTTTTTTTATTTTGGGAATATCCATCGTTCTTGCATATTTTTTTCCTGTAAATTCATCTTCATAAGCGAATTCATTAAAGAATCTTTCTTCAAGATTTATAGCACCTGTTCCATAATCGCTTTTGTAATAATCTATAGAACCCATTTTCAATAGAACTCCGATGAAAAGAAATAATGCGGAAGCTATAAGGATTGCGAATACATAATATCCCATTCTTGACATTATTGTAAAAATGTCTGCTATAGCTTTTTTATCTTTCATCATTTTATCTAAGGGCTTTTATAATTTCATCCATGTATTTTTGTTTTTTATTATTGTCATAAATCTCAAGATGAATTATTGGTGTTTTTAACAGATCACCTTTTCTTTCTATGTCATTATCTTTTATGAATTTATAGTCTTTAATCGGATAATATTTTATCTTATCCTGAAAGGAAGGATAATATTTGTCTTCTTTTTCAAAAATATTTTTATATTCTTCATAGATGGTTTCAAGTGCTGCGTTGTATAATATTTTTGCTGTTTCTTTAGATGCAGGATTATAGAATATGCCTATATCAGGTTTGCCTTTTTTTTCTTCTATTATAATTATTGGAATTTTTTTATCCTCAAGAGCGTTCTCCTGAGATTTTAGTTTGAATTTATCGTGGGAATTTATAGATGTTCTTAAAGATGAAGTACCTTCATAATAGAAATTAATCTTTTGAGGTTTTTTTTCTGTTTTTTCTTTTATTATCCTGTCAGCTAAGTTGTTATCATAGGATTTTTTTATGTGCATATCATTGCCGATTTTATAGATGTGAATGTTTTTGATGTTTTTGAATTTTATATCCACTGAATATGTACCGAGATCTGAAAGGTCATATATGTATCTTTTATTTATCATATCGGGCTTGTCAAGAAGGACTTTTTTTTCATTAATTTCAAGACTGTAATTATTTTTGAAGTTTATTTTATAATAAAAATTATATGGTATGGAAGGTGCTCTTTCAAGAAAAAGCCCAAGATTATTGACATCCAATTCTCTGTATTTAGCTTCATGAGATATTATTTTTTCTGCTCCGAACATTATAAATATTGCAAAAGAGACCATAAGAATTATTTCTATCAGCATAACTAAAGTCATACCTTTTTTGTCTTTTTTGAAAATATTAAGCATTTTCTTCACACAGTCTTCTTGTATCGCATACTACTATCTCATTGTTGTTTCTGTTCATCACGAAAGGTGTTTTCGTGTAATCATATTTTTTTTGTATATCATAATTTTTATTGAATATAACAGGCTCATTAATTATTCCATCATCAGGTGTCGGGTTTTGTTTTCTTATTTCATTATTTACGCCTTCAGAATAGAATCTCATGTTTTTGAAGCTTAGGCTTTTGCAATATCTGCTTCTTTGTTTTTCTATATCAGCTATGCATAAGCATATTTTATTGTTGCATTTGTTTTTTATCCTAAAATCAAAATTACCCCTTGATTCAGCTTTAAGCGTAACTGCATTATAATTTTTAGGTATCATTACAAGTAAATATCTGTTTGAATTGAATTTTTTTGTTTCAACATCAAGTAATTGCGTGAAGTATCCAGATTTTAATTCTTCTATATCTTCTTTCCAGAAATTCAAAACTTCTTTTTCGTAATTAGGAGTATAGAAAATTTTCATCATAAGACCTAAACCAAAGAAGATCAATAAGGCTGAAATTATTATTCCCATCAGCGCATGCAACGATATGGTAACTCCGGCTTTTTTATTTTGTTTCATGTTCTTTTTAAAAAATATTTTTTTCTTATAAAAGGTATTAAAGGTATTATATAACCTTCATTAAGATTTTTTGTGTATTCGCAATCTTCTTTTATGTTTCCATCTTCATCAATACATTTATCTGTTACACTTCCTTGCAAATCCCCTACTGCTTCATTCTGTTCGCCCATCCTTGAGGTGAATATGTATATTATCACTGCCAATACTAATAATAAAATAACTCCCACTATGACTGTCTGTAATGACATTTGCATTGATTTTTTATTTTTCATTTTTATCCCTCACAAATATATTCTTTATCTATCTCATTTATATCAATTTCATTTCCTTTTGAACTATAAAAATAAATATTGTTACCGGCTTTTATAAGATATTTTTTTGAAACTTTTATAGTTTCGGATAAGTCTCCTTCAAAACCGGCATAATAATTTTTATCTTTTACAAACATACCGTTTTCTTTTATAATATTGAAAAAAATAGAATCATAACCAGATACTTTAAGCTCTTTTGAAGGAGGCAATGTAAGAGATGTTATGATTATATCTTTATCTTTTATTGCTTTTATTATTTTTCCAATTTCTTCTATGTGATTAAAAACAAAATCCCGATCATAAATTACTCCGAATTTTTTATATTTATCATCTATCGGTTTTTCTATATCAAAACTTTCTACTTCTCCTATAAGGTTTTCTTTAGTATCAGAGTTAATATCATAATTAGTAAGGAACGGATTTTTGATTTCCATTGCTTCTTGTTTCCATTTTTTTGCTAATTCTTTATCACCTTTATTTTTAAAATGTTCTGATATCATCATAGCTCTTTTCCATTTTTCTCCTTCTTCTTCTAATGAATTATAACCTGTTCTTAATTCTTCGAATGAACTACTTGAATCTAAATCAGGATTTTCTTCAAAATCATAATAGTTTAATGTCTTTATATCATCTTTAAGGAAGTTTTTATTGTTTTCTTTGTAAAATCCAAAATAGTATTCTTTTTCTTCTTCAAGAGAAAAATCAGATTTTAGTTTTATTATGCAGTTTTCTTTTTTAGCGTTATTTATAGATTCAGCCATTAAAGAAAGATATTTTTTCACTTTTTTATCATCTTTTTCAGTGAAACTAATTAAATTGCTGTTTTTTTGTTCGCAAACTTCAATTCCAGAAAAATCAGCGTCTTCTTCTTTTAAATCTGACCCTCCTAAAATTCCCGGAAGATTTACATGGCCGTCAAGAAGGATAAGAATATTATAGAATTTTATAGCATGTTCTGTATAGAACCTTTTTTTAAGTTCTTTATCTTGTATTTTATTTGTAAGCTCAAGATCACTTCCTATGTTTTCAGATGAATATATATCTATCTTGTAATCTACAAGACCTCCCTCAATTTCATTTTTATTTTTGCTTTTAAGGAAGTATATTCCATTAATATGCCCATTTTTTATCATGTAGTTTTTTACTTTATCCATAACGAATGAATATCCTTTTTTCTTAGCCATTCCTTTATCATCCCTATAATATACTATTTTACTGATGCCTTCCAGTTCATATTCAGCGCAGTTTCCTTGTGCATTACATATTTTAGAATTGCAGTTTTCCATATTGTTTTGACACCGATAAGAATAATGACTTTTTTCTGATGTTTTTCCAAATACTTCATAAGGTTTTTTTATGTAAGGTTCTGACGATAGATCTATAATGCAAGTTTTTTTTTCAGATTCAGCAGAACTTATTATCTGAGCTATATTCATCGTATGTATTTTCATTTCATTATTTCCTGTTTTCCTTCTTCCTTCACCATAGTTTTCATAAAGTTCTCCTGCATCTTCCATTTCTTGTTGTTTTTTATCTGCAAAATTTATCATTCCAGCTTTAAGATCATCTTGAAAAATAAAAGCTAGTAAGACTAAGAATACAATTATAGGTATTATGTAAGATATTAATTTCATTAGTGCGAAGCTTCCTTTTTTTTGTTTATTTTTCATCTTAAAAAATATTGTTTATTACATCTAAAAATTCAAATCCTTTTTTTGAAAATATTCCGATTAGAACTAAAAAGACCAATGCTGCAAGTATTATGAATAGCCAAGTCATTAGTATTTTCATTTCCATTGCTTTTTTGTTTTTCATTATGATATTCCTCCCGGAATTTCTTTATTGTCTTTACTTTCTTCGTTTATTGGTACGATTTTTATGTTGTTAAGAACCCAGCTTTCTTCATCTATATTTTTTATATAAGGGGAATAGTATCTTACTTCATAGTATTGATCAGAATATATTTCTTTTAATTTGTATTCATCAGCCATTACAGGTACATTTTTATTTTGAAAAGAATCAATTAAACCTTTTGATGCAAGAGAAGCGCCACCTGCAGCAGCACCACCTGCAATAGCACTACCTAACGCAGCACAACCAACAGCTCCGGGTCCTAAATAAAAACATAAACCTGTACCAATTACAGCTCCAATTACTCCAGCAGTTGTTCCTGATATCGCGCCTTTTGCTACATTTTCACCAGCTGAATCAATTTTCAGTCCGGAAGCAGTTTTTTTAACAAATTCATAATATCCATATCCATCCCAAGTTATGTATCCCAGGTAAGGTATTTTATCACTAGAAGGATTATTATAGTATTCTTCATATAGCATCATCAATGAAGATTGTTTTATTGTAGCTTCAATCATTTTATCTTCATCTTTTAGTTTATTGTTTTCTAAAAGTCTTCCATTTTCATTGAATAAGGGTTTTCCATCTACATTATATTTCCAGAGAAGTCCTTTATCTCCATTTAAATATTCCATTGAAATGCTATCAGATGAATCTTTCATTTTAAATTTGAATTTGTAGCATGAAAAATAATAGTTATTTTTATCTCCTCTTCCTGCCCAACCTTTTTCCTGTCCGAATGTGTTTCCTTGTTTTCCTTCACCAAATGTTTTCCAGCAGTTTTGCATCATTTCGCCAATATCAGTTGCTACTTTTTTTCTTAATTGGTTTTTATCTTTAACATCTCTATAATCAAATACTTCAACTAAAGAAGTACATAATGGATTTTTAAGCATTGCTCGGGCATTATTATCTTTAACTAAATTCCAAGTACTTGCAATAATGCCAGAATTTTCATCAGATTTTTCTTTGATTTCTGAATTTAAAAGAGCGATATTCGCTCTGCATATTTCACTCTGCAAACCTTCATCTGCTACTTTAAGAAATCTTCCTACGAAAGTGAAAAGTATAAGAAAAGCTACAAGAGCAAGGAAAAGCATCATTACTATACCTAGAGCTCCTTTCTTTGAAAATTTAATTTTTTTCATTGTCCAAATGCGAGTGAAGCATGTTTACTCATAATTACCATTATTACTATGAGTATAAGCAACACTAATACAACCGCCATCCCTATCGTAAGATACCGGGTCTTTCCGAAATCTATTTCCGTAGGATCCATTTTTTAACCTAATGGTTTGCAACAATAACTAACTTCATCGGATTCACGACAATCAGAAGGGACTGCAACAGGCCGATTTTCTATTTTTTTGCAATCATCTTTATTATCTACACAAAATTCTTCCTTACAACCGGCAACTTCACCAACTCCTTTGTTAAAGTCTCCTGATCTTGTGCTGAAAATATAGATAATCACTGCAAGAACTAATAAAAGCAATGCAGCGATTATTACAGTAGATAAAGATAGTTGTTGCGATTTTTTTGTTATTTTCATCCTTTAATACAACATACTTTTCCTTCACTACATGAATCATCCAAATCAGGTCTCCTAATTGAATGTTCTTCAGTGTTATATACGCCTTGACCACATTCAACTGCGCATTTTCCTCCCTGTACTTCACATCCTCCTACTGTTTCACTTACATTACCTCCTGATCTTAAGAAGATTACTGAAAGTACCACTAGGATCATTACTACTAGGG
Organism: Nanobdellota archaeon; assembly: GCA_051819685.1. Classification (GTDB taxonomy): domain Archaea; phylum Nanobdellota; class Nanobdellia; order Woesearchaeales; family DATGWN01; genus JBNJGI01. The sequence continues at coordinate 14,799 of JBNJGI010000001.1, read as the reverse complement.
CAGCGATAACTATTGTGTTCAAAGACATTCCCTGAGCTTTTTTCATTTATTTTCACCTCGCAAAGTTATATTCAATATACTTTTTTCTCTCTTTGTATTTATAAATGTTTTTTTTTAGTGGTTGGTAACATAAATAAAAGTATTTTATATGGCGCAGAATAATTAAAAATTGCTGTAAGGCAATACAAAAATTTTATGTCGGTGATAATATACTAATTTTATAGTAAAATTTTTAAAATCCATGAAAAAGACTTTTTTATGATAATCGGTCTTGTTGGAAAACCTAATGTTGGTAAATCATCTTTCTTTAAAGCAAGCACTTTAGCTGAGATTCTTATCGCTAATTATCCTTTTGCTACTATCAAACCAAATGAAGGTGTGGGTTATGTAAAGGTAGAAAGCGTTGCTAAAGATTTCGGGAAAACTGCGAATCCCAGAGAAGGATGGATTGCTGGTAATTTCAGGTTTGTTCCGGTAAAAGTTATCGATGTTGCAGGTCTGGTACCAGGAGCTTATAAAGGTGCAGGTATGGGTAATCAGTTCTTGGATGATATTAGGCAAGCTGATGTCCTTATCCATGTAATTGATGCTTCAGGTTCCACGAACGAGAAAGGTGAACCTGTTGAACAAGGGAGTTATAATCCTGCTGAAGATATAAAGTTTTTAGAGATTGAGCTTGATATGTGGTATTTAGGTATTATAAAAAGAGGTTGGGAAAAGTTTGCTAAACAGATTCAACAAACTCATGGTAAGATTAAAGATGCTCTTTCTAAACAGCTTTCAGGTCTTGGTGTTACTGATATAATCGCTGAAGAAGTTATATCAGATCTTGGTCTTGATACTGAAAATGTAATGAAGTGGAGTGAGGATGATCTCAAATCTTTGGCTACTGGGTTGAGGAAAAAAACAAAACCGACAGTGATTGCTGCTAATAAAGCAGATTTCCCTAAATCAAGAGAGAATATAGATAAGTTAAAGGAAGATTTTCCAGATCATATTATTGTACCTACTTCTGCAGAAGGTGAGTTAGCTTTGAGAGAAGCTGCTAAACATGGTCTTATAGATTATGTTCCTGGTGAAAATAATTTTGAAATTACTGAAAAAGGCGAAAGTAAAATGACCGATAAGCAGAAGAATGCCTTGGATTTTATCAAGAAAAATGTTCTTGATAAGCTGGAAGAAGGGACAGGAGTGCAAAAGTCTATAAATTCAGCAGTTTTTGATTTTTTAGGCTATATAGCTATTTTTCCAGGAGGAGTGAATAAGTTGGAAGATTCTGATGGTAATGTTCTTCCTGATTGTTTTCTTATGCCACCTGGAAGCTCTGCTTTAGATTTTGCTTATAAGCTCCATTCTGATTTTGGAGATAATTTTATCAAAGCAGTTGATGTGAGGACTAAGATGCCTGTAGGGAAGGAACATAAAATTTCTCACAGAGATGTTATTGAAATAATGGCTAATAAATGAGAGGTATAAAAATGGATGAAAAAATAAGTTTGGTTTATATGGTTGCAGGGATTTCAAGGAGATTCGGAGGAAAGATTAAAGGATTGCAAAAGGTGGGACCTGAAGGAGAAACCCTTCTGGAATTTTCTATGAAACAAGCTATCAAGGCAGGTGTTGACGATTTTATTCTTATTGTAGGAAATAAGACTGAAGATGCTTTTAAAGAATATTTTGGAAATTTATTTTTGGGAAAAAGTGTCAGGTATGCTAAACAGAGTTTTGATGAAGCTTCAAGGGATAAACCATGGGGTACTACGGATGCTTTGCTTTCAGCGAAAGATCTTATAGATAATCCTTTTGTTGTATGCAACGGGGATGATATTTATGGTGATAAAACTTTTGAAATTCTTATAGATCATTTAAGAAATAAAGATAATAATGTTACTACAGGTTTTATCCTAAAGAATACTTTAACTGAAGATGGTAATGATAATAGAGGTGTTTTTGAAGTTGAGGATGGAAAGGTTAAAGACCTTAAAGAAATTTATAGTATCTATAAGGAAAATATTTCAGAGAAAGGTCTTACAGGGAATGAATATTGTAGTATGAATATTTTTGGTCTCCAGCCTGAGGTACTTGATATGCTTCAGGAAAAGCTTAATTCATTCAAGAGGTCGCATGAGGGTGACAGGAAAGCAGAATGTCTTCTTCCTAATGATATTGGTGAACTTATTAAAGAAGGAAAGATAAGTTTGTCAATCTATCCTACTGATGAGACTTGGTATGGTGTGACACATCCAGGTGATGAAATAAAACTTAAAGAAAAATTAGCAAAGTGATAACTTTGCTTTTTTATGTATTTTTTTATTCTATGGCACATGCAATAAAATGAGTGATGATATTGCCTTGAAGTAATTTTTGAATTTGCGGTAAGGAGTAAAACGACTTACAGGAGCGTAAATTCAATCAAGTTCGCCCGGAGGAACGAACATTTGTTCGCAATATCACTCACTTTTTTGATTGTGCCTATTCTATTATTTTTTCCCATTTGAAAGATTCTCTTCCGAAATGGCCATAAGCGGCTGTTTCATAGAATACTGGTTTTTTTAGTTCAAGATATTTTATTATTTCTGCCGGTTTAAGACTGAAATTATCTCTTACCCATTTTTCTATATCTTTGCCTGGAATTTTAGAGGTTCCGAAAGTGTTTATCGCAATACTCATTGGTTCTGCAACTCCTATGCAATAAGCTACTTGTAGTTCACATCTATCAGCATATCCTTTTGCTACTATGTTTTTAGCTATGTGTCTTGCCATGTAAGCAGCGCTTCTGTCAACTTTAGAAGGGTCTTTTCCTGAAAATGCACCACCACCGTGACGACCTATTCCACCATATGTATCGACGATAATTTTTCTTCCTGTCAATCCTGCATCAGCTGCAGGTCCTCCTATTATGAATTTTCCTGTACCATTTATATAATATTTTGTATTTTCGTCTATGTATTTATTGCATACAGGTTTTATTATTTTTTCTTTTATTTCTTGTTTTAATTTATCTTCATTTATATCATCTGTATGTTGCTGTGCTATTACTACATTTACAATTCTTTTGGGTATTCCATCTTCATATTCTACAGATACTTGACTTTTTCCATCAGGTCCTAAATTTTCTATTTCTTTTGATTTTCTTGCCTCACTTAATCTTTTTGTAAGCTTATGCGCCAAGTCAATGGGTAAAGGCATGTAGTTATCGGTTTCGTTAGAAGCATAACCATACATAAGCCCTTGATCTCCAGCTCCTTGTTCATGATCGTCTTCATTTACTCCTTGAGCTATATCAGGGCTTTGCCTGTTGATTTTGGAAATTACTTCGATGAGATTAAGATCCATCCCAAATTCTTCGTTGTCATATCCGATATCTTTTAATGTTTTTTTTACTGTTTCCTGGATGTTTACACTTCCTTTGCTTGTCAGCTCTCCTGCCAGTATGACTGTGTTTTCTTTGACTAAAGTTTCTATCGCTACTCTTGATTCCGGATCCTGTTCAAGGTAAGCATCAAGCAATGAATCGCTTATCTTATCACATACTTTGTCTGGATGACCTTCTGTGACACTTTCCGATGTTATTATTTTTTTCGCCATGATTTTAAAAATTCGTATTCTTTTTATAAAATATTTTGAAAATTTTATTCCAATGAGAATATTTATTAATGATTGTTTATTTTTTATTTTCATGATAAAGAATGTTTATGAAATAAAAAGTATAAGAATGAATCTTGGAATAACTCAAAAAGGTCTTGCTGAAATTTCGGATGTCTCACAGTCTTTTATAGCCAAGATAGAATCAGGGCTTATAGATCCCGGCTTTTCAAAGGCGATAAAAATTATTGAAGCTCTTGAAGGTAAGGTTCGCGATAGAAAATTATGTGCTGATGAGATTATGCAAAAAGATATTTTTTTTGTGAAGCCGGATGACTTATGCAATCAGGTTACAGATATTATGAAAAAACAGAATATTTCACAGGTTCCTGTCAAGGATAAAGATCAGGTCATGGGTGTTGTGACTGAAAGGAGTCTTTTAGGTACTTCAGGTTCTTGTAATGTTAAGGATGTCATGGAAAGTCCTCCACCTGTCGTATGCAGGAGTACTAATGTGGATGTTATAATACAGATTTTAAAGCATTCTTCTATGGTTTTGGTTAATGATAAAGGTAAGATTGCAGGTATAGTTACTAAAAGTGATGTTATCGGTGTTTGAATTTTTATTTTTCATCCCTTAATTTAGAGAAAATTGTTTGTGAAGGTCTATAATGACCGATGATTGATTCTTCATATCCAAGCACTTCTAATGATATTGTTTTTCTATTATAACTATCATGATAAATTACTTTGCCTGTATCAGGGTCTATTGATTCAAGATTGAAATTTTCTTTTATAAGATTTCTCATTTGCTGGTTTATCCTATCTGATGAAACATCATTAAATCTATACCTTTCTTTAGGAGTCAATTCGACAGTTTCATGATTATTCGAATTATTTTTGAAATTACATATTAGCTTCTCTATAGTTCTGTCCATTTTATTTTGTATTTTTTACGAATTTAAAAATTTATTTGTTGTGACTACTTTTTAGTTATTATAAAGTATATCGCAATAAAAATTATAAACAGGAATCTATGTTTAATATAAATGGCTTATGTTATCACTGATATTGAAACTACAGGTCTTTCCAAAAATTCCGATAAGATTACAGAGATTGCGTGCGCAAAGGTTGATGGTGGAAAGATTATCGATAAATTCCATACTTTAGTTAATCCTGGAGTTAAGATACCTTCTTTTATTACTAATCTTACGGGAATCGATAATGAGATGGTGAAAGATGCTCCTTTGATCAAGGATGTTATACCTTTCTTGAAGGATTTTATTGGTGATGATATTTTTGTAGCTCATAATGCTTCTTTTGATTTTGGTTTTTTACAACATAATTCAAGGTTTTATCATGGTATTGATTTAAAAAATGATAAGTTATGCACAAGAAAGCTTGCAAATAGGTTGTTGCCTGATCTTTATAGCAAAAGATTAAGTGCTTTATGTAATCATTTCGGTATTGTTAATTCTGAAGCACATCGTGCTATGTCTGATGTTTATGCGACTGTAAAAGTTCTTAAGGAATTACTTACTATCCTTGAATACCATGATATAAAAGAAGAGAAAGATGTTTTGAGATTTGAGAATATGCCGAGAAAAAAATGTCTGGTATCATTGAATCGTTAATTTTTTGTTATTTTTGTGTATATTATTTTTAGAAATTTTTTTATTTTATTTTTATGTTTTTCATTTTTTTCGATTAGTTTCCGGATTTTTCTCCGAAGATTATAAATCAGATTGATGCTTCCTTGTTTCTACAATGAAAAAGATGATTATTATTATGATGATGCTTATTATAGCGACTTCAGGCGCTGAAGCCTTGCAGATAAAACAGATATTCTATAATGCCGACAGTAGTGATGATGGAAAAGAATTTATTGAAATCTATAACCCCCTTTATGAGCCTCAGAACACTGTCGGCTTTAATATTTATACTTCTACAGGAGATGATTTATGGAATGTTGTTTGGAACGGAAGTCTTGAAAAGAGGACTGTTCTTCCAAGGAGCAGTTTTTTTATAGGTGAGAATGAGTCTTTCGATATTATTAGAGATCTCGAATTACAGAATAATAAAGGCGCTGTAAAGTTGAATGAGGAGATTGTAGGATATGGTGATAGTGAGGTTTTCGAAGGGAGTCCTGTAGGTCTTGTTAGTGATGGTTATTCTTTGTTAAGAGTTTCGGATACTGGTAATAATTCAGCTGATTTTGTTTCTTCTGATCCTTTTTTTTATAAAGAAGATAAGGATTCTGTTGATATAATTGTTCTTAATGGAGCTCCTGTTGTTAGTAATCTTTCTGCTGTGGCTGAAGATAATATTCTTATGTTAAGTTTATTGTCTCATGATGTTAATGGTAATGATGATATTGATGGTTTTGAATATATTTTTAATGATTCTATTATGGCGATACAGGATTTTATTATGGAAGGAAATAATACAAATTTCAATGTGTCTTATAATGATCAGGTGAATATTTCTGTAAGAGCTTTGGATAAGAGTGGAGGAGTTAGTGATTGGATATCAGCAGATATCATTAATGCTCCTTTTTTTATTGAAAGTATTGAAGGTGATGCAGCTCTTCCTGGTGAAACTGTAAATATTAGAATTGGTGTTAGAGCTAATAAGAATATTGTATTTAGTGCTCTTCTTGAAGGTTTTGAAGGATTTGCAAATTTAACTGTGGATGGTTATGGTGAGAAGTTTATCTCAAAGGGTAATATGGATAATGTCAGTATTAGTTTTGATCTTCCTAAGAACATACCTTCAGGAGAGTATAGTGGTATTATCGAGATTAGTGCTGTAGAAAGTTAATGATTGAATTTTTTTGATTGAATTTTATTTTTTTTTATTTTTTTATAAGTATCTTACGATTTCTTCTTCTTTTTCATTTTTAGGTCTTATTGTTTTCAATGCTACTCTTATATCATCTTCTTTTACTTTGAAATTCTTGAGGGTTTTTGCAAGGTCAGATAGTTTTGAGTGTCTTTCTAATAAAGCTTCAGCTATATCTTCAGCAAGTTTTTTTCCGTCTTCGCTTTTTATGTATTTGAAACTTCCGTGAAGTTCCTTGAATGAGATTCCTTCTTTTTCGGCTTTTTTAAGAATTTTTATAAGTTTGTGATGTGTCCATTCTTCCTGGAAACCAGGTTTGAAGTACGGTTTATTTATTTGGTGTTCTTTGGAAGTTTCTCTTATGGCATGTACTATGTCTTTTATGTCAAGTCTTAATTTTTTCAGGTTTTCTATTATTTCTTCAAGATTTTTTGTTTTATGTTCTTTTTTTATGTATTTTCTTAATGCATGGATTATTTTTTTGTTGTGATGGTAATGTTTGTAATGATCGAATCCTTTCCATATTTCTTCATCTTTAACTGTTTTTGATACAGCTTCTTCAATTTCTTCTATCGACCAGCCTTTTTTTTCAAGGTGTTCTACTATGTAATATAATTCATGTTTGGATTTTAAGGATTTTTTGATGAATTCAGATGCATTTTTTATGTAGTCTCCTGAGGAGTTCCTGTGTGAGATGTGATGCATTTTTTGAGTGTGGAATATTACTTTGAAGAAAGGCATTTTTGTTAAGCAATGTTGAAAGGATGTCGGTAAGTAAAGGTATATCATGGTGGCGAATCCAATTCCGTATATCGATATGAATGATATTATAAATAGAAGTATAAAGAATATTCCTATTATAATTGCAGGTATTTTTGATGATGTGATTAGTGATATTATAGTTGATGTGTAATAATTTAGTTGTGTGGAAAAGAATTTAAATATATAGGTTATGAAAAATATGAGTGATGCTAAAAGAAGATAGTCTGTGAATTGTTTTTTGAATCTGAAGGCAAGGAATGTTATTATTATTCCTCCAATTACAGCTACAAGGAGTATTATAGGAAGGTTATCGAGGTTTATCAGTTTTGTTGTTATATTAACCCCTACTAGTGTTTTTTCTTTTGCTATTATGTCATATGTTTTAAGTTTCTGTATTCCGAAAGCTGGTTTTAATAAGTATATTATAAGGCTTGCGAAGAAGAATCCTGTTTCTCCAGGCGATAGGTGGAAGTGTTTTATTTCTGTTATAGGTTTATCTTTTTGGACGAAGTAATTATACCAGTATCTTGCAGGTAGTATGAGAAGGTATATGAGTGCAAAGAAATTGAAGCAGTATGCAGAGAATACTAAAGCTTTGTAAGGAAGGTCTAAGGGCGCAGCTTTTAGAGCAAAAAGGCTTGCATCAGGGTTGAAGAACTCTTTTATGTTGAATATAGGTATGTGTTGTTCTGTGAAGTTACCGAAGTATATTATGTCGTATATTCCGGTCAGGTAAGGTATTAGAAAGTTGGCTATTTCGGTCAGCATGAATAGTATTAGTAGTCCTGAAAATGCGAGAGGGATGAATTTTCTATAATGGAACAGGGATATTACTTTTTCATAGAATTCTTCAGGTTTTTCTGATATATCTTCGATTATTTTACTTTTTTTCTTAAAATGTTTGTGGTGTTTTATTATGATAAATATAATGAATATCATGGTCGTTACTAGTATGAAGGCATCTACTGCTATTGCAAGCCATTCAAACATAAGGTTAAAGACTGTTATGAAAAATCCTGATAATACTATGAAGATTAGAGTGAAATTTTTGAAGAATGTCTGTTTTTTTATGAAGGTAGCTATTATTGAAGGGTTTCTTGATTCTTTTTTTGCAAGTATGTATGAACAAATAAATATTCCTGCTATTCCGAGAAGGAATAGGTTGATTTCAAATATTGTATTGTGTTTCCATATAAATGAGTATAGGTCTTTCATGAGATTTACTTCGTGTATGGCTACTTTAGCGAATCCGACAAGGTTTTTTAGTGTCAGCATGAAGAAAGATATTATGAGGGCTATGTCAAGTGTCTTGTCTCTTATTCCGGTGACTATTCCTGTTATACTTACATCATATAGGACATAACCAAGTATTATCCATGATATTATTTTTTTAAAGTAATCAATATCACCTGGAAGGAGCTCTATGAAATCGAGTATGTTGAGTATTATCAGGACTATGAGTATTAGTTCATGTATCTTGAAATTTATTTTGTTGAAGAATTTTCTTATTTTTCCAATTATGCCTTTTTTGTTGGTTTTTTCAGGCGCTTTTTTGGTAAGGTTAGAAAGAAGGATGAATATGAATCCTATGAGAGGGATGAATAGAAGACCAATTGCTACATTTGTGTAGTTTATCTTTTTTTCAGAGAATACTATCTGCCTTGCTAATGCTTTTGTTGTTATCATGTCGCTACAATTTGAGTCGGCTACTGAGTTTATGCTTAGTTGTATTTTCTGCTTGTCTATAAGTTTGTCAAAATGCCATACTATTAATGGGTCTGCGTTCAATATATCGAATTTAACATCAGATTCAGCTACTTCATCGTTTATTATTTCGATAAGACATTTGGGTATTTGCTGGAAGACTGATACATTGTACATTGCAGATTCGTTCTGAGGATTAAGGTCCAGAGTTACGATTGTTTTGTTGTCTTTGACTTTAGTTTTTTGTGAAATGTTAAGTGTTTTTTTGGTATCGTTTATGTTTTTTTCTATTTGTCTTTTTTCTTCTTTTGTCGTATTTTTATAGGTGATTGTGCTTTGGATGAATTTTGCGTCTTCTTCTGATATCTCTTTGTCGAATTTGTATTGTATTGTTTTTTTCCTGAAGCTGTCAATTTTACCTATTTCGAAATCTATTATAGGGTCCATTTGTATTATATTGAAATTAATAGGAGATTTTATATATTCAGCAGATCTTGATATGTATTTGGGTATCTTAACTCTTAGTTTTACTTTATTTAATGGATATATGTCTATATTCTTGATCTCTTCGGTCACTACAGTTTTCCCATTGTGATGTTCTATAGTTGTTTTTTGGCTGAATTTTTTGTTTGAAAGCTCTTTGGTTATTGTTTGGGCAAATGTGTCTTTTTTAGATGATGATTCTTCTGTTTGCTTTTCTTGAGGTTTTGGTTTTTCATCTTTTTTATCTTTTTTTTCTGTTTTATTTTTTTCAGTAGGTTCTCTTATCGATATGCTTCCTGTATTACCTGAAGACTTGTCGCTTTTAATAGTTTCTTTAGGAGTATTCACTATAGGTATTATGTTTTTGTCATAATCGTTTGTATCGTATAATGTATTTTCCCTTTGCTTTTTAAGGGTGCAATTGAATGTTACTTGGTATTGTGTGATGTTTCCACTTTCATTGATTGTATGATTTATTGTATAATATTGAGGGAAAAATCCATCTCCATCATAATCGAAACCTTGTTTTACTAATGTTTTATTTCCATCCGGCCATGTGTAGTTGAATGCTTCATCTATTTTTCCATCGCAATTATTGTCATATCCATCGCAGTATTCAAGATTGTCTGAATAGTTGTATTTTTTTGAAATATTGCTTCTTAATAGATTAGGTGATTCAGCTTGTAGTGTGTAGTTGTAACATTGGTTAGGTATTGTAAGATTCAGTTTTTTTCTGTATAATAGGTTTCCTTTTCGGGAGTTGTAATCATAGTTGTTTGTAAAATATTCACCGTTTGAATAATCTTCAGCAGTTATGTTAAGGTTGTAGAATATGTTTTTTTTCTGTGTCCTGCCTGTTGATAATGTGTAATTGGAATTTTTTATTGTTATTTGATAATGATTAGGTTTCCCTGAATAATTTTCCCATGACTCGTTTATCAGTTTTGTTGATGAGTGTGTGTAGGTGAAGTTGTATTTTGAAGGGATGGTTATCGAGAATGTGTGGTTCATTCTTCTGTGTTTGTTAAGGAAATAGCCGAATTCAAGGTTTCTTGTGTCTTCATCTCTAGCTCCTTTATCTACAATGTAATATAGATCAGGAAATCCATCTTTATTTTCATCGAATATATTTAATGATTTTATATGTTTTTCTTCAAAGAAGGTGTTGTTTATGAATTTAGAGTTGTTCACTTTTCTGAACAAAGCTTTTTGAGAGCATGAAGTTGTATTACAGATTTGATTTTCAAATAAATCAAAGTGGTCGTCATCGTAGGAATAAGTTATTATGTCAAAATCACCGTCTGCGTCGTAGTCAATATTTTTGATGAAGAATGTTTTGATTGTGTTGTTTATAAGAGGTATTCTTGATGTCTTTTTATTAAAATCTTTTGATGTTTGATTGTAATAAAATATTGAAAGGTTTTGACCTTCTGATAGAAATGCGTTAGCTATATCAGAATATCCGTCATTGTTCAGATCAAAGAATATTGTGTCTCCGTATGCATTTTCATCTATTTTTTGTTTGTCAAGCGTATATGGAGTAAAATTCTTTTTTAGTTGAAATTGTGTGCCATTGTATTGATAGAGCGCTGATATTATTTTGCTTTTGTTGTCCATGCATGTATAGAATATGTCTATTTTTCCGTCTAGATTATAGTCCTGATAGCTTAATGAGCATCTTTTTAGCTTGTGTTTGGTTATGTTTTGTTTTAAATAGTAATTTCCATCGTAGTCCCAATATGATATTTTCGATAGTGTGGAGTCTATTTTATCTGAGAATGCAAGAGCTTCTTTTTCTCCATCATTGTCAAAATCGAATATTCTTGCCGTGTTTGAAGGTAGTCCTATTTCTGAGGTTTTAGTTATTTGTGCATGGGAAGTTAGGGAAAGGATTATAATCAAGGTTAATACTAATAATCCTGTTTTTTTTATTTCATTCATATATAGCCCCTCTTTTAATAGATTTTATCAAATTTATATTTATAAATCCTTTGTTTATTTAGTTAACGACATGAAATTTGTTGTATTTTTATATTGCCTTGCAGAAAACCCAGAAATTTGGATAGACTAATTTTGTCAAATAATTGACACTTAAAATAAAAAAAGTGAGGGATATTGCGAACTAATGTTCGTCCCTCAGGGTGAATTTGATTGAATTTACGCTCCTGTAAGTCGTTTTACTTCAAATTCAAAAATTACTTCAAGACAATATTATCACTTAAAATCCTTAACTTTATTCCATGATTCATCGAATGAGTCAAAAGGTTTATAAATGATTTTGGTTATTAATTTTGTATGAGAAGAGGTTGGTTATTGTTAATTTTACTTGTAATTCCATTTGTTTATGCAGAAGATGTTTCTTTTGATATTTCTTCGGATTCAGGTTATTTTTTCAGGGATGAAAGCGATCTTTATATCAATTTTTCAATTTCAGATGAAGAAGGGTTTGTAGAAGAAGACAGAAATTGTAATGTTTCGTTTTATAATTCTACGGATAATAATGCTGATTTTTCTTTAGTCCCTGATTTTTCGAATGGCTATTATAATTATACTTGTTATGAGTGTGATAATTCTTATGTCGGAGTTGAGTGTGCTGATGGTACGATTGAAAGTAAAAGTATCGGTTATCAGGAACACTGGGCTTTGTCTTTAAATCCTTCTTTTTTTCCTATGGTTTCGGTTGAGAATGATTATAATATAACTGATGTACATTATGTTGACGGCGAGGGTGTGAGGCATGATTTTATTGATTGTAATTTGAGTTTTGAGGAGACTGATTTTTCTTTTTCTTCTTTGCCTTTTTCTTTTGATTATAGTTTTGTTGAATCAGGGACTTTTAATTGGAGCGCTAATTGTTCGTTTTCTGATGTAGGTGATGTTTCTTTTTCAGGTTGTATTATGGATAATGGTTCGTGTGTGAATGTTTCTCCTTATGAGCCGAAGTTGTCTTTGGCTGATGATAATCCTTTTTCAGATTTGAGTTCTATGAATGGATTTAAGTTAGGAAACTATGACTTCAATCTAGATGGTGTTGATGATATTATTATATTAGGTTCGGAATTGTTGATTTATTCTGGTGATGATTTGGAGTCTTATTCTTCAGGTTCTTTGGATCCTGTTTTTAATTCTTCTTCTTTTGATTCTTCTTATGAGTTTTTTATTACTGATTTCGATTGGGATGGAGATGGCGATATTCTGATTGGTGGAAATGATGAGCTTATATTGCTTACTTATGATGGTGATTTTAGTTTTTCTGAGTCTTGGAGTGGGACTTTTAATAATTTGGCTTCTTTTGGTTCTTTTGACATTGATGGAGATTTCTATAAGGACATTATTGTGCTGAATGGGAGTCATGATGAACCTTGGAATTATGCATTAATTGAGGATTCTGATTCACAAAAAATAACTTCAGGAACACTAAATCTTGATAATAATAATTTAGAATATTGTGAAGAATTTATAATTTTTGATTTTAATAAAGATACTATTCAAGATTTAGTTTGTCTTGATAAAACACAAAATTATATTAGAATTCTTCAAAGAGACAATCTATCAGTCAATCTTTCAAGCGCAGAATTTCAAAGTTATGAGCTAGATTACACTCCATCAGATATTTTTTTCACTGACATTGATTCCGATGGAGAGTGGGAGTTGGGTGTTATTAAAAAAGAAACTACTGGTTTTGATACATTTTATTCCTTATTATTTTATGAAATAAAAAATTTAAGTAAAAAAAGCATTGAATTTAATCCAAATGCTTATAATATTTATAGTCATTATCAAACTGACTTGATGAGAGAAAACAAGATGAATTTTATAACTGGAACTAAGACATCAATATTTGAAACAAGCATTATTTATAATCAAAATGAAATTTATAATACAACTAAATTAAATCCCAGAAATAGTTTAATTACTAAAAATGAAAAAATTATATCAAGCGAATGTCTAGAAAATACAGTAAATTGTAACAATTATGTCATTCAATATACCGAGAACAACATAACCGATTACAAAGATGATAACTTTGATTATTCAATGGATATATTTGCTGAAAAATATTCAGATAATGTTTCATTTTCATTTGAAAATATATCTTCTGATTGGAATTATAATAATTATTTCTTCTCAGCAGATTTTTATGAAGTAAATCAGAAATATCGTAATGATTATTTTGATTCACAACAAAATTTGAAATATTATCAAGTTCATGAAAATAATTCATATAATTTTAAAGTTCCAAATGAAGATAAATATGTTGTTAGCTTTCAACCGAATAAATATTCAATGATTTTAGCTAATGCAACTAATAAAGAAAAAGAAGCGAAAGGAGCAGATTGCCCTTATGTATCAAATTTAAGTTGTTATGTTAATACAACAGGAGGAGATTATAATGATGTTGTTTTTACTTCTCCAAATTCAAGTTTTGTTGGTAAAAGAGTTGATTGGAATAATATTAGTGCAAGTTCTAATTTGACTTTTATTAATTCAAGTGCAGGAAGTGAAATTATTAATTCTAATTTTTCAAATTCAAATATAACTATGTTTAATTTGCCTGATATTAAATTTACTAATTGTATTTTTGACAATGTTAATTTTGATGTGCATAATTCATCGATTTCAATTGATGATTCTTCTGTTGATTTGTTTTTGAATTCATCAACTCTTAATTCTTCGAATTCAGTTGTTAATGGAAGTAAAACTAATTCTACTGTTTATGTGTATAATGGTTCTTCTAATTTTACTGAAGATGTTTATTATTATAATTATTCTATTATTGAATTCAGGAATTCTTTGAATGAATTGATTTCTTTGAATGGGAGTTATGATGATGGATCATTTTCAGGGAATTCATTGCAGAAATGGTTTTTGGTTCAAGAAAATTCAAGTTTGAAGAATTATTCTTTTGATTTTGAATTGAATTATGAGTATTTTAATGAGTCAAGGTTTTTGCCTTATTTGAATTCAAGTAATGTTTTTGTTTTTGAAGAAACTCACATTCCATCTTGGAATTATTCTTGGAATACTTCCAATATGATTGATTTTAGAAATTATTCTTTGCTTTCAAGTATTGATAATTTGTCAGGGAATGTTTCTTTGAATGAGAGCGATGTTGTTTTAGAGCTTGAAGTTTCTGATTATAACTTTTCTGATTTGGATTTGGAAAGTTATATTGATGTTATTAATTCATCAAGTTTTTATTCTAATTTTTCAAATGCTGATTTTAGGTTTTATGGGAATTTTTCAAAAACAGTTATGATTCCTTCGAATAATTTTTCGGTTGATTCAGTTTCAGTGTTTGGTAATGTTTCGAATGGAAGTTATTATTTTGTTTCAAATACGAATTTTGTTAATGATCTGCCTTCTGAGAATTTCAGGAATATTAATTTTTCTGAGTTTGTTAATTATTCTCATTATAATGGT